>JAVYYS010000015.1:0-11467 GCA_038876335.1 Candidatus Micrarchaeaceae archaeon | reverse complement strand
GTCGGAATCAGCATTCCCTCATCTAATTCCACTCCCCTGCAGCTCTCGGGTTGGCTCGTAGCTGTTGAAGCGTCGGCCGCTGCCGACGGCCTTTCGGCGAGCGAAAGCAACGGTGTAGTTGTAATAAAGAGCAGCCTGCGTCCTACGCTCTACTCAACCATAAAGCTAAATTAGTTTACGGCACAATATTTCTCTGCGGAAATTTGAAGACGGCCTTAGTGGTGTAATGGCCGCACGGAGGACTGTGGATCCTCAAGACCGGGTCCGATTCCCGGCTAAGGCCTTTCTGATCGAAGAATATCGCAAAGGTTAATTTGTAGCGCTAGAAGAGGTGAACCGCAAACCATCTCGTAAATTTCTTAACCCACATTCTGAATTCATTTGTATTTCTTTTTATGTCTTTTACCATCGGCTTGTAAAGCACCTTCTCCTGTGGATCAAGTTTACCTTCTTTGACTATCACTTGCTTCTTCCCGTCTACTATTTGCGTCTCTGTAGAGCTTATTACGTCTTTCTTTACCATTCCATACCATTCGTCTAGGGTGCTGCCACTCATATCCTTATCTTTAAGTATTGCAAGAAGGTCCCCCATGGTGAGCTTTCTCTCCTTATTGAACTTGTGCTCGTGGAGCAGTGGCCTCATTGCCGCTTTGTCGCATATTCTCTCTATATCTGCCGGAGTATACCCTGCCGTGGCTCTTGCAAGTCTGCCATAGTTAAGCCTCGCCCTTGGTTTATTCTTAGTATAGAACTTGAACAGCTCAACCCTCTCTCTATATTTGGGAGGAGGAATGTATAAGCTGTCTCCGAACCTTCCACTTCTTTTGAGTGCAGGGTCGATGTCCCACGGCTGGTTAGTTGCGCCTATTACAAATATGCCTTCAGGATTGCTCTCTACGCCATTCATTTCTACTAGGAACTGATTTACCGCAAGCCTTATCGATGAGCTTTCGCCCTGAGGGCTACCACCGCCTCTTTTTATTCCAAGCGCGTCAAGTTCGTCGAAAAAGATAATGCACGGAGTGTTCTCCCTCGCTTGCTGGAATATCGCGTGTATATTCTTCTCAGTGTTGCCCGTATACATGTCAACTATTTGGTTTATTCTTGCGATTATTACATTAGCCCCAGCTTCTCCAGCTATTGCATTTACCATGTAAGTCTTTCCTGTACCAGGCGGACCATAGAGCAGTAGGCCTACACCTAACTTTTTCCCATATTTTTTGAAAAGTTCTGGATGCTGTATGGCAAGCACTACATTATCCTGAAGGTATTCCTTTACTTTCTTTGAACCTATGACGCTGTCAAACTTTATATTCGATTTGTAAAACGCTACTTTCTTTATCTGCCCCTCTGTGATTACGTCGGTATCTTCGGCCTGCGCCACCTTCCGCCCTGCGCCCTTATGCACTATTTTTTCTTCCTCTTCCTCCTCTGATTCATAGTCAACATGCGAACCCATGTGCATCTTCATATCTATTTCTTCAAGTTTCTTTTTCGCCTCTGAAAAATCAGGGTTGTTTGCTAGTGATTTTTCATACCAGTACCTTGCCCCTATTATATCGTTTCTGCTTTCGGCTATATCTCCCATTATAAAGGGCGCATCATGGCTATTAGGCTGAAGCTCCATTACCTTTTCAAGGTCGCGCATTGCTTCCATAAACTCGTTTAGCACCCTCTCTGTAAGCGCTCTGTTAAAATACGCGTCGGCGTAATCTTCCTTGATCTTTATAGCACTCGTGTACTCTTCTTTGGCCTCTTGGAATTTTCCTTCTTGAAAGAACGCATTTCCGCTCCTCCAATGCTCTTTTGCCAAGTCTTCTTCAGTTTTCTGCTCTTCACTATCTCCCGCCATGCTTCTCATTCTTTGGTAGCCAGCCCTAATTTACACTTCAATTCAATAATATTTATAAACTTTGTTTATACACAGTAGCAGTGCATTTATGCCTTTTTCTCCTTCTTGTCAAGGAACCGGTTCAGCGAACTGTCTACATCGCTTATACCCCTGTTCTCTCTCGGTACGTTTTTGAAGTTTATGCTGTAGAACATTTTCGAAAGTTTTGCGGCCTTTTCATGTAGCGGTTTTATATTCGCTGATTTGACCTTGTAGCCTTTGGCAAGCTGGCCCACAACGAGCGTGCTGTCAGAAAACAGCTCTATCTTGCTGGAGCCAGGATCAAAGTTCTTTGCACACCATTCTAGGGCCTTGATTACCGCAACATACTCTGCATAGTTGTTGGTTTTTATACCATTGTAAAACACATCGCTTGCGATTTTCCTGCCGTTTTCATATATTGCATAGCCAGATGCACTCTGCCCAGGATTACCCCTTGCAGCACCATCGGTATATATGACCAAATTATTCAATCTAACACCCTCAGTTCACGAAAGCTAAATTGATATCAAAACATATAGAAATCAAAAAAGAAATAGCTTTGCAAAAATACAAAAATCTATAAAGAACCCAAAAGAAAAGTATAAATATCAAAACAAACAGCAGATAAAATGCGCTTCACTAATGACGCAGTGACACAAAATGGTATTGGTATTCGAGGAGGTAGACGGTAAACCCCTTTTTCCCAGAGCCGAAAAAATCCTTGAAGAGGTGCGCGGATTCTATAGAAGCACTACGGGAAAAGACGCTCCCATGCCTAAGCTAAGGGCGTATTTTAATCCAGATGAAGGCAGTATGTTCCATATCAATCTCTCACGCAATCCTTCGGAAAACCTGAAAACTATTGGATTCTTCAGTCCTGAGTATAGCAATGAAATATTTATCCGGCATTCTGTGCTTCTGCGCAGTGAAGTCAATCCAGGCTCCTATGAACTTCTCGAGTTTGTGATAGCCCACGAATTCTACCATTTTGTTCGCAATAGTATTATTAAAGAGAAAGGACTACCGGGTAAACAATCTCCGAAATGGGTTGAGGAAGCCTCTGCAAATCTCTTTGGGTCTGCTTTTGTTACTAGATCTCTCCCAGAGCCGCAGCGCAGCCAAAATATAATTTCAAGAGTTCTTGGAAACAACTCAAATGGCGTTTTGCCGTATATGTTAATGCGCTCACAACTTAGAAAGGATGAAGACGTAGATTTGGGTAAAGAAAGTTTTGGGAGGCACAAAGCAAGTGCTCTCATTGCAAGCATATTCATAAATAATAATTTTGATTTGCCCAATACAATATTAGAAACTCTTGAGTTGGGTGTCGACAGCCACATAAATTTGCATATAGAAAATCTTAAGGGAAGTAATGCCGGAAACGTGATCAAAGTATTGTCCTCCACGTATCAGAAAAGAATTTTGGAATCGGTTCTTGCAGCTACGGTCACAAGCTCTCTTATCTTTGAAGTTTTGCACTCTTCGTTTTCGAGTGAAAATGGGGTCTTTACCGCCTTGCCTATTTCGTTAGTTTTCGGAGCATCACTTTTCAATCTAATCATGGGGTATCTATCCGAATCCGCAGCTAGCAGCAAGTAGTTGGCTTAGCCTATATGGCTTAGCCTATATTGCGTTTAGGCTACCTTTTCATCATGCACATTATGTTGAACAGCTCAACCCTCAAAATATTTAAGCCTTGGCGCAAAATAAAGTGCACAGTGCAAAGTTGCAGCGGGCCCGTAACTCAGCTTGGCCAGAGTGGTGGGCTTTTAACCCATCAGTCGTGGGTTCAAAATACTTCTCGATGAGAGATTTAATCGTGAAGCTGTGAAAATCCCACCGGGCCCGCAAAATGTGCCTTTTAGAAATACATCAGTCGAGAGAATACGAATAAGTTAAATACCTTTCTATCATATATATTTGCTTGCCGAAATTTGTTTAGTAACTATGCCAGGGTGGCGGAAACTGGTAACGCGTACGCCTGGAGTTGTTTGCTTGAGAGCGTATGGCTCTTCGGAGCCTTCTGGGTTCAAAATAGACTTTTGCGCAAAGAGTTTATGAATATCCCAGCCCTGGCGTAGTGAAAGCCAAATTTCCAAATTTATTGGTTTGGTAAGGTGCTTATATTGGCAGATCAACATCATGATCTCAAAGATAACAAGGAGAATAAGACTACTTCAATCGTGAGGCTTGCAGGCAAGGACATCGACGGTAAGCTTTGGGTAGAGCGCGCACTCCAGTCTGTTAAGGGCCTGGGCCACAACATGTCACACGCGCTTGCTATCGCCGTAGAGGCGAAGCTAGGGATTTCGAAGCAAACACCTATTGGCTCGCTGAGCGATGAAACTGTGGAGAACATAGAAAAGATAATAAAAGAACCAACGCAGTACGGCATACCTAAATACATGCTTAACAGACGTAAGGATTTTGATACCGGAAAAGATATACACATTGTAGGCAACGATCTTCTTTTCGCCGTGAGGCAGGATGTGGGCCGGGATGTTTCTCTAAGAACGTGGAGAGGCTTCAGGCATCAGTATGGGCAGAAGGTTCGCGGACAACACACTAGATCCACAGGCAGGCAGGGCGCAACAGTTGGAGTAATGAAGAAGACTGTAATAGCTGCGCAGAAGGCTGCACAGACCTCAGGCAAAGGAAGCGAAGCAAAGAAGTGATTGAATGGGTGCTCCAAGGCGCAGCAGAAGAAAATACGAGAAACCAAAGAACATGTGGAGCAGCCAGAGAATCGCTTTTGACCGATCCTTAATCCGTGAGTATGGCCTTAGCAGCATGAAGGAAGTGTGGAAGGTGCAAACTGAACTTAGCAAGATAAGGCGCAATGTACAGTCTCTACTTTCGCAGAAGCAGGAGAGCAAGGAGAGCGGGATTATAAGCAGGCTTGTGAAGCTCGGAGTTTTGCAGCCAGGCGCAAATCTAGATGCTCTGCTGGATCTTGATGACCGGAGGTTTCTCGAAAGGCGTCTTCAGTCAATAGTTTTCAGAAAGGGGCTTGCTAAATCCATGCTGCAAGCCAGGCAGCTTGTCACACATGGCTATATAGCGATAAATGGCAGGAAGGTAACAATTCCAGGCTATATGGTAAGCACAGGGGAGGAAGCCGGAGTAGGATATTATAAGAATATAGATATCAATGCAGGCACAACCGCCGCAGAGCGCGCTACTTCGACCAAGGCCGATGCTCCAGTCTCAAGCGCAGAAACTGAGCAGTCCGCTACTGAGGAAGAAGAGGGGGCTTCTGTAGCATGACCTGAAAAAGCTACTGAAGAGGTGCGATTATGGCTAAAAAAGTTGCAGTTGCAAAACCTGCTGAACAAAAGCAGCAGGTAAAGAAGAAAGAAGTGTCGTACGAGGAAAAGGCGATGGAGGCGCCGCGCGTTGCGCCAAAAGCTGAGAGAATCGCAGTGGCTCATATCTATTCCTCGAAGAATAACACTCTTATCACATTGACTGATCTAAGTGGTTCTGAAACAATTGCAGTAGGCAGCGGCGGAATGATGGTAGACGCAGATTCGCAACAGGGCTCTCCATATGCTGCGATGCAGGCTGCGTACAAGGTTGCATCTGAGGCAAAAGACAAAGGAATTACAAACATAAACGTAGAAATCAGAGCCCCAGGCGGTCATGGTATGAAAACACCAGGGCCTGGCGCACAGGCAGTGCTCAGAGTGCTCGCAAGGAGCGGCCTTAAGATAAATAAAATAGAAGATGTAACTCCAATACCCACAGACACCACGAGAAGGCCCGGTGGCAGAAGAGGCAGGAGGGTATAACTCTCTCAAGCAATACTTTCTTACTCTCTGCCTTATTTTCCTCTATCTTATTACGATCTCCAGCTAATAGTTGTGGCCTATTGCCTTTTTTTCAGTACGGCGAACAGGTGCAGCGTATCGTATGGTTCTAGCTGGATCGTATCAACCACGTCGAACTTTTTACCGGCTTCGTTTAATGCTCTTTCATACACTTTTGCGGGATCTTTTGACACATCAATGCTTTGGGATTTTATTATGAAATATGCTGTGCCTCCTCTTTTCAAGAAGTCTGCGTTCTTAAGCAGTATCTCGGCTTGCTCTTTCGCAGATACATCTTGGTAGAGCACATCGCAACTCTCCCTAGCTATATGTTTGGCATACCTTTCTGGATATCTTGCATCTTCAAGTATAGGAAGTATATTTTTTCTCTTCTCGCATACCTTTAAAAGTTCGCGCATGCTCCTTTCAGAGAATTCAATAGCATACACTGCTCCAGATTTTGCTATATCGCTTACGTGGCTTACTGTGGTGCCTGTTGCTGCGCCCAGGTAAAGCACAGTGCTGTCCTCCTTTATTGCAAAGTTTTTCAGCCCTTTTAGTATAGCAGCAGCTAGCTTGCTCCTATACGGATTCCATAGCCTATACTCTACTCCTGCCTTATCCACCAATTTTTCGTTGTATACCCTGGAACCCTTTACGGCGTTGCGCGTGGCTAATTTTCCATCTATAAGGAACACTCCAGCAGTTACCTTCTTAATTTTCTCTGTCACAAAACGCACTAGCATATATTGCGATTTCATATACTTTCAAAGATAATATAAATTCTTTTGCTGATATTACTTATGTGTTGTTTTTGCTTTGTGCGTAAAAAGGTAAACGGTAGACCTAATGGCTTCAGAAATCCTCCTTAATAGGATTATTTCAGAGATATTGCCTATAATAAATAGCTCCGCGAGCGAAGATGAGCTGCTTGAAAAGTTTTCTTCTTCTATTTCAACGCTTTTTGGCATAAGTAAAGTCAAAGCCGTAAGCCTTTACAAAGGCAAGGCGTCCGGCTCGCTGTTGGAATACGTTTCTAATACAAATAAGGCTTACGTAGACAATCAACTGAGCGAATACTCCGCATTTCCCGAGCTGATAGAGTACAAAAATAAAGGCTACCGTAGCTGTTCAGTATTACCTATAGTCTCCAATGGCAGAGTAACAACCATAATCGAGATGCTATCAGAGCAAGAAAATAAATTCACGGAGGATCTCGTTAACAGCGTAACCTTTGCCTCATATATTTTTGGGTTTGCGCTTCTGTACAAGGCGGAGAGCAGCATGAACATAAGGCTTGCTGGATATTTCGATGCTGCATTCAACGCCCCCTTTCCACAGCTACTTGTTGCGACTGACGGTACAGTAATCAAGTTCAACAAGCCTGCAATAAGGCACTTCGGCATAGTGCAAGGAACCAACGTGAGCTCTCTTGGAATAGAGATGACTAAGATCCTGCAGGCTTCAAGGCAGCACTCCACTTTCAGGTCGATGATAAAGTCTCCGGACGGCAGCCTGCGGCTTTACTCATTCTATGCAGAAAGCGTAAGCAACAACACTACCTACCTAATTGCCTCTGACGAAACCAATTCCGAGATCCTCTCTGCCATCGCATCGGCATCTTCCACCACAGAATACATATGCATGATGCTTCTTGATAGCAGCTTTTCTGTAAGCAAGGTATATGGTGACACCGAGAAGATGCTCAATTATCCCGAGAGCATGATCTACGGAAAACAGTTCTTTGACCTGGTTGAGGAGAAGGATAGGGAAACGTTTGCGGCTGAGCTCAAGTCTCTTGGCGAAGGAGCATGGATTGAGAAAACCATGGATCTTCCACTCGGCAAATCAGGCAACACCCATGTCCATTCTGTTTTTTTGCGACTGCCATTTAGCTATTTCGCTTTATTGGTTAGTTCCAACGCTGAAAAGTATATAAAAGACGTAGGTGCGATGCTTGATGATTTTATCTCACTCTCCACCGATATAATAATGAAGGTAAACAGCCTCGGTTATATAACCGACTGTAACATGCCTATTGAATCAGTGCTGGGGTACAAAAGGGAGGAGCTGTTGGGCAAGGAGTTAAAATTATTTTATAACGATTCGGATGTGCTTGACAGGGATATAGCATACGTTAGGAATGGTAGGAAGGTAGACGGCTCTTATATCACGCTGAGGAAGAGGAACGGCGAGCTCCTGCCTGCAACGCATTCGATGCGCCTTATGAAAACTGCAGAAGCAGGCGAGATCGAGTATCTTGTAGTAATACATGAGCTGCAGACAAAGAGGCAGCTGAGCGATCAGGAGGCCGCATTGCGCGAACAGGATAATGAGATAAAGAAACTAAGGATGACCAGCGAGCTCAAATCACAGTTCATATATAACATCTCGCATGAGCTTAAAACCCCCCTCACAGCTATAAAGGGATTTTCAAAGTTGCTCTATAGCGGAGAGTTTGGGGCTCTAAGCGATGAACAAAAAGGGTTTGTGAAAACTATACTCGACGAATCTGATAGGCTCACGCTTATAATACAGCAAGTGCTCGATGCAGCGAAGCTAGAGGCGAAAAAGGTTAAACTCGACCTCAAGGAGGTGGACTTCAAGGCGCTGTACGACAGCCCTAGCATAAAGGCGCTTGAGGAGGCGGCAAAGGAGAAAGGTCTCGATTTTTCATGGAGCGTTGACTTTGATGTTCCAATAATTATAGCAGACCCAAACCGGCTAATACAGGTTTTCGTAAACTTAATCGGCAACTCCATCAAGTTTACTGAGAAAGGGGGCATAGCTGTGCGCATATCGCGCAAGAGCAAAAAAAGGGTCGAGTGTAAAGTTTCTGATACTGGGATAGGGATAAGCGACGAAGACAAAAGAAAGATATTCAAGAAATTCTATCAGGCCCCGAAGAGGGAGCTTGTCAAGCAGGATGGTGCTGGCACAGGCCTTGGGCTGTCAATAACAAAAGACATTATCTCGCTTCATGGGGGTAAAATCTCATTCGAATCTCAGCAGGGCAAAGGAACAACATTCTCATTCGTGCTGCCTATAAAGCCACGCGAAAAGAAAAAGGAGAAAGCAGCCACATCCCCACCTTCGCTATCTACTTGAAGGGCGGATGTTTGCCTACATATCACGTGCTCATCGTAATTTGCCGGCCGGTATGGTCATATTATCTCTATGCCACACGCGTTTCCTATTCCTGCAGATTTTTTATATCCATTATATAGAGCGGTGTAGTTGTCACCTTTGAAAATGCCGCTGAGCGCCGTGCCAGTTATATTCATAGAGGATATATTAACAGATAAAACTAGAACCTTTCCTGTAGCCAATGCCGATTTGGCATATGTATAGTAAGAGTAAGCGTATTCATCATTGCCTAAGCTTGTGATACTGCTATTCATTTTGTATGGTACGAAAATACTTTCATTCTGGTAGGTGGTGGCACCTGCGGGCGCCGCGCCATAATAAGCTATATAGCTAGAATTGTAAAGCTGTGGTGTGCACGCCGCACTATTGGAATAAGCCTTAGAATAATTTAGCATCAGTGGGTACCAGATGCTTCTTTCCACCACACTCATTACTTTTTCTGTGTTATTCACAGGCTTTATGGTTGTGGTGGTGTTAATGGTTGGGGTTATGGTCGAAGGAAGGCCCGTGGAATTTGTTATGATAATCTTTATACCTGATGAGGAGTTTTGGGATATAGAGAGCGGGTAGACATATTCTATCAGCCCAGAATCAGCTAAGACTCCAAGTGAAGGATTTATAGGTATAAGAGTTACATTTGCCGAATTGTTCCCAACAGAATTTAGTCTTAATCCAAGATTTGCGTATTCTGTTCCAAGAGCAATATGGGTTGTATTACCAGTAGATACGCTTACAAGCATAGTTGGATTTATAAATATAGGCAACTGCGATATGTAAAACTTTGCACCAGAGCTTGTATGCGAAGCAAGATTTATCGAGAAGTACCTCCCATTAATGTCTACAAGGACCGGCGCCCCTGAAATGTAGAGATTCCTCTGCGAGGAGAGCTGGACAAAGCCGCTAGTGCTTAACGCTACAATTGCAACTATTATAATAATCACAATCACTACCAAAGCAGTAAAATATGCCTTCCTACTTCTGTGTTTGTGCATAGAATATGCTTTTCCCTCTCCGGCCATAAAATCATTTACAAAACAACTAAATAATCCACATTGAAATACGAAATAAAGCTTTTAACACTTTCTACTCTCTTTTCCAAATGTTTATCCATCCAATACGTTGCCGAAAGCCGGTCTTAGGAAAGGTTCAGCATTTGTGAAGCAAAAATATAATATTGTTGCGTGAGAAGGTAGTTTAGGTGATCATGTGTCAGAGGAAAGCTTCCTACCAGATATCCTTTCGATCATAAACGATAAACAACAGGTAACTTACACCGAGCTTAGTGACATAGCATTCAGCAGGAACATACCCAGGGATGTATTGGATACTACTCTTGCTAATCTCGAAAAGGGAAAGATGATCGCATCGAGAAGTAGCGGCGGCATACTTACCTACTACACGCTGCAGCAGGATACCATAAACAAGGTGCTAATCGTTGAGGATGACAGAAGCATAAACAAGCTAATGGCGCTGTCCATAGGCAAAGGGTTCGAGATAATGCAGATATACGATGGCGGCGAAGCTATGGAAGCCGTAAGGCGCTACAAACCGCAGCTGGTAATTTTGGATCTCATGCTGCCGCACAAAGACGGTCTCGACATCTGCCAAACTATAAAGGAGGATCCAGAAATCAGCGGCACAATAGTTATACTTGTAAGCGCTATGGATCCGACAAGCAACAGGTTTAAAGGTATAAAGTACGGCGCAGATTACTACATAAAGAAGCCCTTCGATCCAAACGAGCTGAAAAGCCTCGTTACAATATTCCTCAAGAAAAAGGGCAAACGGTTCGATCCGCTAATAGATTTACCAAATGAAGAGCGCATATCGAATGCCGTGAGCAAATCTATCGAATCTGGAGAGGATTACTCTATAGGCGCTCTGAGGATTGCTAATCTTGGTTCATATGCAAAGCGTTTCGGAGAGAAATCAGCTGTAGTAATAATCCGATTGGTTTCGCAACTTATCCAGGACGCAATAAGGAACAAGGAGTCAAACGTTTTTGCGGGGTTCATGAATACAGAAGATTTTATCATAGCTGGAGTGCGCAAGGAAGTTGCATCTACCGTCGAAAGCGTAAAACAGGAATTTAATGCAGTTATGCCTTTTATACTCCAGGATGAAGGCTACAAGTCAATAGATCTTGATATAGACAGCTTATTTGATTCCAACGAGGTTCCAAAGCTCTCTCTAATCTACAGCGAAATAGAGAAAAGCGAGATCAAAAAGAGGGTAAACGAGTTGAACAAGGAAAAGCTCACAGCTAACGGTGAAATTGGTGCGTATACGTATGAAGAGCTGCAAAAGCTGTTCGGTCGCGAGGATTTTGATATAAAAATAACTCGGGATGGCGATTCTATCAAGTTGCATGTGGGAAAGGTGGGGGAGGAGTAAATGCTTTCATCCAAGCAAGCGTCACAGCAGCGTAAACTTAGGCAACAGGCAGCGCTTGACTTCATGGTTTCATACGGTATAGCTATATTAATAATAACAATAGCTCTTTACATAGTATTTGAGCTCGGAGTTTTCAACCCAAAACTTGCATCAATAGAGTGTACGCCAGCTCCCTCTTTCATGTGCGTGTCTTTTTCAATTAACACAAACTCTGTGTTCACAATCTTGTTATCCCAAGCTACAG
>JAVYYS010000014.1:0-11736 GCA_038876335.1 Candidatus Micrarchaeaceae archaeon | reverse complement strand
CAGCGCTGCCTCCGAAATCATCGCGTTTGCGTTTTCTGAAACAATCTCAATGCCCTTTACCACAGAGTTTTCGTCTACCGCAATCTTCACAAAACCATTTGTAGTGTCCAAGGCGATGCTCCTGCCGAGCGCGGTGAGCGGGAACTTTGTCACCTTTATTCCCTCCTTCTCTTCTATGCTTCCCGCTATTGCAATTTCTGGATCAGAGAAGATGACGGAAGGCACAACTATGTTGTCGTAGCTCTTTCTTGCTCCTGCAATAATCTCCGCGGCCACTACGCCCTGCCTTATCGCCTTGTGCGCCAGCATCGGCTCCCCTATTACGTCTCCAACCGCGTATATATTGCTATCCAGAGTTCTCAATGCATTGTCTACCTTGATAAATCCTTTTTCGTTGAGCTCGACCTTCGTATTCTCAAGCCCCAACCCCTCAGTGTACGGCCTTAGGCCAACCGCAACAACCACCAGCTCCGCCTCAACCATGCTGCTATCTCCGAGTTTAAGGAACTTGCCATCGTAGGATATAGGCGTTGCGCCGGTGTAGATTGAAACGCCAAGCTCCTGCATGCGCCTCTTGATTATGTTCACCGCCTCCCTGTCGAATTTGGAGAGCACGTCGGACCTTGCGATTATCGAGACCTTGCTGCCCAGCTTCGCGTAGAGCGTGCCTATCTCCACGGCCACATATCCAGCGCCTATTATTGCAATGGAGCCTGGAATGTAATCGAGCATTAGTGCCCTCTTGTAGTCTATTATCTTCTCCCCGAACTCAAACCCTTTTAGCGCAATTGGCTCAGAGCCCGTTGCGATTATAGCGTGCTTGAAGTCCAAAGATGTGCCGTTGGTAAGTTGCAGGGTATTTGACGAGATGAACGTCGCCTCGCTTTTTATCACTTCAACGCCATTTGACTTGCAGAGGAAGCCAACCCCATCCTCAAGCTTTTTTGAAGCCTGCATGCGCCATTCATACATCTTCCTCGCATCGATGGAAGCCTTTTCGACGTTTATGCCAAACTTCTGCGAATGCGATGCGCTGTAGAAAGTGTCAGCTATGTTTATTAGGGTTTTTGAGGGTATGCACGCGTAGTTCAGGCAGTGGCCGCCAAGCTTCTCCTTCTCCACGATCGCCACGTTAGCCCCGAGCTCCGCCGCCCTTATGGCGGCTACGTAGCCTCCTACCCCTGCTCCGACTATCGCGATATCGACCTGCTCTGGCAGAGAACCCATTACCATGCTATCTATCCTGCAATTTATACTGCAATTGCGCTACCCAAGCATCTCCAGGAAATCCGGATCCTCTAAATATCTTATAAGTGCATTTCCGAACTTTACCGCTTCGGCCCCGTCAACTACCCTGTGGTCGAACACAAGCGAGAACGGCAGTATTTTTCCTACCTTAATTGCTCCATTCTCCACAACCGGAAAATCCCTAATCATGTGCACGCCGAGTATCGCCACATCAGGATAATTTATCATAGGCACAGACAGGAACCCGCCGCCGAGACTGCCTATGTTAGTTATGGTGAAGCTGCTGTCTTTCATTTCTGCTATGCCTATCGTCTGTTCCCTCACCTTTTTGCTGAGTTCTGCAATCTCTTTCGCTAGCTCTATTATGCTTTTCTTGTCTGCTTCTTTAATTACCACCACCTTCAGGCCGTCAGGGGCCTCTGCGGCGAGGCCTATGTTGTAGTATTTCTTTACAATGATCTCCATGTTGTCGCGATCATAGCTCGCGTTGAAATGCGGGTTCTCTTTCAGCGCCTCTATCACTGCCTTGATTATGAATGGCAGATAAGTTATCTTGACCCCAAGCTCATCCTGCGCTTTTCTCCTTTCCTTTTCTACTATGTCGAAGAGCGCGGTCGCGTTTATTATGTCCATGTGCGTTGCGCGCGGTATAGTCCATGAAAGCTCCATATTCTTTGCTATAGTCTTTCTTGTCTGGGTAAGCCGCACTCTCTCTATCTCTCCTTTGTGCATTTCTAGCGCACTGCTCATGGCAGATGCCGCGGCCGCAGAAACAGATTGCTGCGGCGCTTGTGGCCGCGAGGCCGCTTGCGCTGCCGCAGCCCTTACATCGCTTTCGAGTATCCTGCCGTTCGGCCCGCTTCCCGCGATTGAACTGAGAGCAATGCCGAGCTGCTCCGCGAGCTTTCTAATTGAGGGGGTTGCGATTATCTCCTTGGAAGAAGCTGCCTCCGCCGCTTTCGCTGCCGGCTGCGGCGCGGCCTGTGCAGCAGGCCTCTGTGCAGCTGGGCTCTGGAGCTGAGCAGCCGCCTGCGAAGGCTTCTGCTCCTGGATAGATTCCAATTCCTGCTCCTCGCCTATGTACGCAAGCACGTCGCCCAGATGGAGGTCGCTGCCCTCAGCTTTCATTATCTTTATCTTTCCCGATATCGGTGAGGGTACATTTACCACAGCCTTGTCGGTCTCTACCTGCGCGAGCGACTGGTCTTCCTTCACGGCATCTCCGTCTTTTACCAGCCACTTCTGGATATGGCCTTCTGTTATACCTTCTCCAACATCCACAAATTTTATCTCCTTCACTAAATCACGATGAAATAAGCTTGTCTATAGCTCTTGATATCTTGGTCTCGTTTGGTATGTAATATTGCTCATAGCCGGGGAATGGGTAGGGGAAGCTGTCAGACGCTACCCTCATTACAGGGGCGTCGAGGTCGTAGATTGCCTTTTCCGCTATGCGCGCCGCTATCTCTGCCCCCACTCCAAAACTAAGCGGCGCTTCATTAACTATCATAACCTTGCCTGTTTTCTTCACGCTGCTTATTATAGCGCTTTCGTCAAGCGGATTTATCGTCCTAAGATCGACTATCTGCGCGGATACGCCCTTTTTCTCCACCACATTCTTAACCAAAGGAAGCATGGTGCCGTAAGTTATTATGGTTAGGTCGTTTCCCTCCTTTACGATATTCGCCTTCCCTATCTCTATTTCGTATGCCTCCTCTGGCACCTCTTGCTTGAAAAGCCTGTAAAGTTTCGTAGGCTCCAAGAACAGGATAGGATCCTGCATGCGCGCGGCCTTTATGAGCAAACCTTTTGCGTCGTAAGGGCCGGAAGGCTCTACCACTATAAGCCCTCCCACATGCGAGTAAAACGCCTCCGGGCTTTCGGAGTGGTGCTCCAAAGTGCGCACCCCCCCGCTTACCGGCACGCGCACCACCATCGGCACAGTAAACCTGGAGCGCGACCTGCTCCTGTACCTTGCCGCATGGTTTATTAGCTGGGCGAAGCCCTCATACATAAAGCCCGCAAACTGAATTTCGGGTATGGGATGCATGCCCGCCAGCGCCATGCCTATCGAAGTTCCGAGTATCGCCGATTCGGCAAGCGGGGTATCTATTACCCTTTCCTCCCCAAATTTTGCGAGAAGGCCATCGGTAACCCTGAACACCCCTCCGTCAGTCCCTATGTCCTCGCCCAGGAGCACTACGCCTTCGTTCTCTTTCATTATAAGCTCGAGCGCGTTGTTAATCGCGCCTACCATGTTCATCTGCATCATATTACCTATTACTTATTCATTTGGAGCCGCAGACTCTTGCCAGAAGTTGTTGGCGATGGATTCCTGCAGCTCATCATCAAGCACTTCGGGTATAAAGCTGTAAACGTGCTTGAACATGCTTGTGGGATCAGCCTTGAATTCTTCTGCTTTCTTGACTGCATCGTTTATTTCCGTGCTTTGCTGCGCTTCCATCTCCTGCTCCTTTGCATCATCCCAAAGGCCCTTCGCGGCAAGATACTTCCTTAGCCTAGCTATTGGGTCCTTCTTCTTCCACGCCTCCACCTCTTCGTCTTTTCTGTATTTTGCAGGGTCGTCGGCAGTGGTGTGCATGCTCATTCTGTAGGTTACGCATTCTATGAGCGCGGGGCCATCGCCTGCAGCCACGCCTGCGATTGCGTCGCTTACTGCCTTATATACTGCGAATACGTCATTGCCATCAACCTGCAGGCCTTTGATTCCAGCGGCGAATGCCTTTTGCGCAAGAGTGCCAGCCGCACTCTGCTTCTCTCTCGGCACTGATATCGCCCACTGGTTATTTTCTATCAGCACTACCAGCGGTACCTTAAAAACTCCTGCGAAGTTTATCGCCTCGTAGAAATCGCCCTCGGAGGTGCCGCCATCGCCCACATATGTCACCACTGCATTGCCTGTCTTTTTGTATTTCTGCGCAAACGCGATGCCTACAGCATGCGGAACCTGCGAGCCCACGGGCACGATAACAGGGAATCCGTTCACGCCTTCCGGTATTGCGCCTCCCTCTTCAAACCCGCGCCAGTATATGAAGTACAGCTCAAGCGGTAGGCCTCTCACGAGATAAACTCCATGCTGCCTGAAGTTTGGCACAAACAGGTCATTCTTGCGCATGGCTAGCGCGCTGCCTATCTGCGTCGCCTCCTCGCCAACAAGCGGCGCGTAGGTCACAGCCCGCCCCTGCCTCTGCAGGCTTAAAGTTTTGGCGTCGAGGGCGCGAGCGAAGCTCATGTACTTATACATCTGAATTGCAAGCTCATCGGTTATGCTGCTCGGGAGGAGCGATGCATCTATGTTTCCATTCTCATCAAGAATCTGCAGGTTTTCTATCTCCCCTTCAAACACTTTCTTAAGCACGCTGACACCGCACATAAAACGCAATGAGGGTTAATAAATGTTTACAAAAATTTCTTGGAATGCGAATAAAAATAAGCGCGGGCACGCGAGGCGCCGCGAAACATAGGTTATAAATATGTATTACCCCATTCTATTTACAAAGCAGATGCGGTAGTCGATACAGGTTTTGAAGCCTAATTGTAGCTTTTGGATGTGTATTGTTTGCTTGAACTACTAATTTTGCTTCTAAGGTAATGAAATGAAAACATTTTCAGAGCTAGGACTAAACAATAGAATAACGGAATTGCTGAACAGGAATGGATTTTCTGTTCCTACGGAAGTGCAGGAGAAGGCTATACCAATAGCCTTGGAAGGCAGGGACATAATAGTAAGGTCAAAGACAGGCACGGGCAAGACGTACGCGTTTATGCTTCCTATATTGGAAAAGGCTCAGCCCGCCCAGCACCCGAGCGCGCTCATACTTGCGCCCACGCGCGAACTCGCGCTGCAGACCGCGACCATGTCGAGGAAGGTAGATGCGAATGGCAGGGGGATAGTTGTAGTATACGGCGGGGCTTCGATAAACGTGCAGATACAGGAGTTAGGCAGGAGGCCTGCGATAGTTGTGGGCACTCCAGGAAGGGTGCTGGACCTGATTGAAAGGGGCTCTCTCGATATTAGCAAAATCCAGTTCATGGTGCTCGACGAAGCCGATATGATGTTCGACATGGGGTTCATAGACGATATAGAGCGCATACTCGCGCTCACTCCAAAAGAGAAGCAGACAATGCTTCTCTCTGCAACTATGCCGGAGGCGATAGTGAACATCGCAAGGAAACATATGCGCGACCCAGTGAAGATTATTGTAGGCAAGGAGGAGGATCTCGTTGTAAGTACAATAACGCATTTCTACGCCGTTGCTGACTATAGGGGCAAGTTTGCATCGTTGCTCGCATACATCAAGAGGTTCAATCCCAGCAAAGCGATAATTTTTGCTAGGACAAAGCATATGGCTGATATACTGTACTATTTCATGAAAGACCACGGATTCGACGTGATACTCATGCACGGCGGGCTAACGCAGGCGAAAAGGGAGCATTCGCTTGGAGCATTCAGAAAGGGGGCGAAGTTCATGATTGCGACCAACGTAGCCGCAAGGGGGCTCGATATCAGCGGCATATCTGACATAATAAACTTTGACGTGCCAGAAGATCCAAACCTCTACGTGCACAGGTCTGGCAGGTCAGCAAGGATGAATACTGATGGCAGGTCGTTCACGCTTATCAACGAAAGCCAGCGGGACATGATAACGCAGATAAAGAATCTCGCAAACATACGCATAGAAAGGCTTGAGCTCGATACGAAGGAGTTCGCTAATGCGATGCCGCATATGCAAAGGGAGCGCAGATTTGCTGGAGGCGAAGGCAGAAGCAGGGGGTTCAGAGAACACGGGGAAGAGAGAGGGAGGGAAGGTTTCAGGCATGGTCGGGATAGAGGAAGAAGGCCTACGTACAGAAATGATTTCAGCTACTCACGAAGATGACGCATTGCTGAATTGAGAACCGCACCCGCGACCCAGCTTGCGAAGTAGTAGGATGTTGGATTTTTAAATGCCTATTCTTCAGAGCACAAATTAGATCCCTACAACAGGGGCTTACCTTATCTCTTCGACGACAACCTCTGTGTATGGTAGGGATAAGGTTATAACATGAATATAGATGCTTTTCCTGTTCTCGATAAAACCTCTTTGAAGAGGTTTTGGACTCGGCGGGAATCGCACCCGCGACCTTCTCGTTGCGAACGAGACGCTCTACTGCTGAGCCACGAGCCCGTTGCCGATGCTCTTTAAAATTGCCATAAAAGATAATATAAAGATTTCCTGACTAATAAGAACGCAATAGAGAATGATCGCATGCCCAAGAACCCTTCTTTTAAATATGCTTTTGATGCTTCGCGGCTTCGCAGGCTTGGCGTACTCCTTGACAAAGTAATAGCCGAGGTAAAGCCCGATAAGTCTGAGATAGAGAGGCTCACAGCTTGCAGCAACGACATCATGTCAAGATTGCGATCGCTCGTGCCAAAAAACGTTGAGATAACAGTAGCCGGCTCAATTGCGCATGGCACTCATCTGCGCGGCTCATCTGACATAGACATATTTATGCTTTTTCCGAGGGAGCTCGCCGAGCGCGAAATGGAGATGAAAGCCCTTGAAATCGCAAAGAAGATAGTGTCAAAGCGCAAGAACGAAAGCTATGCAATAAAATATGCAGAGCACCCATATCTTAGGCTTTTCATGAATGACGAGGGTTTGGACGTGGATATTGTTCCGGCGTTCAAAATACGCGATGCAAGCGAGATGGGGAGCGCGGTGGACAGGACGCAGCTCCATACGGAGTTCGTGGTGTCGCGCCTTTCAGCAAGGCAGAAGGACGAGGTTCGCGCCCTGAAGTTCATGCTTGAACAGCACGGAATATACGGAGCCGAAGCTGTCACCGAAGGTTTTTCAGGCTATCTCTGCGAGTTGCTCATTTACCACTATGGCTCATTCCCGAAGCTTCTTGAAGGCCTTGCGAAGCTTTCGCTGCCAGCTGCGCTCTTTCCAGCGAAGAGAATCGCCGCGACTGGCAAGGAGCTCGCCGAGCTTGCAAAGAGGTTTAATTCAAAATTCATAGTTATAGATCCCACAGATAGCGGAAGGAACGTTGCCGCAAACGTTTCGATGGAGTCGCTTGCAAGGCTCTCAATTCTGGCAAGGAGGCTAATACTTAATCCAAGCAAAGAGCTCTTTTTTGGGGTTAGGTATTCGGAGGAGGAAGCGCGCGCAAAGCTTTACGAATTCGGCAAGAAACTGGACGCCAGCATGTACTCCCTTTCATTCTCCCTTGACAGCATTGCTGAGGACATACTCTGGCAGCAGCTTAAGAAGCTCAAGGGCAGGCTTGAGTCAGAGCTCGCTAAATCCGGCTTCAAACCGCTTCTTGCGCTTCAGGCCATCGAAAAAGAGCAGGGTGTTATTGCGTTTTTCATAAAGAGTGGCAAGCTGAATTCAACTGCAATAACCGGCCCGAGCGTTTTCATACCCGGCGCGTTTGAAAGGTTTGAGAGCGCGCACCGCTCAAGGTATATTGCCAAAACCTTAGTAGGAGACAGGATTGTTTACTTTGAAAAGCCAAAACACCAGGACCCAAAGTCCCTCCTTGAAAATGCGCTGAGCAAGAGGTCAGAAGTGCCGACGCACCTCAAGAGTTCGCGTGCAAAAATTTTCGTGGACAAGGTACCAGAAAACCTCGCGAAGCTCCTTTACCGGCAGCTGGTGTTCGCCACTACTGTATAATCCTTCCAGCTTTCAGCATCCAGTACAGTTCGCCGGTTTTATCAATAGCTGTGTTTGCCCTGATATTTCCCGCAGCCCCTTCCTTGACCCTCAACCTTTTTCCCATGCATATTTCCAGCATTCTGTTTACTGCCCAGTTTATCTGGCTAGCGGTCTCAACTTCGTAAACTTCGGCGCATTTTTTAGAAATACTTTCGCCACAGTAGTCGAGCCCTTCAGCAATGAGATTCTCGCTTATCTTCTTCCTACTATAGCCTCTTTTCTCTAGCCTTGCCTCGAGTTTTTTGAGTGACGACCTGAGGACTATCGCCATATCATATTTCAGCTTAAGCTCAGGAGCGAGATGGCCTACAAGCACAATTGCGCAGCTTCTCTTGCTGTATCTTAGAAGCTCTTTAGCCACGGCACGGTTTAAGCGGGGCATATCAGCAATCTTAGCCCCAGATTCATCAACCCCGGAGAATGCGTTATGCGATAGAAGTATCTTGTTTATCTCTACAACCTTAGCGCAGCCGCACTTTTTTTTGATAAGGAAGGAGAGTCGCGTCTTCCCAACTCCAGGGGTGCCGGTTATTGCTATGATTGGACCATTCACTTTACTGTCCCTGCCCTGAGCGCTTTTATGTAATCTGCAGCTGCATCAAGCAATGCATCTATTTCTGCAGCACCTGTCTCTATGTTTAACACAGGGTTGGGGTCTAGGTTCACCCTTAAAACATAGTTCTTGTTACCGCTGAACAACCATTCACCTATTAGGTTATTGTTGTACTCGCTTGTCATGTCTACAATTAGCAATGAGGAATCGACAAGCCTCTCTGCAAGGTGCATTAGATCCCCGGAGGCGTTCTTAACATATATAACCTCATCTTTGCCCTCGTCGCGCGCAACGGTGTCAGATTTTATCAGCGGAATTTTGTTCTGCTTCGCCTCTAAGGATATAGCCTGCGCGAGCTGCGATGTTATCGCGTTGCACTTTGCTGCGTCGTCGTTTAGCCTCTTCCTCTCATCTTCCATCCCATCCAGCATCTCGGCTATGCTGTTGTCGACATACTCCTTTATGTTTCCGGCAGTGACGATTATACTTTCCTGCGCTGAGAAGTTCGCGGGATTCGTAAGAAAATCAGAAAGAGTAAATTTATATTTCGACTTTATCGCTCCGTCGAACTGCTTTATTAATGCATCAGCATTATCACTCCACAGATTTGCCATTTTCCCACCAACCTGACTATTTTTATTTGTGTGCCTAATTAATAAATATATGCGTTTCTATGGAAGAGGAAAGCGAAGCTGCCAAAGAAAAGGTAGAAAGCAGGATACGCAAGGACATCGAGATGTTTGATGAGAGCGTAAAGGAATACACGGCCATGCAAATAACGCCGTCAGCAAAGGAAAAGGAGATTGCCGCGCTTGCCGCGATGTACGCCTCAGACGCAAAAAGCTATCTCAAGAAGGGCGACCTCTTCACTGCGTTTTCGTGCATATCCTATGCACACGGCCTTTTGGATGCGCTGAAAGCTTTGACGCGTGAATAAGCACTCTGATATTTTTAGGATGCGAATATGTACAACGAGCAGTCCATTGCCATAGCAAAAAGTGGCAGCGCGTTTCTCAATCCTAGGGCTAAAGCTTCGCGAGAGATAAGCGTGGCGCTAGCTAAGGTGGTGTACAAGGGCGGCGCTGTCCTAGATGCGACAGCGGCCACGGGCATAAGAGGCATGCAGTACGCCAGCGCGCTCGCTGCGAGCAAAGTAGTCATGCTTGAAATAAATCCATCTGTGTACAAAGACCTTACCCGCAACATTGCGTATAACAAAAAGCCTGGCAAGCACATAGGCAGAAACGTAAAGGCACTCAATCTAAGCTTCCAGGAGTTTGCCAACACTACAAGGGACAGGTTTGAAATTATAGACTTAGACCCATTCGGGAGCGCGGCGCCGTATATATTTGACGCTATGAAGATAGTTTCCGATTCCTCCTATTTTTTTGTTACTACCACTGACTCAGCGGTTTTGTGCGGCGCCCATAAGAATGCGTGCCTGAAGCTCTACGACGCCGTGCCCATGCACAACGAATTCTGCCACGAGGCCGGAATAAGGATTTTGCTTGGCTATATAGCTAGGATTGCCGCCCAGTTCAATTACGGCATCGTGCCCGTGCTTTCTCTGTACTATGCGCACTACATGCGCGTGTTCGTAAGGCTAGAGCACGGGGCTGGGAAAGCCCTCGCCTCTCTCAGTGAGCTGGGCTATGCGCATTACTGCGAGAGATGCGGAAACAGGGGCTTTGAAAAAGGCAGCCTTCCAAAGCGGGAGAGATGCCCGCTATGCGGAAGCGAGATGGCATATGCGGGGAGGATGTGGATGGGAAGCATAACTGATAATAAAACGGCAAGAGAGGCGCGCAGCGCGCTGGCCAAAGACGCATCAAAAGAGGCGAAAACCCTTCTTGAAACTATCGTCGGCGAAATTGACGTTCCTTTCTATTACTCCATTCCTAAGCTTACAAAAAAGCTGGGGATAAGTTCAATAAGCATTTCAGAATTGGTCAAAGAGGTTGGGAAAATAGGTAAGGTCTCAAGAACGCATTTTGACCATTCAGCAATAAAGACAGATATAAATTACGAGAGGTTGCGCATAATTGCGGAATCGCTAAGCAAAGGCCGCCCATAGCGCACGCATTGCGTATCTTGCGCCTGCGCAGCCTTCATCCAAGTTGACAAAAGTGCAATAGCCGCA
The DNA here is from genome assembly GCA_038876335.1 of Candidatus Micrarchaeaceae archaeon. Lineage (GTDB taxonomy): Archaea > Micrarchaeota > Micrarchaeia > Micrarchaeales > Micrarchaeaceae > JAKATY01. The sequence goes on along the minus strand of JAVYYS010000014.1, from coordinate 1,061 downwards.
AGCTCCTATCCTCCAGATAGAAGATAGGTGTTTTGATAAGTAGATAGTAATTTATTCAGGTTGGGTTATAGTTGAATTTTGTCCCAAAGCCTTATACTTTCACACACAACATTGCGGCTATGTTTGGATTTATCTCTCTGTGGCTCATTGCTGCGCGGCCGTCACACCAGTATTCAGCACAGCTCAAGCAAGGCAAGATATAAATATCTCATATTGTGCAACTCCAAAATATGCAAACTTACAGCGAGTTGAATGTAGATGCGAATTCGGCGTATAAGATAAACATGAAGTACTACTCTAGCACTTCAGGAAAAGACTTTATGACTATGGCAGACACCGATGCATACCCTGCCGCATTTGCTAGCTACCTGTACCGGCTTCTGGACTCCGAGCTTCCCAATGCCGAAACCATAAAAGTGCTGGAGCTGGGCCCGCGCGGCATCTATTTTGAAGAGAAGCTGTACAGCGAGCTGCTTAGGCTGGACAAGACAAACTCCACAAGCTATTCTGAAAGGATTAACTACACGCTGTTGGATATAGCGCCCGTGGCTATTGAAAATGCAAAATCGCGATATGAAATCAATGGGGCAGATAAAAACCTTTTCCCAACTGAATTCAAGGTCGGAGACGCGATAAACAGCAGGTTGCCCCAAAACGCAGATGTTATAATCGCAAACGAGCTTATAGATGATTTCAAACAGCTTGTAGTTGCAAAACGGGATGGGAAGCTTTACGAAGTGGTATTTAAGATAGGCGTCGGAGACTTTTTGGGCGATTATGGCATTTCGTTAAGGCCAAGTCACCTGCGCCCGATCAAAAAGAAAGCGATTCGCGATATCTACCTGAAAGAGCTTGACAGACACCTTCCCGAGGGATTTGCTACAACATTTTCTCCAGACTTAAGTAAATTCATGGAGAATCTGGCGCAGTCGAGTAAACCAGAAGCCACAATCGCAATACACGATTATTTTATCCTAGGCGGAGTCGGAGTGGCTAATTCCAACAGGCTTAAAAGAGTATTTGGGAATATGGACCTCGCAAGGATTTATAGCAGCAGTGTA
>JAVYYS010000013.1:0-13753 GCA_038876335.1 Candidatus Micrarchaeaceae archaeon | reverse complement strand
ATAGAAAGAAACCCAAAATACTTTCGGTCACCGCCCTCCCCAGGAGAAGAAATGCTTCTTAACGAGATACGTACTATCATATCTAAAGATTCGGAGATTATAGGAAAGGTAATGCCAAGTAACGGGGTGCTTGTAGCTAAAGCCGAGAAACGTGCCTTGAAGAGGATATTTGAAGGCGCATATTCTGGCGACTGTACGGCGCCGCCCAACACGGGAGATTATAGTGGTATAAATTTTTGGGCAAACCTTAGCTGGGTAGTAGATCCAGGAACAAGAATCCTTAACCTATATAAGGCAGACAAAGTCGGAGGGAGATTAGAGCCTGTAGGCAGAGCTTATCTTTTTGCAGTAACTATAGACAATAAACCTGCAGTATTGGTAGACAGTATAGAATTCCTTAGATCATTCAATGCGGGTATAGGTACAATGAAGGCAGTTGTTGAAATGCTGAGAGATTACGCAAAGTGGGTTGGTACTGATTTGTACATAGATAAGCGTGACATATCTAATAGTGAGTGGGTTAATAAAGCAATAGATAATGCAGGATTCAAAGAAGAACGCATAAATTCGCTCATAAAACTTGGAAATAGGGTATATGCAGACCACTTAGAAGCGACTACGCTGCGTAAAATATCTTAGTCAAAGATGCTGTTCTTTTTGGAGATTATTGCGATTCGTATTTGAAGGGCAGAGTCGTTTGATACGGGTAGAGGAAAGGGAACGCTCAGCAAGATATTTATAGATTCTTGATGGAAAGCTTCTTGCAGAATCCGAGTGTTGGATTGTTGGTGTATATTTGGGAAGCATACCAAGGAAATGGAAGAAGAAAGGGAGGATGCGCTGGAAATGGCTCAAAAAGAGAAGGAAGAGACTTAGAAGAGCGCAGAAGCGCAGGGTAGGGAAGCTCTAATTTTTCTTGAGCACATTTTTTGTTCTTTTTCTTCTTTGCTTTTGGATTTTTTGTCATTTATTTTGTGTTGTTACTGGAGCTTCTATCCTGTAAGTTTGCTAAGTATTGGGTAGGTTTCGTAAAGGTTTTCCTGCTTCAGCTGTTGGTAGAGCATGTAGATTATGCCCACAGTAAGCAAGATGCCCATGCCTGTGCCCACTGCGCCAGTAAGGGTTGCGAGCGCAGCTAGCAGGCCAACAAATATGCTGCCCAGAACTGTCACAGATGGTATATACTTGTTTAGTACACTTTCTACGATGCGTGGATCCCTCCTGAAGCCTGGTATCTGCCACCCTGTCTCTCCTATCTGTTTCGCAAGCTCCTTGGGGCTCTGGCCTGTCATCTCTATCCAGAATTTTCCAAATATTACAGATAGGATTACTAGCACAAGCGTGTAGATTATTATGTGCACCCATTCAGGCACAGCAACTACGCCTCCCCAAGGAAGGAAAAGCTGTGTTGTATGGGTAGCAAGGTAAGTAAAATATGCCCCATATCCCCCTATGCCTCCGTATGCAGCAGAATATGGTAGTGGAAATGACGGAGAAATGAGGTACACAAGCCCTCCGCTGAGCTGTGGTGAGCCGCCTGCAACTGGTGTATAGAGTGCAAAGAACTTTGCAAGGTTGGCGAGCGAACCATGCACTCCAGCAAGGAATCTAAACCACACAGCAAGGCTTAGCTCCAAAGAAGATGCAAGTATGACCGGAAGCACACTCACATAAAGGAAAGGTATTGGAAGCCGACCCCCAATACCACGTATATCCCCAAATGCAAGCGGAAGCTCCACCTTCATTTCATATGCATAAATACTCGCAACAAATACTATCATAGCAAATATCAGGGGGCCGAAGGCCATTATAGCGTTTGATATCGCAGCTGCACCGCCTGCCTGTATTGCAGCAGCAGCTTCAGGAATAAGTATTCCAACCGTGCCGGCTATTATCGCGTATGAAACTCCACTTGCTATAAAAAGGTTTATCCCCGAGGTGATGCCATATTTCGTCATCATCTCGTCCATGTATATTATCATGAGACTGCCAATGAAAAGCTGCAGCACTACGATCCCAAAATAGGAGGTAGATGCAAGCGGTACGTAGCCTGTGCTGACGAATATTATCGACTCTATGAGGCCTATGCCTATCGCAGATAGTTTTTGGATTCCCTGAAATCGCGCCTTATCTTCCATATTGTTCATGTCGAGATTTATCAACCCGGAGCCGTTGAGAAGCTGAAGCACAATGCTTGCTAGCACTATTGGCCCTATACCTATTGTTATTATGCTACCTATTTTAGCGGCAAAAACTATGCTCACAAGCTGGAGGAACGGTTGCGTGACAGCCTGCGGATTTACGCCTGTCGCATAAGTGTTGTAAAGCAAGAAGTATATTGTTATTATTACCCCAGTCCAAACCATCTTCTCCCTTAGAGAGAGGGGCTTGCTCGGGGCCTTAATTGTAGGTATGAATGGAAGTATCTTATCCATGAACTTTAGGGCCATGTTTGCACCTCACGGATTTTCCTTTATGCGCAGCAGATAATTGCTGTCTCTACTGTCTATCTCGAAAGAGACGCGCGGATGCGCAGCCTTGCTTAACATGGCATTGATAAAAGCGCGAGAGAGCTCCACATATTCTTTTTTAGAGACTTCTGGGCTGAATGCCAAGACCATATTCAAAAGAGTACGATCCTTTGAAGGCTTAATTGTGGGTGCGCCAAAGTTTAATAAGATTGCGGTTTTCAAGAGGTACTCCGAAATTCTAGCTGCATTCGGCTTCTTGTCATCAAACAGCTGCTGCGCTACTTTGAAGCCGAAATACCCCGATATGTTGTTTATTGCGTCACTATAGCTGGAGCGAAGAATAGAAAGGATAAGCAGAGCATGGTAGCTGCGAGATACTGAATTCTGTTGGGTTTGGGGGTGCTTGACCATAATGCTTAAATGTTCGGCGAAGCGCGATAATGCCGAGCTTACCTCTATGTTTTCTTCATTATGCCTGTGCGGCGAAAGTGAAAATTCGCAATAATCTGAACCATTGTTAGAGCAGGAAATTTCTTCCATATACGTTATCTGTTTGCTTGCAGCAGTTACAAATCCTGAGATAATGCCAGCCTCGAACAGATGCATGTTCATCCCGAGATATAGGCCTTGTTTGTTATAGATTCTTACTCTGAGGCCGCTGTATAAGAGCGAGTAGCTTGCCGGAACGCCGATCGCTTTTTCTAGAAAAGATATTAAGTCTGGAATGGATTCTTCGTACCAATAATAAGGCTTTCGTGAAGAAAGAAGGCGGTAAAGACTTTTGCCTATTTCCATGCCGTATCTATACCCCAGAGCTCTGGTGCCGGCAGTGAGGTTCAGCAGAATCCGGCTGAACGTGGCTGCTGATTCATAAGTAGTAGCACTCGGATTTGAATTGGATATTATACTAGTAAGAAGCACTTCCTCATAAGAAGTTGGATAAGGTCTCTCTGTATGAAAAGCCTTTTCTATAGAATCCGAAAGCGTTGAACTCTTGGAAGAAGATTCCTTAAACTTTCGCGCTAACCTTTGTGGCTTAACATGTTTGCCGAAGTGTGTATTCGCGACATGCCTGCGCCTGCGGGTATGGAGACCATGGCCGCGGCCTCGACTGAAGGAGCGCGAGTTTCTCAGCATTGGACTACCTCTTTACTTTTTTAACTGAACAATACGGTTTTGAGAGTTTGTTCAGATAGTATATTATCAGAAGCAGGTTTAAAAATATGAATGTGGACACTAACCAGATTGCATATTTTGAAAAGAAGTCGTTGAGCGCAATTATACTAGCGCCGCTTACCCCTATTGCAGCTAAAGAGAATAGTATCGGCACCGCACAGCCGCAGGAGATTATCACGCTGCCAAGGAGCGCAGTAATGGCGCTGACCCCGCTTGCGGTAAATCTTGCGATATTGCGGCGCGTATTTCTTATTGAATATATCGCTATCGTAATAGTTATTGACGCTGAGAAAACAAGCAAGTACATTAGATAAAACAGGTATGGATTGACTATGATGAAAGCGCTCTCCTGTAAAATGATTAGATAGCGAGCTATAAGGTAGTATATTGCAAATGCTGCAACGTTGATTGCAATATACTTCCGAGTATATATTCTACGCAGCGTATTATATACGTTCATGCGAGCCCTTCTGCATGTTCAATGGCGCGTATGGCAGGAAGGGAGCATACTGGTGCAGTATTGTTTATGGTTGGGCAAAGATAGCTTATGTAGATGTCTGCTCCAGCATATTCACTCCATGCAAACTGATCGTTGAAATTCTTAAGCTGGGTGAGAACCTGCCCATGCGTCATATATGTAAGAGGCAATGTTGCGGAGGAAGGAGTTGTATTTCCGAATACGACAGCATCTGCTCCGTTAACTAAAATATTGCCCCAGAACGTGAATGGGGTTCCCTGGAACTGGTTCGTGGAATTCATAAACGAGAGAGCGCTGCGGTATGTTGCGTTTGGAGAATTGTTCACGAAATAGGACAGGGGCTGAACTTGGAAGCCTTCCTTGATAGGAGATTCATAATCGGCCGAAATGAAATTTATATAGGGGCTTGAATAAGAGTTTCCATAACCCACACCAGCAGGTGTAGTATAGTTATCTTTGGTCCAGTAGATAGTCGGTACGTCTCCATCGCCGAAGCTGCTGTAACCTGTATAAAGAGTTGAAAATGAACCGAACCTTGAAAGTGCAAGCGCCATTGCCCATCTATTCTCACCGCAGAATATGCACGATATCGCACCAATGTATATTACGCTGGGCTTCCCATTAATGTAAAACGCATTGAACTTGGAGCTGTTTGGCACCTTAGAGAATACAACTTGATTAGTAAGGGTGCCATTGAGGAGACGCTCTCCCGCTATTTCAAAATAATTGTTTGGGGCATTGTTTATTACTGAAAGAGATGAGCTGTTAAATGGGGTATCTATGCCTGCCAATGTACTGCCGAATCCAGTTGTGGAATTCTGCTGGGAAGAAGAGGAAAGCGACAACCCCTGAAGCTTCGCAAGCATGGATTGATATGCAAGAGATAGAAGCAGTACCGAAACAGCCAAGATTATTACGACTGCGGAAAGCACAATGTTAAGCCTCTTTGAAAAAGAAAGTTCAGCGTTTTTAACTTTTTCGGGCATGTTGATCGGTATTTCGAGTATTCCAGCGGGATTTTGCACACAGCATTTCTTAGACGATCGCAGATCGACTATTTATTAATATGCTAATTGAATTATATAGGCTAATTGAATTATATAGTTGAATTATATAGGCTAGTTAACTAATAAATAATATACCATTATAGACAGGTAATTAATAGACAGGTAATTAGAGGCATGGTACTTTTTGGTAAGCACATGCATGGGACTAAGACTCTAGAGCAAGAAAAGACTCCTATTGAAAAAACAAAGATAGAACTTGCCGATTCGCATTGCCACCTTGACATGCTAGACGCTGAAAGCATAAAAGATTCGCTGGAATATGGGGTTTCGGTTATGATTTCCAATGGAGGGAGCACCAAATCCAATCTTGAAACCCTCAAGATTGCAGATAAAAAGCACATCTTTGCGGCTGTTGGCATAAGTCCTGATTATGCCAACATTGCAGAAGAGGAGATTGCATTCAATCTTGAGCTTGCAAGATCAAACAGGGAAAAGTTAGTTGCCATAGGCGAAGTGGGGCTTGATCTTAAGATAGCGAAAAGTTTTGAGGAGATTGCTATGCAACGAACTACATTCGCCCGCTTTGTCGATCTGGCAGAGGAACTTGGGATACCTGTATGCGTGCATTCGCGCAATTCCATGGATGAAGTTCTAAGTATTTTAGAAAGTAAAAACGCAAAGAAGGTGCAGCTTCATTTTTTTGAAGGAGATACCGAGCAAGCCAAGAAGGCTGCATCGCTGGGGTATTTTATTTCGGTGCCGCCGGTGGAGTCGTCGAAAAGGAACAGGGCGATAAAGGATTTCCCAATAGAACAGATAATGGCAGAGAGCGATGCTCCGGCCGCAGGAGCGTATCCAAAGGATGTTGAAAGGTCAGTAATGATAGTAGCAAAGGCAAAGGGATTGGAATATGAAAAGGCCGCGGAGATCATAGCTTCGAATACGAAAAGATTCTTTAACATTGGCAGCCATAGGCTTATAAGGACGGTGGGCTCGTAGCTCAGCTTGGATAGAGCAACAGCCTTCTAAAGACCTAGTTGGGGTTTTGTTAAGGCAGAAGAAAGCTGAAGGTCGTGGGTTCAAATCCCACCGAGCCCGTAGGGCTGCCGCTAAGCCCCCTTCCGTTATTGGAGTAGTTTGCTTGCATTCGCCCTATCGCTCAACAGCTCTTTTACATCAGAGCGGTCAACTCCACGCGCAAGTTTGCTTTTGTATGAGATAAGCGCATTTCTGTCGATTACAGGAATCCTAACTCCGAAAATAACCATATTCCTTGCCCGTTCTATCATAAAAGGAAAGCTCACCCATCGCTTCGACTTTGCATCGAATATCTTGGTTTTGTCAGCCCCAAATATGTCTATGGTCTGCATTTTGTACTTTAAGGTGACTAAGGTAGGTATTTTCCAATGCCGGTCAATATACTTAGACGGGCCGTATGTTAAGTATCCTGATATTGAAGGAATAAGGCGTTTGATGTCTATTTGCTTAACTTCTATGTCTATATCCGCTAGCCTCCTGTTGGATCCGTATATCTTTGCGGCAAATCCACCAGATATCTCAAATTTAATTTTGTTGCTATTCAGGATCTCCACGATCCACTTCAATGCCGCCTTAGTATCCCTAATACTATCACCACATCAAAATTTTAGATAATATTAATTTAAGCCCAAATGTCTTGGCGAGCAAGTTAACCACCCCGCCCTTACTGGCTGAGTAGTTCACTGTGTCTAAAGTATCTGATTGGGAGGAATATTTTCCAATAGTAATACTGTTGATAATCAGCACAAAATAAAAAGAGATGCATTCGCAGCCTGCCCAATGAGCTGCAACTCTTTTTTCTATATCCCAAACGCAGTACCTGATTGTCCCCCATTATCTGCGGATATCTTTTTTAGCGGAATGCACCTCTCGCTATTCAATAAACCCCCTACCAGCACTTTTCTCTACCTATGTTATGTATTTTAGAGACGTGCCTTCAAAGTAAGCAATAAAACATATAAAATATATCGCTTATAATCTATTGTCACTTACACGTTTGGTGCATCTTAATGCGCAAAAGCATCTTTGCATACATAGTCATAGTAATAATCGTGGTAATAATCTGGTATATAAGCACGGGCTTCAAGACTTCGCTTACTACAACCACTTCCACAGTGAAGCCGATAGGGCCGACTTTTTCATCAACTATTCGCTCTACGACTACGATTAATTCTTCTTTTGTCTACTACCCGTGCAATAATTTCAGCTTGTACAATTCAACCAACAATGCTACAGTAAGTGGTAAGTGCTATTGGAATGGCGGCATGCTTGGCTTATGGGTCGCTGCAGGAAACCCTGGCTATGAGCATGTTACTATAGAGGGACCTAATAACACAATCATAGTTAACCAGAGCTCTTCAGAAAGCTGTATAACCTTCTACCAGAATTTCTCTGCTCCGGCTGGGGTGTATAAAGTTTCGCTTTATACGGGCCCGGGCCATGGTACATGCGGATTCGCTATTGCCAAGCTAAACAGCACCACAGTACCTCCACCGCAGGTATATGGATTTGTTTACAATGGTAACTTCCACACAGGTTATTACACAGGCTGGACTACTACTGGTAAGGGGTTCGGCACAGCCCCCCTCAATCTTACTCGTGCAAATTCCAATTCAACCAGGTGCTACCTTGGGCAGCCTTGGAGCAATTACAACGGAACGTTTTTCGCGACTACTTATACATGCGGAACCACTGTAGCGCCCGGAAATTTAACGTCCTCACAATTCTATTCCAGTTATCCTTTCCTAAACTTCAAGATAATAAGCCCGGCCAATAGCGGATTGTACATCGAGATCATTAGCAATGGTACCCCCGCCATAATTGCCCACTATAATACTTTCAACACATCGCTAGGCGCAAATGCAGCATCTACTTTTAGGAATGCAACAATACCGCTTACCACTGTAGCTGGCAAGGTTGTAGAAATACGGGTAGTAGCCGACACGCTTGAGACCGACAGGTTTATAGCAGTTGGGGACTTTTCGCTTTCGCTGAAGCCTTATCAAAACGCCATCCAGCCGGTAAATATTACATTTGCATGAGTTAAGTTTAAAATGACTTTACGTAAATTCACGTGTAGAATTTTGAAAACCCGCATTACGCCGCGAAGTCGATAGACTGCCGTGTGCGGATGCAAACAAAGGAAATGGGCCCATGGAGAAGATAATGATCTATAACACCCTCACGAAGCAGAAGGAGGAGTTTAAGCCGATCGAGCCAGGTAAGATAAAAATGTTCGTATGCGGCTCTACCGTGTACGATGATGCACATCTAGGTCACGCAAAGACCTATATAGAGTTTGACGTGATTGTCAGATGGCTGCGCCATATCGGATACAATGTGCACTACGTCCAGAATATAACCGACGTTGACGATAAAATAGTAGAACGGGCAAAAGAGAAAGGCACTGATGCAATATCCCTTGCGCGCTTCTATGAAAAAAGGCTCTTTGAAGACATGGAGCAGCTGGGCGTAAAGAAGAATGTAGACAATTACCCACGCTCTCATGACTATATAGATGCAATAAGGCAACAGATCCAGCTGCTCGCTGATAAGGGATACGCCTATTATCTGGATGGGGATGTATACTATGATGTTGATAAATTCGCAGATTATACAAAGCTTTCAGGAATGAAACTGGAGGAGCTGACAAGACACAGAATTGAGCCAAAGGAAGGCAAGCTTCATCCATACGATTTTGCACTTTGGAAGGCAACACAGCCCGGAGAAGAGCCTTCATGGGAAATAAGTGTAAAGATAGGGGGCAAAGAGATAAGGCTGCATGGCAGGCCTGGTTGGCATATAGAAGATACGGCAATGACCTACTCTATCTTCGGCCCGCAATATGATATTCACGGTGGAGCGAATGAACTTATTTTTCCGCACCACACTAATGAGATAGCACAGGCGGAAGCCGCATTCGGCGTGAAGCCATTCGTAAGATATTGGATGCACTCTGGAGTCCTCAATGTTGATGGGAAGAAGATGAGCAAAAGCCTCCACAATTTTATAACCATAAGGGATTTTCTGAGTTCGCATGAGCCCGAGCTGCTCAGGCTCATAGCTATATCGACGCACTACAGCAATGAACTTAACTATACAGAACAGCTGGTCTCTAGTTCCCGCAATAGGCTTAATTACTTCTATCAATCGCTCGGCGCGTTCTATAGCATGCCAGAGTCTGAAGGCGATGAACCAGAGCCAGCCGAACTTACGCAAGCGCTTTTGGAGCTTGAAAGAGATTTTACTGGAGCAATGAATGATGATTTTAACACATCCCTTGCACTTTCCATTCTTGCAAAAGCGGCAAGCACCCTCAAACGCTTTGCCGATTCAAACAGGTTTATATCGCACGCAGCAAAAGAGTCTATTTTTGCAAAGTTTATGTCGGTCGCTGATGTTTTTGGTATTCTTTCAAAAGAGAAACTGGTAGCGCCCCTTTCCGATGAGATTCGTGGGCTAATTAAAAAGCGCGAAGAACTGCGCGTTGAGAAGAAATTTACTGAGTCTGACGCAATACGCGAAAAGTTAAAAAGCATGGGTATAAAACTGGAAGACACTGAGTATGGGACAGTATGGTACAAAATAGCATAGTTCTCCAGCTCATTTGCCAGTTTCACTTCCCTGCCTTTCTTCTGTTTTCTTTTCCAAAAGAGCCTTTCCTATTCTCTCCCTATTCTCCAATTCACGCTGTAGAAATTCTATATCCTCCTTCTTAAGCACCTTCTCAAGCACGTACCTAGAATAATTTATTGAGATTTGAGAAATATCTATAAGTATAGCTTGCATCTCGTTCGCTTTCAGTTGTATGCCTTTCTCTGGCCTCAGGACTTCGATTCCTGCAGGCGCGTAGTTGAAAGCTATATTTACAAGTGGCAGGAAACTGTCAGTAAGCACAGTCACTACGGCGCTTGTAGTATAAAGGTCCTTGAAAAGTATGGGTTCATCTATTGCGCCATAGCAGTATACTACCCCTTTCTCTTTCAGCAGGTGGTCGTTGATGAGGTTTGCCATAAGCGGCTGCAGCTTCTCCTTATCCTTATCCTGCATATCAAAATATAGCTTTGAAAGCACCCCGCCCTTCTGTATCTTTTCTTCGGTCACTCTCTCCAAATCCGTTTTAGCCATAAAATCATCATTGCTCTTTATTCGTTGCTCTTCAGGACTTTTAGTGCTTCATCTAGGCTCAGCAGCTCTTCACTTCCGCTCAGCATATTCCGGAGTTTTATTTTTCCGAGCTTTTGCTCTGCATCGCCCACGATCACTGCGTATTTCAGCTTTAGAGAATCTGCATAAGCAAGCTGGTTTGCCAGATTGCGCTTAGCCAGGTTTAGTTCAGTGTTCACAGAGCCAGCCCGCAATCTCTCCGCGATTTCTATCGCATATTTTCTGTTGCTTTCGTTGATGTACGCTACAAACACTTTAGCATAAGTCACGCGGGGGGAAGCGGCGTAGTCAAGCGCATCCATGATCCTATCCACGCCAATGCTCACTCCAACTGCTGGGGTGTCTTTGCCTCCATATATGCCTATTAAGTTGTCATACCTACCTCCTCCGCAAATTGAGCCCTTAACCCTCCCATTTCCAATGAACTCTACTACAAGCCCTGTATAGTAGTTAAAGCCCCTCATTATTGAGAAATCTACAACAGCTTCTCCATTTATCCTATACAAGCTAAGCAGTTCAAGCGTCTCCTCAAGCTCCTTTACAGCTTCGGCATTTTTGATCAAATTTTTTGCATAGGCAAGTTTCTCTTCGTTGCTTCCCTGCATTGATGCAAAAGAAGTTATCTGCTCTATTGCGGCTTTTTCGATTCCAGCTTTTGTAAGCTCAGCGGCAACCCCATCCATCCCTATTTTATCGTATTTGTCTACCGCCCTTATAACCTCTATATGTTTTTCCTCGTCTATTCCAAATGCGGCAAGTATGCCGTTTATGATCTCTCTGCTGTTGAGGTGTATGCTGTATTCAACTCCTATCTCGTCTAAAACAGTCGCGGCCGCCGATATCACTTCCGCATCCGTTTGGGCCTTCTCCCCTCCGATTATGTCTACATCAGCCTGCGTTATTTCCCTATATCTGTTCTTCTGAGGTTCTTCTTTCCTCCATATCTTGCCTATATAATACCTTTTGAATGGCATTGGTAGTGATTGGTGCATTGCAAAGTATCTTGCAAGGGAGACTGTATGGTCATACCTTAGCGCGAGCTCTTCATCTTTAATCTCATATATCTGCTTTTCGCCCTCTCCTATTCCATCCTTTGCCGTAAGTACCTTCAGATGCTCAAAAGCTGGGGTATCTATAGTCAGGAACCCGAACCTCTGATATATGCTTTCTATTTTCTTGAGCAGCTCATTTTTGAAAAGAGCTTCGTTTGGCATAAGGTCCTTGACACCGCGCGGAAAGGGTATCTCTGGCATATTTTGCACCAGCATGAGGCACTCTGAGCTAAAATAATTCTAAACCTAAGACTTATTATATCTGCCTGTGTGCCGGAGATTTCAAACTGTCTGGGTAATCATGGAATGGCTAAATGGATACCGGAAGAAATCAAAAAGTCAAATGTTGCTGTCTATCCACTTTTTAAGGTAAGATTTCGGCACTGCGCCCACATTCAAGGCCTTAAGATTGCCATTCTCTATAAGCAATGTGGTGGGTATGCTCATTATGTTAAACTTCCTGACTATCTCCTCATTTTCATCCGCGTTGGTCTTGAAGAAAAGGGCTTTACCGTCATACTCTTTCGATACTTCCTCTATTATGGGGGAGTACATTACGCATGGTCCGCACCACGGCGCCCATACATCAACTATAACTGGCTTCTGCGCCTTCAGCACTTTCTCTTCGAATTCCTTGTCAGTCAACTCTTCTATCGTCATTATTATCACGCGCCTCTCGGCGTGCCTTTTGAAGCCGTCGAACGGCCAGACTAAGAACCGTTGCTTGCCCACTGGCAAATCATTATTTAGCATAAACCTTATAATATCTTTTGTGAAACATTTTGTAGTAGTATGGAAAAAGACGCAAAGCCAATCGCCCACGCACAACGACGAACTCCCCCAATAAAATATAAATGGGTATATGTAGAAAAAGGCATAATGCGATGCCAAGCATTTTTATCAAATTGCATCATGCTAAAAAGTGCGCTATATGACAAACAGCATAGACGAGTACCTTAAAAACAGGGCAGAGGTGGTCAACAAAGCGATAGGGAACTACCTAAGCAACGTGAAGGACCCCCGGTTTCTCGCTTTCCTAATCGCAAGAAGTGGATATTCGTTCGACGCTACCGCAATAGAAAAAGCAATACTCGAACCGGCAAACTACCTTCTCAGTGCGGGAGGCAAACGCTGGAGGCCTATAATAATGCTAGAGCTTATCGAGGCGCTTGGAAAAGACCCAAACTATTATTTCGAGTTCTCAATAATACCTGAGGTAATACATAACGGCACCTTAATTCACGATGACATTGAAGATGGAAGCACCATGAGAAGGGGCATTGAGGTCGTGCATAAAAGGTACGGCATAGATATCGCCCTAAATCTTGGGGACTTCATGTTCTACTTTCCAATAATAGCGCTTCTTGATAGTAAAAAACTTTCTACAAAGATAAAGATGAGGGCGCTCGAGGTCTACCAAAGGGATATGCTGAAAATCGCAATAGGGCAGGCCACAGATCTCGCATGGCATTCGGGCAAAGTAGACTTAGAGCAGATAGATGAAAGCAAATACTTGCAGATGGCGTATTCAAAGACCGGTGTCCTGATAGGGTTCTCGGCAGAGCTTGCGGGAATATTATGCGGGGTAGATGCTCGCACACTCAAGTCTCTTGGGAATTTCGGTTCCACCATAGGCGTAGCGTTCCAGATAACTGACGACATACTCAATCTTACCCCCAGCAAGCTCTCAGAAAACAAAGGCGGTGTAGGAGATGATATATCTGAAGGCAAAGTGACCCTGATGCTGATTCATGTAATGAAAGAGGGAAACGAAAAAGACAAGCAAAGAATTAAACAGATTATAAGCATGCATACCTCTGACATCGCGCTTGTAAACGAAGCAATAAGCATAATGCGTAAATATGGCGCGATGGAGTATGCAAGTAAAAAGGCAGAAGATCTTATAAAATCGTCGTGGAAAGAAATTGACGAGATTCTGCCAAAGTCGCAGGCAAAGGAAAGGTTAAAGAAGATTGTGAATATGCTCAGCAGCAGGAAGGTTTAGGTTGGGATTATCGGAAATAAAATAAGAGTGTTACAATGCCAAACACAGATTATGATGATCTGCCAGACAACTTTAAGGACTTTATGGCGCAGCACAAGGAGGAGGTATACAAAAAGATAATAGAAAACCTGCCCGCGCTCGAGCCCAAAGAGTATGCCGAGTTAGTAAGAGTATACATAGATAGGAAAGGGCAGTATAGAAGGCCTTCGTACGTGCTTTTGGGCAGCCTGCTTTACGGCGGGAATATTGAGGACGCTATGCTCCCTGCAGCAACGCAGCAGATTACAGAAGACTACTTCCTTATCCATGACGATATATGGGATGAGAACGAGCTGCGCCGCGGTGCTAAAGCAGCGCAC
>JAVYYS010000012.1:0-14094 GCA_038876335.1 Candidatus Micrarchaeaceae archaeon | reverse complement strand
TTGCTCTGCAGCCTTTTTATGAGGTATTGTTTCATCTGTGACGACAATATGGTCAGCTCCCTTTCCTCATATTTATCACCAACCTTTATGTTTACCTTTCTGACTTTATAATCTTTATAAGAAACAGAATCAGTTATGCCTTTTGATATTATGTAGTTTGTAAACCACTTCCCTTCAAGAAAGAGCCTTTGAAGTTCATAAGATCTTTGTTTTGAGATTTTGCTTTTATCAAGTTTTATTTCATATACTTTTGCAGTCTGATCTTTCCTCTTTGCCCTTGTTGCCTCACCTTTTTCTCGTATTCTGCTGTTCTTTTCTGCATTGAGCATAATGTCAACCTATTTTACATAAGTCCTTATATATTTCTCGCAGGTTATTTCTATAAGCTTTTGCTCGCTTTCATCCCCTCGCCAAGTCAAGGGTACTTCCCGCTCGCCGGGTTAAAAGGCAGGACTGTTGTGGCAGCCATGAACTTTGCGCCGAAACAAGTAGCTAACTTCCTCTCCGAAGTGCTTGTTCTTGGCGCCATAACTGCTAAAGGCATAAAGTTGCTCGATGTTGATAAGAATGTATCCCTCGGAACAAAAGTCACATGACTTTACTCTCACGCGCAAGCTTGCGCGCACTGTGTCTCTTCGCGGCGCTTTGGCAATAAACCTCGGCGCGATAATAGGCGCAGGAATATTTGTGATAATTGGCCTCGCCGCGGAGGCTTCCGGCCCGGCCATCGTGCTTTCAATAGTAATATCTGCTTTAGTGGCGCTGTTTACCGGATTGAGTTTTTCCGAGATTGCGCGCCACACAGCGAAGGAGGGCGGCGTTTACGAATACGCAAAAGAAACTCTCTCACCATTCGCCGGCTTTATCGGCGGCTGGCTTTGGACATTCGGAAACATAATCGCACTTTCCGCAGTTTCTCTTAGCCTTGGCAGCTACATCGATGCGTTGTTTAGAATCCACATCAGCAACATATACTTTGCAGTTCCAACGATACTTGTGCTGATGCTCATAAATATACTGGGGATAAAGAACTCCACCAAAACCCTTACAGTGTTTGTTGGGATAAATGTGCTCGTTTTGGTAGTGTTCGTAATTTTCGGAGCAATGTTCTTCCACGCCTCAAACTTCTCTAATTTCTTCGGGGAAGGCGCCAACGGCCTCCTTGAAGGCGCTGCCCTTATATTCTTCGCGTTTACGGGCTTCTCCCGCGTCACTACGATAGGCGAGGAGGTAAAGGATTCTGAAAGAACAATACCACGCGCAATAATACTTTCAATAATCCTTTCTACAATCCTTTACATATTTGTCGCCGTGGTGGCGGTGGGCCTCGTACCCTCCGCTGAACTGGGGCATTCGGCTTCTCCTCTTTCCTTCGCAATATCTGCACTCAAAAATCCCCTGCTCGACGCTGTAATAGCCCTGGGAGGAATAACAGCGACAGCCGGAGTCGTGCTTACCGGAATACTTGGCACTTCGCGGGTCTTCTTCGCGATGGGCCGCGACAATGAGCTTCCAAGTGTTCTAAGTTATATAGATAAATTCTCAACCCCTATTTATTCAATAGTTTTGTCTTCAGTGTTGGGGGTACTGTTTCTGCTGTTTGTCTCGTTCAGCACAATAGTTGAGACCGCCAACGCCTCAATACTCCTTGCATACTTCATTGTGAATATATCTGCGCTAAATCTACATGTAAAGCTCAGAAAAATCGGCAAGCCCGGCCGGCATTTGGGCGAGAAGAGGTGGTTTTTCGCAATTCCGGTATTCGGCATGATTACAATAGCCTTAGTAACTTCTTACGTTGGAATTCGCCCTCTGCTGCTTGTGCTGGCGTTAGGCCTTATCGGAATAATATATTATGCATACAAGACCGCGAAGTCTTTGAAGAATGTGGAAAAGTTCGTAAGCCGGGAGATTCCAATAAGAAGTATAGTACGGGAGTTTGGAACGAGCCGGCAGAAACGGGACTAATCCGCGGTATTCATAAAATTAGTTTTGTTATGCTCCCTGTAAGGGATTGGTAGGCCTCGCATGAAGTCCACTGCGCTGGCTCTCTGCCCTCTTTTATCTGTTGCCTTACTGCTTGCGCTTCTTCGCTGTACCATACATTCGAAAGGTCGAAACCTATCTCTCTTAGGTTGCCTATCCTCTTGCTCCACATTATAGAGGGATAGATATTCCCTATATTGTCTACAAAAACCGAGGCTTCAAGACTTCTGCTCCTCATTGGTGGTTTACCTGTCCTAGCAAACTCTACCAGCTTCCTAAGAAATGCGCTTTCTATAATCTGTGCTGGGTCCATCACTAATCTTCTCATTTTTATAAACTCCTCTATCTCCTTAGCCACAGTTTCGCCTGCTATTTTGTATGATTCATTCCCTACATTGTGGTAATAATTGTCGGACTCCTGTGCAAGATTCAGGTGAAAATCGTTGTATGTAATATCCGGCAGCTCCTCTTTTACCCTGTTGAACGTTTCCATCAATTGCCCTGCATTGTATGAGCTCATGGTGTATCCGAATACGAAGCTGAGGTTCTTGTGCGCTTTTCTTATTTCGTTCAGCTTCCTATACAGGCCTATTACCTTGTCATAGTTGCCGGGTACGCCTCTTATTTTGTCGTGGAGTTCCCTGTAGCCGTCCAGGCTCAGTGTTATCACAAGCCTTGGCACCCCGAGCTCAAGAATTTCTGTAATCCTTTTCGTTATCACGTCAGAATTCGTGAGCGAGTTTGTTGGTATAGTAACTACATATAGCCCCTTAGAACTTTCTTTGAAGGCCCTCACTATCTCTACAATATCGCTTCTGAGGAATGGCTCCCCTCCTGTTATTTCTATCCACTTGAAGTAGCTATTCTTCTTTGCGAACTCCTTTATCTCGTCTAGCGTCAGCTCCCCCACAGGCCGGAGCTGCCATATATTGCAGGTAAGGCATCGCGACTGACAATGCATAGTTATAGCAAAGTTGAGTTTGTACGGCTTCGCAAGTCTGACAACATTGCTCTTAAGTGCAGTGTACGAAATCGACAGCGCCGTTTTATATCCCAAAGTTATCACTTTCCCTATAGCGCAAAATTACCTTTTGCCTATTATATTTTCCTATTATAACATGTTTTCTATGATATTTATAACTTTTGTATCAGTATCATAATAACGCGTAGTTACTATTACCCGTGGTACCAGTGGTGTGCAATAGTTATAAATTTTTGCATTTAAAACACACCGTAATAATAAATCAGAAACGCAATCTGTTGGTCTTTGCATGCGTAGAATATTTGCATTCGCTTTTGCGTTGGCGCTGCTTACAGTGAACTATTCCAGTGCAGCCGCAATTCTTACCATGACAGGCACCTGCCGCATTCCTGTGCTAAATCCCTCAAATAACACAATATACTTCTACCTTTCCGGAACGGGCAATGCTTCTGCAACAAATCTAGAGCTTGTACCACGCTTCACTGGTGTCAGCATTTCCCCACCCTCCGAGACGCTTTCATCGTTCGCTCCAAATGAGAATGTGTCATTTTCATTCAACACATCTAATTTCTCTACTCCGGGCAGCTATGCTGGAGCATTCATACTGGAGTACGCGCAGGGAGCATCTACCTTCATTACCCTGTTTCCATGCGAGTACTCGATCGAAAAGCCCACACAGAGCCTGCTTAACGTAATAAGCATGAATGTAAGCAGAACCAGGCTCAGCGCCGCGATTTTCAGCCTTGAAGACCAAGCAGTAAACGCCAGCATATACGTTCTTGCACCTCCGCTTTTTTCCGTATCGCCAAGTGTAATAAACGTGACTATGCCTCCAAATTCAAACTACAATGCAACTTTCAGCCTGAAGACCTCCTCTTTAAGCGCCGGTACAAGCCTGCCTGTGGGCTTAGTTGTTTCATACGTTAAAAATGGCCTCCACTACTCAACGATCTCAATCGGCCATATTTATTTTCAAGCCCCTCCAAAGATAAATACTGTTGATATATTTGTTGGCTTGCTAGCTGTAGCTGTAGTTGTAATTCTTGCGCTTATCTTAGTTGCAGCAATACGAAACAGGAGGGAAAGAGTACACAGAGCAGGCGAGAAGATCCATGAACGCCGGCATGATTCTGGCTAGTAGCAAATGCTTTTCTCGTTAGTGGCTCTAATCGTTGTGCAAACTGAGATAGTTAATCAAAGTTGATAAAATGGCAAAAGCGCCTTATATAAGCATCATTATTCCAACCATGAATGAGAGAAGGAGCATAGCCAAAACCATAAAGGGCATAAAAGACATTATGAAAGGCTATGATTACGAGATAATAGTTGTCGATACATCTAAGGATAAAACACCAGAAATCGCCAGGCGCCTCGGTGCGCGTGTTCTCACTTACAAGAAGAAAGGCAAGGGCGCGGCCCTTATATACGGCTTCAAGCAAGCAAGGGGGAAGATAATAATATCGATGGATGCCGATCTCTCAAACAGGCCCAAAGAGCTAAAGCTGCTCATAGCGGGTATAGAAGCAGGGTATGATGTTTGCATGGGTTCGCGGTTCCTAGTGGGGGGAGGCTCTGAAGACATGCCGCTTATAAGGCGGTTTGGGAATAAACTATTTGTTAGCATGGTGAATCTTCTCTTCGGCTCGCACTATACTGATATGTGCTATGGCTACCGCAGCTTTTCCAAGCTCGCGCTGAAAAGGCTGCGGCTTGAAGAAGAAGGCTTTGGAATCGAAACAGAGATGAACATAAAAGCGCAGAAGGCAGGTCTAAGGATCCTAGAGGTGCCTAGCTTCGAGAAGAGGAGGCAGGGCGGAGCAGGAAAACTTCGCACCTTTCATGACGGATATATAATTCTTTCCACGATACTTAGGAATATCTAGTACGTTTCTTCATTGTGCCTTTTCAATTCGCATTCTCTACCTTGCTTGCGTTTATAATATAATAAAATCCGTATGTCCGGTTGAAGGGCGCGTATGTCCTGTTTATTATAGGCCTGTAGTTGCTGTTCAATACAGGGCACCCACTTGGTGTATAGCACCAGTAACCATAGTCAAGCACCATGCATTTGTAAGTTTTAGAAAAGTTCTCTATCATTTGTTCAGAATATAGATAGCCGATCTGCGCAGCGCTTCTGTTGTTGATATTGAATAGGGTGGGGTCGTAAGTAAAGACAAGGCATGTTGAATTTATGAGATGGCTGTAGTTGTAAACGAAGCCTTCATAGAACCTCGCATCGGGTGCCTGTGCAATAGACGACGGGCTAATCGAAAGATGCGGAATCAGGGCGTATACAGGATACGCTATTGCTGCAAGCACTGCCGCCACTACAAAAAGCTCAACCATCTCAACCATCTCAACCAATTTTTCCCGTCTCATCATGTCACCTATGCTTTTGCTTTGCTCTGATAAGGATTTTTGGCAAAGCTTTCGCCCCCTCGATAATTCCGTATGCTCCGTATCCACTGAATAGGCTTGCCTGGGCTATCATCCCAAGCGAAAACCTCCAATCTACTCCATAGGTGAATGAACCGGCGTAGAACATGCCAAAAAGCACAAAGATCGCTATAAACCAAAGCCCAACCGCATATAGGGGCTTTCTATCAGCGAATGCCAGCACGACGATCCCTATCAGCGCGAATATAGTGAATATCGCGGGCTGCATTATGTAATAGTTGTATCCGGTGCTGTTGTATGCATTGAAGCAGAAGAGCACATTGGCGCAGATATTCAGCTTAAGGTATTCAAGGCTGAAAGTAGAGTTGGCCTTTATGTTGTATGCATTGAACCAGAAGAATACATTGGAGCAGATATTCATTCTCAGGTATTCTAAGCTGAAAGTAGAATTGGCCTTTATGTGCTGCGATGTATTGCATGTGTTCTTTATGCTTGTATTCTGGTATCCAAAGTTGTTTACGACCGAATGCTGCTGCAGCACATATCCAGCTTCTATCCCTGTTGTTATTATTATTACAAGCAGCACAGCGAGGAAGCCTATGTTAAACATGTTGTCCTTTAACAGCCGCAGGTTTCTATGCAACGATGTTAGTACGCCGCCTTTGTCTAGCAGTACATACATTACGGGCAGTAACACGATATAGATTATGTTCTCTATGCGCATATACGTGGCAAGCACAGTTGCCATGCCGAAGAATGTAAATGTCCTAATATTTTTTTCTCTAACAAAAACGACAAGCGCGAACATTGCCAGCAGGGTATATGCCAGCGATGGAATATCAGAGGTAGTTGGCCTAGCCCATACAAGCAGTGCCGGAGAAAGCGCCATGAACAATTCAGAGAACAGCGCAGCCTTTGTGTTCCTGAAAAGCAGCAAAGCAACGAAAAATGTTAGCAAAACCGAAAGCGCAGCCAGAGCAAACATCGTGTTGAACGCAGTGGCCTGCCTTACGCCGAACAGCGCAAACCCTATTGCTATATT
This sequence comes from Candidatus Micrarchaeaceae archaeon, assembly GCA_038876335.1. Lineage (GTDB taxonomy): Archaea > Micrarchaeota > Micrarchaeia > Micrarchaeales > Micrarchaeaceae > JAKATY01. The sequence continues at coordinate 7,687 of JAVYYS010000012.1, read as the reverse complement.
TAAAGCCGTCCCAACAGGTTCATGGAACACCTGGCCCAAAATGCACGATGTAGGAGTGCCATAATTGCACATCCATGCCTGCCCCATGTGAAGAAGGTCCAGCGCGCCGCCTTGGTATATTACATCATCGAAAAAGAGCTGCTGCGTAGGTTTTACGATCGCGGCCTCGAGGATTACAAATAGGGCCAGGATTGCAACTGCCATGAGCATGTGCCATCTGTTGAGCTGCATGTTTTTTAGCAACTTGCCAATGCTGTGCCTTGAAAGGATTCCGGATACCAGCGTGCCAATGAATGCAGCAAGCACTCCGAGCGTCATTAGATACTCTTCTGTCCCTGCCCCAAACATCAAATACCCTTTTTGTTCTCTACAAACAAACCGTTTATGAACATGTACTTTGTGTTAGTAACCTTCATTGTCCTAATCGCATCTTGTGGGCTCATCACTATCGGTTCTCCATGTATATTGAAGCTGGTGTTAAGCATTATACCATAACCAGTTTCTTTTTTAATCTTTCTAAGCACATCTCTATAAGTTGGGTTTTCGCCACCCACTGCCTGCGGCCTACCTGTGCCATCAATGTGGACAACAGCTTTCAGCAACTCGCTTCTCTCTTTTATAGAGTCGTAAGCCATGGTCATATACCTCGGCACCCCTTTGTTGTCGTAATGGAAGATTTTGCTGCAATCCTCTTCCAGTATTGATGGGGCGAAAGGCTGGAACCACTCTCTTTTCTTAACATAGAGGTTAAGCTTGTCTTTTACTTCTTCGCTTCCGCTTGGTGCCAGTATGCTCCTGTTGCCCAGGGCCCGCGGGCCGTATTCCATCCTGCCCTGGAACCAAAACAGGTAGTTGTTGTGGCTTATCAACTCAGCGGCATGCGATGCTGACTCTTTTGCGCTTTCATGTTGAATCTCAAGCCCTGCCTCTTTCTTTAAGAGTGTTTCAGTCTCATCCTCCCCATACTCGTTTCCAAGATAGGCATTGAAACCACTATAATCAGAGACCCCATTATCGAGGTAGTTTGTATAGAGTACCCCTCCCAATGCTAATCCACCATCTCCCATATGTGGGAATACGTACCAGTGCTTAAGCCCGTCCAATTTCCTAAGCGCCATATTCGCTTTTACATTCGAGAACACTCCGCCAGCAAAAACTACATTGCCTATTCCAAATTCGTCGATGGCGTTCTGCACGAATTCGGTGAGAACCTTCTCGAGGAGCTGTTGGGCCATGTATGCGACCTGTTCCCTGGGCGTCTGCCAAGCAATCCTGTCTATCATGTCAAATTGCCTGAGCCAGCCATACTTGGCCTTTATGCTTGTGCCTTCTACTTTGAAGAAGTCCTTGAATTTGTTGTCGTTGAAATTGAATGGATATGAATAGTCAGCCATAGCCATTATCTTGCCCTCGTCCTCCAGCTCCCGCATGCCTAGTATGTTTGTAACCTGCTCGTAGAATATGCCAATCGAGTCTGCAGCCTTTATAGTTTTGTGCCTTTCAAGTTTCCCATTTTCAAGGGTGCTTATACTTCCGCATATTCCATCTCCTAGACCATCAAGCGTAATTACCAATGCCTTTTTGTAGCCTGAAGTAAATGCTGCTGTGGCCGCATGCGCTACATGGTGTTCAACTACTTCAAGCTTGTAATTATTGAAGCCTAACCTTCCAAGCTCCCTTGCCACCTGCGCTTTGCTTATGAAAGCCCCTCCCGGCAAAACGCCTATCGATGTCATTAAATACTTTAACCAATGGTTGTGCCTTATATCCCATGGTCGTGGCTTCAGCATTTTCCTTCTTCTGAAGAGGTAGTAGTTTTCCTTTATTGCAGGAAAGATCCTTTCAAGAGTCTTTATGAATTCTGTAGTTGTAAAAGTTACCTTTTCAACTTCTCCCGGCTTTATCTTTGCGTATGCAAGTGCCGCCATTATAGAGTTAACTGGAAATCGCAGTTCTGTTTTCCTTCTTGTGAATCTTTCTTCGTTCGCCGCGTAGACTATCTTGTCATCGTGTAGCAATGCTGCTCCAGATTCGTGTCCGTCCCACACTCCTAGCGTATACATGCTTTTTCCACCTTCCTGTAAAGAAGCATATACAAGACAATTTCCTAATAATATGTTTAAAAATTGGACTCGCAAGATATAAAAGATATTCTTATATCAAGTATATGGGACTAAAGCTCCATGGTTTTCTGTTTTTGATGAGGGCATGAAACGGTATGGCAAGCAATCAATACTTTTTATATTATTCTCCCTGCTGTTCATGGTCGAGGCATCAACAGTTATGGTGTTCGGAAGCATATCGACCACAGTACTCATCGCCGAAATGATAATCTTTGCCCTCTACTTTGTGGCGGCGCTCGCATATATAAATGGCTTTGCCGATTCCTCAAACCCTGCGCTCTTGCATGCATCTGATAAAAAGCATTGGCGCAGAATATCTTATAGCGGAAGCCTGTTAGTGGCATGCTTCGCCGCAGCACTTTTTGCTTTGGCGCTCCAATTTTATTCTATTTACATTTTGGGCTACCCCACAGCAGCTATTTCAAGTACGCTGCTGGAATACACTGTAAATTTTGTGCTCGTGCTGCTTTCATTGTCGCTTGTTGCGGTTTCCGCAAAGATCCGTTACGAGAAAAAGCTCAAAAACCGCCGGCTTCTTTCTTACCTCTTCCTGCTGTTAGCCATCGCAGCCATGATCGCGTTTTATTCCTCAGGTGCAATATCCTACATAATGAATGACGAAACTTATCTAGGTATAGAGGGATTCAAGCTTCTCCTCTCTGGCATCAATCCTTATACGCAAAACATGTCTGCGCAGGTTTATGGGGCATTCCTCAACCATACGATCACGGGACCTACGCTTACAAGCGCAAATGAGATAGTGGGGCGGCTTGATTATCCTTTCCTATACGTGCTATCGCTCGCGCCTTTCTATTTCGCCCACGGCGCAATGCACTTTGTGGCTACACGTCTTCTTCCATTAGAGGTGGGCTTTCTGGTAGCGCTGTTGCTTTTTGTACTCTACCTTTCGCTAGATTTTGGCCGCAATCGAATGTTGCTGTACGGCATAGTGCTAGTTTATCCATTTTTCATGCTGTCGCTAGTCTCTCCTGCAGACTTGCTACTGCTTGTGCTCCTTGTTCTTTCAATTTGGAAATCATCAAGCAAATACGTTGGCGTGCTCTTCGGCATCGCCGCATCTGTTCAGCAGCTTTCATGGGTGCCTGTGCTGCTGCTTATGCTATATATATTCAATAACCATGGCATCAGGCGCGGATCGGCAGTGCTCGGTATAGCTCTCTTGACCTTCCTGCTCATCAACGGGTATTTTCTGCTTGCCGGAGCAGGAGCGTTTATACGCAATATTTTTGTGCCGGTAAGTGGCAGCCTCCTTCCAGGCTCCTACGGACCGTTTGGATTCTACGCGCTTTTGCTTGGCATGCCGCAAGTCTCAGTATCAAAACTTTATTTCATAGCGATAGCCTTCTCCGCGCTGGGCATGCTGCTTCTTAATAAAAAAATGCTTCTAGGGCCGTTAAGCATGCTTCCATTCGCATTCCTAAATCACGGGCTCAGCACTTATTACACCCTTTTTGTAGCCCTGACTGTAATCTCACTGGCCATAAAGGGCAGTCGCGGAGAGGATTCTGAATCCAAAGTTAAGATGTGCCTGAACCGCTTTTCCAAAAATCGATCCAGATTTAATGCGATTGCGGCAGCCATGGTGCTGCTTCTGCTCGCTGCCGCGGTTTTACTGCTCTATGTGACACAGCCCAATTCTTCGCGGCCTTTCAGCATAGGCGCCGCCTCCCTGTCAGCAGGAAACGGCGGGGCATACTACTACACAATGAGCATAAGCGCAAACGTCCGCGGCATAAATAATGAGTACCGCGTGCTCTTGTTCGGCAAGGATTACAATTCTAGCTCGGTGTCGCTTTTCGGCGCTTACGGAGAAAACACCCTCTGGGTTAACGGCGCGCCTTCGGAGCAGCGCAACTACACCTTCTCTGTTTCTGATATAAACCCGAACGTGCTTCTGCTGAGAAATAGTTCTGTGGCAAGCGTGAGCATATATGCAGGCAACGCCTCTGCAGCGAGATGTATAATATACAACACCAGCAGCTTCACCATATGCCCTGCGGCGTCCAGATCGGGGTGAGCCGGCACTTTTCTTTCAGGATTCAGTAGCTCAGCTTCTGCGACCTCTCCTTAATCTCCTTTTCCAGCTTCTCCTCGAACTCTTCCAGTTTAACCCCAGGCTTCTGCGAATTGTCTCTTGTCCTTACTGTAACAGCGCCAGCTTGCTCCTCCTTCTTGCCTATGACAAGCATGTACGGAATCTTTGCAAGCTGAGCGCTGCGTATTTTGTATTCTAGAGTCCTATCCGAATCGTCAAGCTCTGCCCTAAGGCCTTTCTTGCGAAGGCTCTTTAGCACAGCATCCGCATATGTGTTTACCTGCTCCGAAATCGGTACGACCTCTACCTGCACCGGGGCAAGCCACGTTGGAAATCTGCCTTGGTAATGCTCGATAAGCACACCAACAAATCTTTCTATGCTGCCCAATATTGCCCTATGTATTACCACGGGCACGTGCGGTTTTCCATCCTCTCCAGTGTATTCCAGGTTAAACCTTATCGGAAGCTGGTAGTCGAGCTGTATGGTAAGGCATTGCCAGTTCCTACCCATCGAGTCCGTTACATCACCGTCTATCTTGGGGCCGTAGAATGCACCTTCACCTTCCTTTACCTCGTATTCAAGGCCGAGCGATTTCAGCGCCTCTGCGAGCACGTTCGTCGCCTCGTTCCAAAGCTTCTCGTCCCCCATATGGTCCTTGGGCATAGTGGAGAGCTTTAGCTTGTAGCTCATTCCGAATAGCGCATATATTTTTTTCGCGATTTCAAGCAGGTCCTTTATCTCTTCCCCTATCTGGTCCTCCCTGGCGAAGATATGGCCGTCGTCCTGCGTCATCTCCCTTACCCTGAAAAGGCCTGTGAGCGCCCCGCTGATCTCATTTCTGTAGATCTTATCAAATATCGCTGTTCTGAAAGGCAGTTCCTTGTAGCTCCACCGCCTAGATTTGTAGATAAGCATTGTTGAGGGGCAGTTCATAGGCTTGAGGCCCAACTTTTCCCCTTCTGAATCGAACACAAACATGTTATCTCTATAATGTTCGATGTGCCCGCTCACGTGCCACAGAGCAACGTTTGCAATGGCCGGAGTACTTATCTCATCGTAGTTGTGCTCTGCCGTCTGTTCCCGCATGAGCTTCACCAGCTCCCTGTAAAGTATATGTCCATTTTTATGCCAGTATACCATGCCGGGAGACACCTCCTGGAAGCTGAACAGATTTTGATTTTCTGAAATGGTCCTGTGGTCAGTTTCTGGCAAGCCGGAAAAGTCACTCTTGCGGACTATCGCGGTGTTCACCTTTGCAGTATTGTGCCCGGTGCGCGCCTTTCCACCTTCGCTTTCCCCAAGAGAGTAGCTCCTGCTCTGCTCCGCCAGCGGATGCCCCTTTATGTCTATGCTCAGCTTCTTGTTCCAGCCGAACGGCGCCTTTATTGTTTCGTGCTTCTTTGCAAGCTCCTCTGAAATCTCATTCAATATCTCAATCGCTTCCTTCGGGCTTGCGAGATTGGAGCTCAGATGTGCATACGGGTATACGACAACCTTATTCCTACCCAGCTTATCCATAAACTTTCCTGCTTCTTCCGCAGCCTTTGCGGCAAGCTCTTCGCTATCCCCTTTCTCCACGCTTACCATGAGTACGAGCGCGTCATTCACCGAAACCTTCTCCTTTTTCGCCTCATCGTAAACCTCTGCCTCAGGGCTTATGGGTTCGTAGGTTATATTGTTCACATCAAGTTGCAGTATTCTCACAGACTCCTCCTATCAAACTCTTGCAAAGAAGTTCAATCGAAAGAATATAAGAATAAAGAAATAAATAGGTTCTCTGCAGCTGCACCTTTGGAAGTGTTCACCACTGCCGCTAATTTCTCCCTCCTCTGCCCAAAAACGAAAGGTTTTTAAATAAATATATAGCAAAGGTATTAGCATTTAGCAGTGGTAAAATGGCGAAACGTTTGGTGCCCTTCGGATTTATAGCAAATTCCTATAGCATAGGAAAGCTCTTCGGAAAGCTCATGCTAGTGCTGGTAATATTCGGATTCATAGGTTCTAACCTCGTCATGGGTTCTAACAACACTACAAATTCCACACCGACACATGCTATTTCCAGCGCTCTCTGCGGCATATACTCGCTTGTCCATACAGTAATCTTCATAGTCGGCCTTGTGCTTATCATACTAGGCGGAGCGATGTATGCCGGTGCGCATGTCTTGCCTGGTAACTTGAAGGGCAGCTTGCAGGGATACGGGATTGGTATGATTGTAGGTGGAATAGCCGGAGTAATAATCGCGATGTCTGCACCGTACATAATGGGTGTTATAGCTCCTGGCCAGACCAACGTAATAAACAACTGCGCAGGAATCTCATAAAAATTTCACCTTCTGCCAACCTTCTGAACAAGTAGAAGGTTTTTTCTATTAGGAGCTGGCTGTTCCGTGCAGCTGGCATAAGTTATCGTTGCCTATTTATTCTTTTCTTTTTATTATAACTGTAAAATAGGTGCGATGCTTGGCCAACGTGCTTGCCTATACTGCGAAAGCGTATGCCTCTAACCTGCGCGTAATCCTGTTGTTTTCAATCTCCCTGGTAATAGCGTTCCTAATACCTACACTAGCTTTTTTCCCTACCTATAACGACATGGGCGCCATATTCGTAAGGACCGCTAGCGAGCTGCTGAACCTCAACGCGTTTACCTTTTCGGTGATAGTGGTCTCCGTTTTCTTCTCTCTCATATTCCTGAGCTTTGCCATTGTCGCAATTAACATAATAGTAAAGCATGGCCGTACGCATGTCAGGATCAAGAAGGAGGTGCTCGAAGGGCTTGAGAAGTACACGAGCCGGGTGTTCGCAGTGCTTCTTCTCTTTACCCTGCTTCTATCAATATTCAACCTTGCTGTATACCTGCTTGGCCTTCCAGCTTACTTGTACTACATAATTGCATTAGCGCTTACGCCATTCTTCTTCTACGCTCCATCTTCTATAGTGATAGACGACCTCAGGATTCGCCGCGCGTTTCAGATGGGCACAAGATTCTTCTTCAAACGCTTTGACTATTTTATTCTGTGGCTAGCAATAGCAGTAGTCGTGCTTACCTTCTTCGATGCTATTTTCATCGCGCTAAGCCACACAACCCTCTCAGGCTATGTAATGCTTGCTTTCAACGCGATATTTATTGTGCCGTTCCTTGTTCTGCTCCAAAGCGAGATGTACATGAAGCGCTTTGCTATACTGAAAAGGTAATCGCCATTCTTAAGCATGCACCTTATCTTTAAGCACTTCCCAACGATAAGAAATGCTTATAAATCTCTTTTTACAAGCCTTCAATATGCGACACATCGCCCTGCTTGCTCTATTGCCCATTTTAACCTTACTCCTGCTTGTCCCTACTTCATATTCTGCCAGCACATCTTGCAAGACCCCAAGTTCGCTACCATCCGCCCTTGCCTCTGGTTTGAGCACTGCAATAAGCATCGGATTTATTGCAGTATTATTCTCATTTTCGATGGTTGCACTTTCGTATATGCTAGGCGAAGTGCTTAAGATTGAAAGCCTGAA
>JAVYYS010000011.1:0-15538 GCA_038876335.1 Candidatus Micrarchaeaceae archaeon | reverse complement strand
AACCAAAAACGAGTAATGAAGACGCTTATAGATATGATTTAGTAGATTTTTTGCTTAACAGAAGAGTTAATCAAAGCACTGAAATACTTAAAGAATCTGGCCGATCACTATGAAAAACAATAATAAAATAAAAATTTGGATGATTATAGTAATAATAATATTAGGTAGTATAATAGGTGGTATAATCGCATCAGTAGTTGATGTTTATCTGCTTCAAAAGCGCACAAAAAATATTTGGAGTAGATTCGGGATAATGTTGATAATTGCCGTGGGTGTAAGTTTTATTATGTACTTTTTAATTGGTATATAAAAATACAGATATTATTTATGCCCCAAAGCCGATTCTGCGCAAAATAATAAATATCTAGCCGCAGTAATAGTAATGCGCACAATTTGAATTGCGCAGGAATTATCGTGGAAGAAGCAAAAAAGAAGAAGCCGCTTGACGCAGATGAGAACGAGTCACATTACAAGATGTACGGAAAAGCATATCATGAGGCCAAATACAGCGATGAGATATGCCCCATATGTAAAAGCAGGATAGACGAGCTAGGATATTGTGCATGCGGCGCAGGCGGTTCTTAACACAATGCAGATTAATCATGCAGTCTTCTGCTCCAGCAGCGTGCTTACATCTGTTATCGACTCTCCGTTTTCCTCTATCTTCTGCATCGCAGGATAGTTATCCAAATAATCCGGCAAATCCTCCTTTATCCTTTCCTCATAAGGATCAGTAAGCTCATTTTCGTAGAACACCCCTACAGGTATCTTGTCCTGCTCGTACGCTTTCGATATCGCGGCCTCTATTTTTTGAAGTACATCATTTTCGTCCTTTACCGCGTGGTCTCCATCTATTGGATAAACCCGCTCCCTGTACCATTCATTTGTGTTTATATCATTGTATGTCGGGCACGGCTGCAAAAGATCTATGAACGCTGCGCCCCTGTGCTTCATCGCCCTTTTTATAAGCTCCTTTGTTGCTGCAACATCGTATGCGAATGCCCTCGCTACAAAAGTGTATCCGGATGCGATTGCCAATGCAATAGGGTTTATCGGATCGTTTATATTAGGCCTTGGAAGCGACTTTGTTTTTTCTCCTCTTTTAAGCGTGGGTGAGGCCTGGCCTTTTGTAAGCCCGTAAACCCCGTTGTCGTGTACGATAAGTGTCATGCTGAGGTTCCTCCTTCCAGCGCTCACAAAGTGCCCTACACCTATCCCAAAAGTGTCACCGTCGCCTGCGTCTATAACCACGTTCAATGAAGGGTTCGCAAGCTTTATGCCTGTAGCAAATGGTATAGCTCTGCCGTGAAGGGTATGCACCCCGGATATCTTTTCGCTTACGAAATGCGGCACCTTTCCCGAGCATCCTATCCCCGATACCAGCACCGTATTCCTGTAGTCCATGCCGTTTTCCTTTACCGCAAGCTCCAGAGAGCGCAATATTCCGAAGTTTCCGCAGCCTACACACCAGTCGTTGAATTCAAGGCTTTCATCTGCCGCCATTCAGCACCACCTTGTTTACCTTGCCTTCATGTATCTGCACAACCGCTTCATACAGCTCATCGCGTGCGATTGCCCTGCCATTCCATTTTAGTATATAGCCCGTTGGCTTAATGCCTGTTTTTTCTGTAAGTACGGTTGCAGCTTGCGCCCCATAGTTGCTCTCTACGTCTATAATCATGCGTTTTCCTTTGAGCAATGATTCAACAAGCTTAGCAGGATATGGATTGAACATGCGCACCTGCAGTATCCCTGCGCGTATGCCCTTGCCCTCAAGCTCCTCAAGCGCATCGAGCGCCGCGCCTGTAGTCGCGCCCCATGTTAGCAATATTGTATCTGCATCCTTTTCTCCAAAAAAGTTGGCGCGGACTTCCTGCGGAATCTCTGCGTCTGCGGTTTCCAACTTTTTCATCCTCTTGGAGTACATGTTTGTTCTATTCGCCGAATTCTCCGTTATGTGCCCAAACTCGTTGTGCTCATCTCCCGTATAAAACATCCTCGCCTTTCCGAGGAAAGCGCGGGGAGAGATTCCGTCGTTGCTGAATTCAAAGCGCTTATACTGCTCTCCTGCATCTGGAGCAAGCCTGCCCCTGTCTATGCCAGCCTTTCCATTAAGCTCCGAAAGCGGTATGCTTATATAAGAGTTCGCAAGCGTCTTCTCTATTATGTGGATTACTGGGGTTTGGTACCGTTCGGCAAGGTTCAACGCGTATATCGCGTCGTAAAATACCTCCCTTCCGCTCCCTGAGGCTATCACCAGCCTTGGAAATTCTCCATGCCCTACATTTAATGCAAATTTGAGATCTGCCTGTCCGCTTCTCGTGGGCAAGCCTGTGGCAGGAGCGCCGCGCATATAATAAGTTATAGTCACAGGGACCTCATTCATCCCTGCCCAGCTTATGCCCTCTGCCATAAGCGAAAAGCCCGGTCCGGAAGTAGCTGTCGCTGCACGTGCGCCAGTCAGCGCTGCCCCAACCGCAGAGTTTATTGCGGCGAGCTCATCTTCCGTCTGGAGTACTACTACCCCTCCCCTCCCTTGGTTTCCGCTCAAGCCAATTACCTGATTGGCTTCTATGTATGTGCTCTCGTCCGCAGCTGGTGTAATTGGGTAATACGACTGGAAGCGCAGACCGCCTGCCAACTTGCCGAGCGCCGATATCGTGTTTCCATCAAGTATTGCTGTCTTTTCCTGCCTGCTTATGGGTTTCAGCGAATAGCTGCTCTGCGCTGATGCGATTCCTAATTCCGCGGCAAGTGTATTTATCTTTAGGTATTGCTCTGATTTGAATACATCACGGATGGCTGAAGCAAGGAAGTTTTTGTCAAGCCCAAGCAGGGCGAACGATGCAGCTATACAAACCACATTCCTGGCCCTATCTGCTATAACAGGAGAAGCGCCTGTTTCATTTATTACCTTCATGATTATGCTCTCGTAATCTATGCCGATAGTGTTAACGCCGCGCTTCTTTAGATATGAGATAACTTCCTTAATCGTGCTGCCTCCTTCCTCTTTCAAAGTTTCCAGTACCTCGTTAGTTATATCCGGTTCTATGGAGCGTATGCTTTCTACAGATATACTCTCCTGTTTTATATCATATAAGAAGATGCTTCTTACTTCATGGAAATGCTGGAACGCTGTTTCTGCATCGAATGTTGCAAGTATATCTATCCTTCCGTCTATGCTGTGAGCTGGAGAATCAGAAATCGTTAGGTTAAAATAGCTGTGCCTTCCCTTTATGTTGGAGTAATACTCTCTGTTCCCATATATGCTGTATCCTGCTTTTGCAACTGCTTTGCTAAATATGTTTGCTGAAGTGTCTATTCCAGAGCCCTGCGGCCCCCCACTCATCCAAGAAATTCTCATTGCGATCACGTTTATATGCACATTAGAATTTATATGCATTCCTGCGGGTTGCTCTTGCCTTCTATCTCATGTTTCGCGCCACTTATTGAGCTTTATGGCTATGGCAAAATAGACTACCGTTTCAACTACAAGCACAAGTATTGCGTATGGCTGGAATTTTGATATGCCAAATATGCCCTGTGCAAGCATCGCTGCCGGAGTTACTGGAGAGATCATCAGTGCATAAAGCGCGGCTTTAGGTATGAGTGTATAAGGGTAAAAGGTGGGCGGTATTACGGTAAGCACAAGGCTTACTATCGAGGCTATGCCCCATACGTTTCTTATGTGCTTTATAAAGCCCGCAATCATAAAAGCTATTGAGGATGCGGCCAGCATGACCATCAGCAGCACTCCTGTGAAGGCCAAGGCTCTAGAGATCGTGAATATGTGCAGCAGCGTGCCTATCACTGCGTAAACTGCGATCCCGGGCAATGAGTTGGCTAGATACGAGAGGCTCATGGCGAACATGTAATCGTAGAAACTTATGTTTGTTGCAACGAGCAGGTCTTGGAACCTAAGCTGAATTCTTTGAAATGCTGCATCGCTGCTGCTGTATATGGCGTTTGAAGCTACTATTGCTATGAATCCCCCAATAGCCGCAACCTCGATGAACCTGCCCTGCGTAAATATGAATATTAGGAAGAGGAATGCTAGCGGGTACATTATTGATGAGACGATGTACGACATTCCTCTCGGTATCGTTACGAGGCCATAATACCAAGTGAACGTACCTATGAATCTAGGCTTCAAGCTCTACACCATGAACTATGAAAAGGTCATCGAGGGTTGGTCTTTTTATTGAGTAGCCCTTCTTGACGTATTCTTCTGCTTCTGAAGGGCTTATATAGCGTATATATGTATTGCCTATCTTGTATTTTGCGCTAGGATCCTTGAATTGTGACTCTGCTCTTACCTTTCCGGAGAACCGCCTGAGCAGTGCATCAGGCGTGCCCTCTTCCTTGATTTTGCCATCGTCTATCATAATTACTTTTTTTGACAACTCCTGCGCTTCATCCATGTAATGCGTTGTGAGTATTAGGTTGCTCTTCAACATTTTTATCGAGGACCAAACTTCAAATCTTGATACCGGGTCTAAGCCTGTTGTTGGTTCGTCAAGAAATACAATCTCTGCATTTGCTGCGAGCGCCATGGCAACGAACACTTTCCTCTTCATCCCGCCGGAAAGCATGTCGCACGGCGTGCTTCTTGCGTTCCAGAGCTCAAGCGCTTTTAGTGCCGCAGCGGCATCCTGCTCCGCTTGCGCTATTGAAGAGCCTCGTGCCGTAAGGTAAATCTTCAAGTGCTCCATTGGCGTCAAATAGCCCACAGTGCTCGCTTCTTGAGGTATACTTACTATCATCTTTCTTATTTTGTTAGCTTCCTTTACAACGTCATATCCATTTATCGTTGCGCTTCCAGAAGTCTGGAGAAGTTGCGTGGATAGTATCCTCATCAGCGTAGTCTTCCCGGCGCCATTCCTGCCTATTATAGTAGCTACCTTGTCATCTATTTCAGCCGTTATCCCGTTTAGGGCGCGCGTACCATCGCTGTACCTCTTCTTCAAGTTTCTTATCTCAATCATTGTTTACGTCCCCTCTAGCTATAGCAGGTTTTTTGCGCAAAATAATAAATAGCTTTTAGCAGGACCATTCACTTTTGTGTAACGCTTCCAACAGAAATGGTTATTAATTAGTATGGTACTAACTTAATTAGTATAATACTAATAATTACAGAAGCAAGTAGGGTGCTTGGCATGACGCTTACGCAAAGGGAAAGAGACTGCCTCACAATAATCTCAGAAGAAAATGGCATAAAGTTGGCCAGACTTAGCCAGAGGCTTAAGGTAAAGCCCCCTACAGCTTTCATGCTTGTAAAGAGACTTATAGGAATGGAGGCAATTAGGAGAGACCGCAACGGGTTAATCGTGCTTACGCGGCGCGGAGAGAATGAGGCAAAACGCATCAAATTCAAGCATAGAGTTATGGAGACTCTTCTCTCAAAGAACGGGGTCAAAATAGAGGAGGCCTGCAATGAATGCAAGAAGCTTGATTTTTTGATAAGTTATAATGTTGCAATGGAGATTTTCAAGAAGATGGACAAGCCGAGCAATTGCCCACACGGGAAACCAATAAAAGCCCTTTTTGCGGCGGATGTAACTAAAGTGTAACTATGGCATTTGGATTGAATCTGAATTTATGGAATCCAACCAATGTAACTATCTTGGAGGCGCTGGTACTCTCATATGTGCTGGGTATAATCCACGGCATCACTCCGGATGAGCACACATGGCCTATTACGTTTTCGTACGCAATTGGCAGCTACAGTGTAAAGGGCGGCGCGAAGGCCGGCTTGCTCTTCTCGACCGGTTTTACTGTACAGCGCGCGATTCTCTCTGAAGTCGCCTTCTTTGCGCTTGCCGCAATATTCATGTCAAATTTTGCCTTCGGGATTACATATATAGTAGTTGGGATTGCGATGGCCGCTGCAGGCTTCTACATAGCTGGCAGAGGCAGATACCCGCATTGGCACTACATAGAGGAAAAGCTTGGGGAGCTTTTCCGGATCCACAGGCATGGAAGCATGGAACAAGAGAAGGAGCTGGAGCACAAGGTCAATCCGGCACTCTGCTGCGATGACAAAGAATCAACAAAACCTGTGCCTGCTAAGCTGGCACTTGTGCACGGTTTCATAGCGGGATTCGGATTCGGCGCATTCGCGCTTATTATCTACACTGTACTCTCCCCGGCCATGCCTTCCGCATGGATGGGATGGATCCCCGGCGCCCTGTTTGGAGTTGGCACGATGACAATGCAGATAGCTTTCGGCGCATTTTTTGGAGGATATATGCGGAAGATAAAGAAGCTCACTGAAAATGGGCTGAAATTCGTTGCAGTATCTATATCAACATTCGTGCTCAAGTATGGCGGCGTTGTGTTCATAATCGGCGGAATACTTATCTTAGCGTTTCCGCAGATTCTTGGATTTGCGATAAACACCGGGCTGAAGATCCACAACCTTGATTCACTTGGTATAGGATTCTTTCTCGTGATAATAAGTGTAGTGATAATCGGAGGTGTAGGATACATTGAGGCGATGAGGGCTGCGCAGAGGCTTGGCTATATGCGCTCCTAAGTTTATAACCCTGGTGGCTCAGCTGAGGCATCGAAGCATGCTTCTGCATCAACTCATATCTCTAAGCTTTGCCTTTGTTGTATCCAAAGTCCTATTCGCTCCATAAGAGCGTGAATACTCTATGATACTCCTCGCCTGTTGTAGCAGCGATTCCTCATTAGTCCCGTAGAATGTGCTAGAAAAGATCGGCAGGTTTTCATTAGCAACAACAGCGATCCTCCTTTTCTGTTCGAGCCTTAGGTACTCTTCACCTGTGATGTAATGCCTTCTATTAATTTCAAAGTCCCAGTTTGCGGCTATAGCCGCTTTCATCTCACTTATATTCCTTTTTTCACCCATTAGCCATATGAAGCTGGAAGTGCTGCCATACCAACCCATCATTATATTTTTGTCGTTGTCTGTGTTGGCTATAAGGCTTGCTATAGAAAGCGGCGCAGAGGCCGTATCTATATTTCCTATTTCTTTTGAGAATAATGTGGCTTCACGCATATGTGTGTCTTCTACAAGCTCCCTGTGGCTCAAAGTCTTCCTTAATGACGTGTTGTAAGCAGTATCCTTTTTAACAAAAGTGTCTATGAGGGTTACTAGTCCCGCTATGGCAGCGTCTATATTCTCGATTGAAAGTGAGGGCTTCTTTGAAGCTTCTAGCAGATTGCTTGCAGCTGACTCTATAGCCTCAGAAATTCTCTCATCCAATTCCGATTTGTATTTCTCTTTGACTCCTCTCATCGCCATGGCAGAAAGCTTTGCTTGCTGAGGCAATGATTTTTCCAAAGCCCCTATATACTTGCTTACAAGCTCTTTCCTTGTTGTCTCGCTAAGCTGTGCCTCATCTTCTTTGTTTGTTGGCTCGCTAAGTCTCGATATCTCCTCTTTGATTCTGCCGAACGGGAGGTATGTCTCTCCTATGTCATGAATAAACTCAAACTCGCGCTCCAGCCTCTTGAAGTTCGGTAGGAGCGGCTCCACCTCGCCAACCTCCATCTTTATTTCTTCTGTCATACGCGGGTTTCTTCTTGCAAGGTGCCTAACGAAATAACCAGCAGAATCCTGTGGCATATTCGGAAATGGTATGTGCCATGAGATATCATACTTAGTCACATCTTTTATCGTGTTTATATGTTCTTTTTCGGAGCTGAACGCTGCGATGAGTGCCTCGAATGCGAGAAAGTGGTATGTAAAATTAGAGTGGCCGCCAAATACTATTGGATCTGTGTTTATCAGAGAAATGCCGTTACCCAGCTCATATATGGCGTTCTTAAGGAACTCCATACTGTCCATGTTCGCTTCCCCTAAGAACTCTGATGAGAGGAATATCCCCCCTCTAGCTGTGACCGCAGGTTCTATGACCATTGCAACAGCCCCGAAACCGCCTGTCTCATCCTCAGGCCTACCTTTCCTGTAAGAAGCATAGTCGCTTGCTATTAGGAGCTTTTTGCTATTGGGGTTCATCCCATCTTTTGCATCCTCATAGAGCTCTTGCCCTGCAGAATCGCACGCACTCTGGTGTTGGTTTGTATGCACCGCTTTTCTACCATTTCCATCGCCCCTTTCTCTAAGTTTGCCTATATGTATCCCATGCTTGTCAAGCACAGCGCTTGCTTCATTTACTATTTTTATTATCTCCAGTGTTCTGTTTTTTGAGAGCTCTCTTGCCGATTCTGTTGCCAGATCTACTTCGGTTATACTTCCGAGATCTACGCCGTTGAAGAGAGCAAGCTTTATTACTGCCATAGCCGCATTTGTTATTGGGGTCTCGCCCAAATCAGGCACCGATGTGCTCTCAACTCCTAGCCTCTCCTTAATGTGCTGGTATTCCCTTTCAGGGTCTACTGGCAAGCCGTGCCTCTTTATCGTCTTGGCCTTTTCCTGAGAATCTATCGCAAGGTTACCGAAAGAAAGGCCAAATGCGGTTATAGCAATCTTGCATTTATCCTCTTTCCTAAGCAAATTGCTGCCCTCCAAGGAGGCTACATCCATAAGAATTCTGTTTTCCATGTTATCCCTTGCTGTCTCTTTGCTTAGGAAAAGTATTTTAAGTGACGATATATAATTCGCTTATTGTCCAATATAGGCATCTCAGTTACAACTATGCCTTTTGCATGCTTCCATTCAATGGTAAAATATTTAGTTTTAAACAACAAAATAAGTCATGTTTATTCTATAGATATACGTCATTCCCAATTTTCTTTGTGCGCTCGCAAGGTGAGAAGCGGTAAGCGCATGGAGTGGAGCGCAAACTATTAATAAGGATTGCACAAAATAACTTATTACACGGATTAGATTTTAGACCAGGAAGGTGTAGCAAGTGGTAAATGGGATAGAACTAACTGTCGCAGGAGCGATTGTTACAGACGATGGCAGGGGTATTGCTAGAATTGACTCTAAAGCGCGGAAGATGCTAAATGTGATCTCTGGTGACATAATAGAGATAAAAGGCAAGAAGAGATCTACCGCTGCCGTTGTATGGCAAGCCCATCCACAGGATGAGGGACTAGACTTCATAAGGATAGACGGTTACATAAGGCAAAACATAGGCATAGGGATAGGAGATAGGGTTTTCGTTACGAAGGCAGAAGTGGTTGAGGCTCAGAAGGTGGTGCTTGCGCCTCCTCAGAATCAGCGCACTCCGATTTCGCCTGACTTCGCAGAATATGCCAAGAACAGGCTTGAAGATCGCCCTCTCTCAAAAGGGGATGTTGTGCCCATTCCTATGTTCGGATATATGTTCAGCTTTGTAGTGGCCCAGGTTGTGCCACATGGAATAGTAAAGGTTACGAAGAACACAGAAATGATAGTAAGGGCTGAGCCGATATCTGAATCGCTTGTAAGGATAGGAGATGTGCACTACGAGGACATAGGGGGCCTTAAGAATGAAAAGGAGAAAATAAGAGAAATGGTAGAGCTGCCGATACGCTATCCAGAGCTTTTCGAAAGGCTCGGTATAGATCCGCCTAAAGGCGTATTACTTTTTGGCCCGCCGGGCACCGGCAAAACGCTGCTTGCCAAAGCAGTGGCAGGCGAAAGCGATGCACATTTCATAGACATCTCTGGTCCGCAGCTCGTAAGCAAGTTTGTTGGAGAAAGCGAGGAGAGGCTGCGTGAGATATTCAACGAAGCTAAGGAGAAGGCACCTACGATAATCTTTATGGACGAAATCGATGCGATAGCCCCAAACAGGGAAGAGGCGACTAATGAGGTGGAGCGCCGCATGGTGTCGCAGCTTCTTACGCTTATGGACGGCATGAGCTCGCGCGGACAGGTGATAGTAATAGGCGCGACGAATAGGCCTAACGCCGTTGACTCTGCATTAAGGAGGCCTGGAAGGTTCGACAGGGAAATAGAGATAGGCGTACCTGACAGGAACGCGCGCAAGGAGATTCTGCAGATTCACACAAGAAATATGCCGCTTACTGAAGACGTAAACATAGATGAATTAGCGAATATGACGCATGGCTTTACAGGAGCAGATCTGGCCGCGCTTGCACGCGAGGCAGCGATGTCCTCCCTGCGTAGAATAATGCCAAATATAAAAGACAAGAGGTCCATACCAAACGAAATACTAACCACGCTTAGCGTTTCCCGCCAGGATTTCATCGACGCATTTGGCACAATACAGCCAAGCGCGCTCAGAGAAGTGTTCGTGGAGAGGCCAAATGTGCATTGGGCTGATGTGGGTGGCCTAAACTCAGTCAAAGAAGAGCTCAAGGAAGCTGTAGAGCTACCCCTAAAGAACCCAGAGTTGTTCGAGAAGATAGGCATACGGCCTATAAAAGGGCTAATACTAGTTGGCCCGCCGGGCACCGGCAAAACGCTGCTTGCCAAAGCAGTAGCAACTGAGAGAGAAAGTAACTTTATATCAATAAAGGGGCCGGAGCTGCTTAGCAAGTATGTTGGTGAGAGCGAGAAGGCGGTGCGCGAGATATTCAGGAAGGCGAAGCTCGCTGCGCCCTGCATAATATTTATGGATGAGATAGATTCGATAGCAAGCGCGCGGGGCTTGGATTCAGAAGACTCAATGGTAAATCAAAGGGTTGTTGATACTTTGCTTACGGAGCTTGACGGTCTGCAGGAGCTGAAGAACGTTATAGTCATCGGCGCGACGAACAGGCCCGACATACTAGATCCAGCTTTGCTGCGGCCTGGAAGGTTTGATAAGATAATAGAGATACCCATGCCAGATGCTGAGACGCGCTACGAGATCTTTAAGGTGCATACTAAGAGAATGCCCCTTGCTAAGAATGTGTCGCTAGAGGAACTGGCTAATATTACAGAAGGTTACACTGGAGCGGAGATAGAAAATGTTACGCGCGAAGCCGGTATGTTTGCGATAAGGGCAAACAGGCTTGAGGTTACGAAGCAGGATTTCGAAAATGCGATAAAAGAGGTCAAACCTTCTGTACCGAAGGAGCTTGCCGAAAGGATAAAAAGGTTCAAGGAGGAGCCTCAAAGCATGTACAGGTAAGCAGCAATAGGCAGCAAAATTATAGTGGTATTGAAAACGCACTTATAAGATGATACGATGAAATTGGTCTATTCAGACAAGAATGGTAAGAGCACCCAGATAGAGCTTGATGAGGCATCGAGAAGCAGGCTTCTGGGCGTGAGGATAGGAGAGGTAATTGAAGGTGAGAGCGTAGGAGTTCCAGGCCATAAGCTTAAGATAACAGGGGGAAGTGATACCAGCGGCTTCCCCATGGTTGCAGGGATAGAAGGGAGCAGGAAGCTCGGTCTGCTCAAAACAATTAAATCCTCATCCAAAAAAGGCGAAAGGAAGAGGCAGACCGTGGTAGGGGAAGCCGTGAGCGCTAATACAGCGCAGGTGAATGCGGTAATAATCGAAGAAGCTGAAGTTGGGGAGAAGCACGGGGAATCCACCGGCCCAGCAACAAAAAAAGAATAGGCAGGGCTTGTGAGGATGAATAGAGTGCACTGGCTTTATATACCCAGATTCTATTTTGTGTGATTTAATTGAACAATATGATGAGGCAAGGGGTTCTAAATGTAGGCACGCTTGGCCATATTGATCATGGCAAGACCACCCTTGTCAAGGCCATAACGCATAAATGGACTGACGTGCACAGCGAGAGCCTTAAGAGGAACATGACTATAAAGCTCGGCTATGCGGATGCAGTGATAAGGAAGTGCGAGGGCTGCGAGGGCGCGGAAGCGTATACCACAAACGAAAAGTGCAGCGTGTGCAATGGAGAAGCAAAGCCACTGCTCAGGATATCAATGCTTGATGCACCTGGCCATGAAACGCTGATGGCCACCGCTATAGCGGTAGCGAACATGATACACGTAATACTTTTTGTGATTGCGGCGAATGAACCCTGCCCAATGCAGCAGACAAAGGAGCACCTCATGATAATAAACACACTCGGTATAAAAAATGCAATAATAGTTCAGACAAAAGTGGACCTTGTGGATAAAGAGAGCGCCATAAAGCATTACAGGCAAATAAAGGAGTTCATTAAAGGCAGTGTGATAGAGAATGCACCGATAGTTCCAGTGGTGGCGAGCCATGATATAAATATAGACATCATATTGGAGATGATAACGAAGCTTCCGATTCCGCAAGCTGACACTTCTTCAGATCCGCTTATGTACATAGCGCGCTCCTTCGATATAAATAAGCCAGGCAAAGATGCAAGCGCATTGAGCGGCGGAGTGATAGGCGGCACGCTAGTGCGCGGTAGGTTTAAAGTAGGGGACGAAATAGAGATAAAGCCAGGGATAAACAAATCCCAGGAAGCGAAGAGGGAGCAGTACGAGCCCGTAATAACCGAAATAAAAGGTATAAATAATGGCAGCGAAGATATCGACGAGGCCCTGCCGGGCGGCCTTATAGGCGTGCTTACTGAGATAGACCCAGCGTTTACTAAGGCCGATTCGATGGTCGGCAATGTTGCGGGACATGTGGGCAAGTTGCCGCCCTCGCTTAGTAGCATATCATTAAGATTCTACAAGCTAAGCAGGCCAGACATACCAGAAAAAGCTATAATGGTAAACGAGCCCCTCCTACTCAGTGTAGCCACAGCTACGGTAGTAGGCCACGTGACCAAGGTCAAAAAAGATTTAATAGAAGTTGAGCTGAGGAGGCCCGTCTGTGCGGAGAAGGGCACAAAAATCGCATTGATGCGGAACTTCTCACAGAGATGGAAGCTTTCAGGCTACGGTATAATCGAGTAACTACCCCTTTAATGGAAATTGCTAGGTAATATGGTGAATTCTAGAGTTATGCAAAACGCGGTGGTTTTGTGCAAGAAAAAAAAGCATATGATCTGATGGATGATAAAGTTGTCGCGATATCGATCAGTTCGACAGTGATTGCTGCCGCGCGGCTTATCGAAACCTCAAATGTTGACACTTTGCCTATATTAGAAGGGGAAAAGCTGGTAGGCATGCTTGATGGGCCAACTTTGCTCAACTATATGATCAAGCACAGCAAAAACGATCTAGAAGGGCAGACTATTAAGATGTTCGCAAAGGAGCCTATCTTCGTGGTCAAGGACGAGCCGCTTAACGAAATTGTGGCAAAAGTAGTAAGCCACAACCTTACCAGGATTCCTGTAGTTGATTCTGCAAAAAGTATGAAGTGCATAGGGATAATAAGCGCTACAGACCTAATCAAGTCTGTAGAATAGGCATCAATAAAAAAGAAATGGGGCCATTTGCACTATCTGGCAAGCGTTATGTGTATGGTGCTAACCTTTGATTTGGTCCCATCCTCATTCGTAAGCTCTTCAGATGAAGTTTCTATGCTCTTTGTCTTTACGTTTGGAAGGAACCTGTTTATCGCAATCTCCTTTATGTCCACTGCTTTGGATATAGCTCTGCCACGGGCTTTTATAACTACTTCATTAGCTCCTCCATTGAACTGCGTGACAACTGCAAGCACATAGTTCATTGTTGCTTTCTTGCCTACATATACTATGTTGTCCGCGCCTTTCTTTTCTCCTCCTGCTTCCCTAACTTCATTTTCTTCTTGCGTTTCGTTCATATCCATCAACCTGTTTTTCTAAATAAGCATCTGCGTGATTGCAGAATTGCCACTAAACTATTAATGTTTATAGTAAGATTTTGTGCAAAACATATTTATTATTTGCTACTTCGGGACTAGATCCTAACAGCGTCTCGGTCATTTTCTCATAGTAATTTCCTTCACTTCTTTGGTGACGTCGAGGTCCACGCCATGCTCCTTTAGGAATTGAAGTGGATGTGCTATTGCGACATTTATAACAAGCGACACTTCCTTCTCTATTCTCTCCTTTTTTGCTATTGGTATATATGCATACATTGACTTATAGGCTAGCCGCAATAAATTCCGCGATAACTCAAGAAGGCGTGACTCGGTAATTTCTTTTTCCTTTATTATTCTATTCACCTCTTTCGATTCCCAACTCTCCAGCTCCTCCGAACGGAACACCTTAATGAAAGAGCGCATGAACTCTGGCGAGGAAGGATAAAACACCTTATAAAACACTATCCCGAACGTTGCATATGCCCTCTTCAATATTACTTCTGAGGCTATAAGCCTCTCAGGCCACAGTTCTATCGATTGGAGGAAATCAAAGACTTCCTGCACCTCCTTTTTTGCCGGAACTATCTTGGTGCCAATGCCTTCAGCAAGGTTTTTTATTGCGCGGGCATGTTTCCTATCTACATTTGCTAGGGACTGGAAATAGTACCTGTATTCAGAGTAGTCGTGGCCGATTGGCATTGAGAACCAGTAATCTACTACCTCCGCAGCTCTATCTTCAATGTAAAAGAATGCACTGAGTATCCCCTCTATAGATTTTATGCTGAATGAATAGCCGTTGGGCAGTAAAATCTGCCTCTTCGTAACTTCGCCCTTCCTTCTCTTTGTATCTATGAAGCTAAGCCCTCTTTTAACTACATTTACTGGATCACTTTTTATATAATCGTAGATAAACGGCGAAACCCATGCCGGTATGCCATACTTTTCAAGTATCGGTCCAACTATAGCGTCAAGTTTGCCCATTACAGCACCCATGTTCCAATCGAAAGCCCAAAACATAATGCGCAGGATTGCAATGCCGCAATGCAGTAAAGCACCTGTACGCCTGCTTTGGGCAGGAGTTTAGTATCCACCTATCTTAAGAAGATTTTAGAAAGAAGGCTTTTTATCCCTATCTCTCTTGCTCTTTTATTTTCAGTATGGAATTGCTTGCGAATGCCGCCATGGCACAAATGCGCTTTTATCCTGTTTCGCAATGTTTTTAATATTTGCTGAACATGATGTATTGATTATTATGGCGGTTCGGAAGCCTAGGAAGAATAGGATGTTACGCGAAGGCGTGCTGCGCCCCAGCCTACCTTTTGTCTTGGTAATTGTAGGGGCTGTAGTGATACTTCTGGCAGGTGCCGCTACATTGGGCTACGTTTCTACAGCCGGCACAACAGTGGCTACACTTTTCGTGGCGAAATACAATATAAACATACCAATCGCTGTAATATCAAGGGCGATCTTGGCATCGGCCAGTATAGGGATTATATCCGGACTTGTGTTGATAGGTGTTGCAATAAACCTGAATTCCCATAAGAAAGGGAAGGTAGTGGCAAGCGCAATTATCGGGCTCGCGTTTTCATTACTCAGTCTCCTGAATGGTGGCGGTTTCTATCTTGGTTTCGTGCTTACGTTTGTCGGATCCCTGCTTGCAATAATATATAGTCGGTGAGGCAAGAGCCACTGGCATTATATTTGCCGTACTGTGCGTGCGCCTCCCTTTACCATACTCCTCCTTTATCGCTGCAGTCCATCTCCGCTCCGCAATTTGGACATTTTAGATGGCACGTCTGCATCTTTACCATTTTAGTGCCGCATACAAGGCAAAAATAGCCATCCTCCTGCTCCATCTCTAACGAACCCCGCTTATTTGCATGCAAGCAATCCTATTTCTCCTTAGTCGCTTCTATTTCATCTAGTGTTTTAGTATCTCCAGACATCGAATATGGCGCGAGATCAAGGTCTTTCGGGCT
>JAVYYS010000010.1:0-16600 GCA_038876335.1 Candidatus Micrarchaeaceae archaeon | reverse complement strand
ACCTTAATGCACCTATGCTGGCACAGAACACTATTTTCCACTAAATACTTTATACCCTTTGCCGCTGGGCTTTACAAATTATGCAACAGCGGGCCTGGTGGGATTTCCATCCTTCTTGCTGGTAATCTTTCCAAGAAGCCTATTTTGAACCCACGACCTTCACCTTAGGAGGATGCCGCTCTATCCAAGCTGAGCTACAGGCCCGTTGAGTTATAGATACCTCGCAAGCAATATATAATAACCTTTTCGAATTGAAGCGCGATAGGATCCGATTACATCCTCTCTATAGCATCTATGCCTAGTATATTTAGAGCTTTCCTAATGGTGATCTCAGTGGCGCGCACAATTAGCGCCCTTGCATACTTTTCTTCAAGAAGCTGTGCTTTCAGTACGGGCATTGCTTCGTAGAAAGCACTGAATGCAGAAGACAATGAGTTCACATATTCCACTATAAGATTAGGCCGCAGCTCTTTGCGTGCCTTATCCACCACCGCATCAAAGAATGCTAGCTGCTTTATAAGATAAAATTCCGGGTCATCTTTGAACTGGTAATCCAGTGCACCATTGGCTAATTTGGTTTCTCCTGTACGCAGGAGGTCTTCGCCTGCGGACTCTAGTAGCCTACTGGCTCTTGCGTGCATGTACTGCGCATAGGGGCCTGAATTCCCCTCAAAGTCGAGGGCGCGCTCCCAAGAGAATACCACTTTCTTTTCGGGCGAAACTTTTAGGAATTCAAATATGATTGCTGCCCTCGCAACGCTGCTAGAGATTGAATTCTTCTCGGAATCAGACAGCTGGAACCTTTCAGTTATTAGAGTAAACGCTTTCTTTTTCGCTTCAGCAAGGAGCTCGTCGGCGCTATATCCTATCCATGTTCCTTTCCTTCCAGATAGCGCGCCACTCTGCAGCTCAACTTCCCCGTAAGCGAGGTGCACTATGCCCTCTGCTAGATCCTTCTTGCCCATCGCTTCGAACGCAAGCTTGAGCACAGCTTGGGGATAGCTTTGCCGCACGTCTATTATGTTTATGGCAAGCGCTGCCTTGTTGAAGCCGGGATCTGATTTGCTGAGCCTTTCTGCTTCGGCAGCTCGCGAAGTAGAGTAAAGGATAGTGCCATTAGGCTGCTTCATGAATTTTATGTACTTAAATGTGTCATCTAGCAGGCCAAACTTCCACATATGGAAAGCTATGTCCTTTGCGACGTATGTTGCTGTGCCGTCGCTCCTTACAAGCACTTTCGAACTCTCCTTCAAATCACGCAGGCTGGGTGGCAGTTCAGCGATTTTACTAAAGTTTATCACACTGCAGCCAGCGTACTTACCAGAGCTTGGCTTTTCGATTGCACCGATCTTTTCTAAAGAATAAAGCGCTTTTTCTAAAAGACCTTCTGCAACTATATCACTCTCCCATATCATAACATCGTGGTATATTCCATAAGAAAATGCAGTCTCGCGTTGGGCGATAACACACTTCTGCGAAAGTTCTGCAAGAATCCGCGCTTCGTTTGTTCCTTGTTTCTCAGCCTCAATGGCGAGTTTTTTTATTGAATTTACCACCTCTTTTTCTCCAAGCCTTTTGTTAACATCTACATATTCCTCTCCAATCCAATGGTCGAATTTCTTGTCAGGCGACTTGCCGAGATTCATATAACCCCATAGGCTTTCTATTACCTGCGCTCCCAAGTCGTCAATATAGTCCTCGCGCTTCACCTCATAACCGGAGTATTCGTAAATATTCGCTATCGCGTTGCCGAGTAGTGCATTCCTCAGATGGCCGATGTGCCAAGGCTTGTTGGGATTCACACTCGGATACTCTACTATAACACGCCTTCCAGCGCTCGCTATGGTATGGGATGGAAAAAGAGCATACAAAAGCGTGGCTAGAGAAAATTTTGTTCTAGACAGGTAGAAATTGATAAATCCTCTCTCTGGAGATACGCTTTCGACCATATCTGGGGGCTTTGCAAAGAAGGCAATCTTCTCTGCAACTTTTTGCGGAACATCCCCATTGGAAGCAAGCTTGAAGGCGATAGAAGATGAGATGTCGCCCAGCAGCTTTGAGGGCGAAATGCTCATTTTTATATCTTCCTCGCTGGCGTTGTACCCTGCAGAAGCAATGGCGTTTGCAAGAACTAAAGCTATGGCGTGGAGGACGGCCTCATACGGGTTTCTTATTTTTTCATTTTCCATTTCGACCAGCCACTACCCGAGAGGGCGATCGTAAGCTCTCAATATTGATGGTATAGCCTCTATAACATCCATAGCTGTTATATGGTCCCCTTTCTCCATGTGGAGTATGTCAGCAATTTTCGAGTGCAGGTATACTCCAGCTACAGCGCTTTCAAACACATTCTTGTGGGATGACGCATACGCCGCTATTATCCCGGAGAGCACATCCCCAGTGCCCATAGTGGCAAGAGCAGCAGTAGCGGCTTTATTTATCTTCAGCAGGGTGCCATCTGTTATTATTGTATAATTGCCCTTAAGCACAAGTACGCAGCCTTTATCTTTTGCAAAATTTACCGCCGCATTCACCTTAACCTTTAAGCTTTCGCCAGAGAGGTCTATTCCGGAAATTGATTTAAATTCGCCTAAATGCGGAGTAAGCGCAATATTTTTTGACATGAGGCTTGCGCTCTTAGCTACAGCTTTTGCTGCTGCTGCATCTGCGATTATAATGTTGCCGAGCTTCTTTTCCTGAGATATTATTGAATTCATTACCCTGTAGCTTGTTTCGCTCTCATCGATGCCTCCCCCTATCAGAAGCACATTGTGCTTGATGCCGCCTATGGTAGGGATATCGTCTTCGGAGAGGTATCTTCTTTTAAAGTTCCTTGATATTATGTTTGCATACTGCCCCTCCCTCGGCACATCTATACCTGATGGCAGCATTACAGTTACGTACCCTGCGCCTACCCTTAGCGCCGCGACCGCTTCACTAGCTGAAGCAGATGCAAGCAAAGGTGCACTTCTATATTTTTCGCTGCCTCCAACCACAAGCACGCTCCCGTGGGAATACTTGTTGGCATCTAACAGGCGCGATTCTGTTGCAACAATCAAATCACCAGGCCCCGCAAGAAGCTCTGCGGAAATTGGTATGCCTATCTTTTCCACAGTGGTGCTTGAAACCATACGGCTTTTCTCTATTCCGGTTTTCAACTTGTGGAGAGTTAAGACATGGGTAGGCTTTATGCTAGAGAGGTTTGGTGCTCCAGTATCAGCATCTATGCCCGCAGGCACGTCAAGCGACACGATGTGCTTCCTTGACTCATTTATTATTTTTATGGCATGGGCCATGAGGCCATATAGCTTTCCTCTAAGGCCTAAACCTATGATTGCCTCTACTATCACATCAGAAGATTTCGACATGCTTCTTAAAGTTGAAAGCTTGCCTTCGTCTATGTCGACTATTTCGATTACCTCGTTAAGTAGACGGTAGTTCAAGCTGCATACATCGTTGTGCACCGATTCCCCATTGCCCAAGAATGCTATTGAAACATTTATATCGGGGAAATCAAGCAGATGGCGGGCTGTGGAAAGCCCTATTGCGCCCTTGCCCCCGCTTCCGCATACAAACAGGATGCGCTTTCTTCTGTGCTTTCTGAGTAACACATGCGAAATCGCTGAGCCGGCATTTTCCACCAGCATCTTGTCGTCTATGCCCAGCGCATTGGCGTTTGCCTTTATGGCGTAAGAATCCTTTGTGCCAAGGACCCTCTTCGTGTATATTGAAAACTCTTTTAAGCTTTGCATGGACTAACTAACTCTGTATAAATATAAAAATATGGTGCTATTATTGTCAAAAGTTTACAAATTAGGCAATAGGCTTGTAGTTAACCTTCCATTTGACCTAGTGAAAGACCTTATGCTAAAGGAAGGCGAGGAGATAGACTTCTTCAAATATAAGGAAGGAAGCTACATAGTGGCGAAGAAGAGCGACATAGCGGAGAAAGTTATTGGAGGCGGTATGCAAGCAAGAAGAGGCGCACCCATCACAGAGCTGCAGAATGATGAGCTCGAAGTGCTGAAGAAGCTTGACACACTCAGGTACAATGACCGGACAGAAGAGAAAGTGGGCAAGCTTCTTACGTCGCAAGAGCAGAAGACACTCAAGTCACTTATAGCCAAGAAGGCAGTAAGCCTGTATAAAAAGAATGGAGAACCATCATACAAATACAGCATATCGAAAGAAGTTTACGACAGGTTTCTCTTCGGCAAAAGAGATAAGCAGATATCGCAACAGGTGACAAGCGCTAAGGATGTGGATGCGCTAAAAGTAGAAGATATACAGGAAAAAGGAGAAGAGGAGGAAGTAAAAAGCAAGCAGTGGGCCGAATCGCTCGACACAAAAAGCTACATTGACCTCTTAGAGAAGAACGGCTATATAGTCATAAATAACCAGGCTGAGGCCGCGGACATATCAGAGACGCTGGAGAACAGTATAAGATCCGGGAACGTGATAGGAACCCGTGCATTCAACAAGAAGTATTACATAGTGCTAAGAAGCTTTGTAAACAGGAACGCAACAAAAATAATAAAAGCGCTAGACAAGAAGGCCATGCACGTTGCTGAGATAGCAAAAAGCGTTGGGATGGATGAGGATGGCGTAAGGAGCGTGCTTTACATGCTTTCGGAGTTCGGTGACGTCAGCGAGGTAAGAAGGGACGTATTCAGGGTAGTCTGATTCACGTTCGCTATCCTCCGAAATGTATCCTGTCAAGGATCAGCACAATTATTACGAAAACTATTATTATGGCAATTACAAGCTTGGGGTTGATTTTTGGGCCTTTTGTTGGAGCGTCGTAAAAGCTCATCACCCCTGCCTGTGACTGCGGAGATTGAAGCGTGGGCATCCAATTACCTATTTAGTTGTTTGTTTGAAAATAATTATAAATCTGTGCAACAGAAGCACTTATACGTGTTTCAACTATAGTCTTATATGAAACTGGGGCAAATCAACTTAGCGGGGATGCAAATAGCTAGGGATGAAAATAACAGGGTAAGGGCGGTTTACGGGGAAAACTGGGGCAAAGACGTAAACTACGAAGCTGATACGCCGCCTGAAGCCCAAAAAGGCGGCGAGGTGGAGATAGCCGGCGCATTGACCTTTTGGGTGGTAATGTTAGCTATAGGCGTTGTACTCAAGGTTGTAGCTACGCCGTTGCTCTCTGGAAATGGGCTTACTGGTTTCGGTGCTGATTTGAGCGCAGTTTCCAAATACATACTTTATATACCCGGCTCATTCATAATACCACTTATAGTAGCAGCATATATAGGAGAAAAGGTGGGCGCTGCGGCCACAAAGACTAAGAAAGCATTAGGTCTTGGATTGATGAATGCAGTATATACCTCATTTATATATTTGATAATAATTGTAATACTCTACCTGATAACAAAGTATGCCTATCCGAGTATACTTCCAGGCCTTATACTTACAGATTTCATTCTTTACATGGTAGCATTGCCTATAGCTATTCTTCTTGTGGTTGTACCCCTACTTTCTGTATTGGCGGCGGCGCGGCACAATACATAAATAAGCTATTCATTTTGGCTTTGACGCGCTTACTATCCTTATCACATCAGAATCCTTCAGCACGTAATCTTTGCTCAGCCTCTTTTTGCTGACTGCGTCTACAGCATAGAGCATGCTATTTCCCAACTCGGTGTGTATCGAATATGCAAGTTCCTGCGCGGTGGAGCCGCTGCGCATAAGAACTGCATCGGGCAACACGTTTCCAAAATGGTCCGTATATTTATTTTCATCCTCTACAGGGTACACAACAATGCTTTTAAGCAGATCAAACACCACGCTATTAAGCATCTCCTGCACATTTGTCCCATGCTCTTTTATGAAATGCGCCATGTATTCGATAGCCGCCCTCTGCTCGGGGGTTATGTCATGGCTTGTTATCTCCAACTCTCTTGAGCTGGGAATATATTTTACAACTCCTTGCTTCTCAGCCTTCCGCGCTGCCAGCTCTATTGCTGCGGAGCACGGCATAACTGGGTAATCGGTGCGAAATTTAGCAAAATTTTCCTGCGCCTCCTTAACGTCGAATTTATTGAATGCGATTAAAATTGGCTTTGCTATTGAAAGCAGCCGCTTTGAGAATAGAACCATATCACTATGCCCCCAATTTATGAAGCTGCTGGACATGCTTTCCATTTCTAGGGCTGTTTCTATGTCCTTTTTTCTTATCCTTAGGCCGGTAAGGGCCCCGTATAATGCCTCAGCACCATTCTGTATTTTCGAAATGGTACTGAGATGTTTTGAGAGTATACCGGCAACCCATTCGGCAAGCTCATTTCTTACAACCTCCACGTCATTCGCTGGATTGCATGACTCGCAGAAGTTGCCTTCGGCGTCTGTCTTGCCGCTGCCGTCTACCACTACGATAAAGGCATCCGCTGCTGCTAGGTCGTTCAGAAACTTGTTCCCCATCCCTTTACCTTCATGCGCATTCTCAACAAGCCCGGCAACATCTACCACGTTTATTGGTATATACCTGATGCCGTTCACGCATAGAGAATTCTTTGGTTTGCACTTCACTCCAAACTTTGACTCTGGGCATTCTTTTGTTACATATGCAACTCCGAAATTAGGATTTATCGTAGTGAATGGTCTATTCTCTATAGGCACGTCGCGCATTGTAAGCGCAGAGAAAAGGGTGCTCTTACCTTTATTAGGTGCGCCAATTATTCCTATTATCATACCATCGCCGCGTTCGCGCCTACCAGAATTACATTTATGCATGCAGATATTTCAGGTTTGAGTCTCTTATAAGCTACCCCATGCAAAAGCAAAAAGAGACCGTTTCTTTATGAGCACGTTTATATTTTTAATTTTATATTCGCTGCCAAAGCCCTGCGCCTTATGCGGTGGTGCAGTGGTAGGGCGGCTACTCGAACAACTTTATCTTTACCACTTTCTTATTCTTTATCTCTCTCAAAAAGTAATAAACTGCTATTAGAGACATTATCATTGCAGAACCTATAACTAGCGCCTCTTTAGGCATGCCTATAAGGAATATTGTAAGTGCGACAATAGTCACTACTGGAAGATAGGGATAAAGCGCCAATTCAAACTTCTCCCGCATAAGCTTTTTGTAATGTATCGCGGCAAAACTTGTGAGTATATAGGCAAACAATAATCCAAAATTGCTAATTGCAGCTATTACGTATATGTTTCCTGAAAAAAGCATTACTATACCTATCAGCGCGGAGATTAGAACGCCATTCACTGCAACATCGCTCTTCGGATTATAAACGCGAGAAAAGCGGGGCAGGAGCCTGTCCTTGCCTATTTGATAAAGGAGGCGGGAGGAGCTCAATATCATTGCAATTGTGGCAGAAGCTGTAGCCACAAGCGCGCCAAGATCTACAAGAACGAAAAGCCAGAGCGGCGCTGAAGCATTTTTCAGGGCAGTTGAAAGAGGATCAGCAGAGATAGTGTAGGAACTTACAGGCGCGAGGGCTATCAGAGCTATCACCACAAGTACGTAAACTACCAGGCTTATCAAAACTGAGTAGAATATCGCCTTTGCAGCACCATGGGCGCCATTCCTTACCCTGTCAGTTATTGTTGATATAGACTGGAAGCCAGAATAAGCAAAGAAGATTGCAACGCTCGCCGCGAATATTGCCGCCACGCTTGTTTGCTTTGCCGTAGATGAGAAATGTTGGATCAATGAAGCGGCCCCGTGGGTGATAGCAAAGATTATGCCAAACAGCACGAAGATAAAAAGTATAGACAGCTTTATTGTTACAAGCACTGAATCAGATTTTGCGGCTTTTCTTATACCAATTATATTTAGCGCAGACAGTGCGAATATCAGCGCTATCGCAAATGGAATGGCGTATGATGCAGTGGGCATACCAAGCATACTGGCGAGGTAGGAGCCAAAGCCTAGGCTTATTGCAGATATGGAAGTAGCAAAGCTGAAGTACATGATTATACCTGTGACAAAGCCAAGCTCACTGCCGAATGCATTGTATACGAAAGAGTATGACGCGCCCTTGGCATGTGGCATAATCTTGCCAAGAGCACCCATTTCCAAAGCTACAAAAAGCGCAACCACCCCAACAAGGAAAAATGCGACTATCGCGTAGCTTCCGGCAAGAGCAATAGCTGTGCCGCTTAGTACGAATATTCCTGCACCTATTATTGCACCAAGACCTATCGCCGTTGCTACCAATATGCTAAGTTTGTTATCCTCCACTGCATCACATTGGGAATAGGCAAGACTAACATATAATAGAAGTACGGAAAAATAATAAGTATATATGCGCAAGAAATTGCGCGAGAAATCTATTAGGGGATTTGCAATTATTGGATAGAGGGTGGTGCATAAATGCTAATAAAAAGATCTGTAGAAAGACTTAGGTACGATTGAAGAGCGCAAAACTTACCCTTATCACATACATTGGCGCGGCGTGCGCAGTAGGAATGGGGTTATTTACTTATGCCTTTTATGAACTCTTCAACTCCGACTATCCCAATTATCTTGTCTAGATTTGCAAGAGACCTTTCATGTGCGTCTTTATCAGAAGAGGAGACGCAATCCTTTATTACTATAGGCAGGTAGCCTTTGTTGGAAGCCTCCCTCGCGCTTGATTCCACGCCTATCTCTGTAGCTATCCCGGTAAAAATTATATTCTTTATTCCGGAATTATTAAGCATGAGCTCGAATGGAGTTCCTACGAATATGCTGGCTGTGTGCTTGTTGAATATAATTTCGCCTTCTAATGGCTTAATATACAGTTCAAAAGCATCGCTACTAAGATTTGAGAATCCCCCTTTGAATATCATCTTCCTAGAAGAAGATTCGAATCTATCTGGAAGAGGGGTTATCTTTGTAAAGAATATAGCCATGCCGGCGCTTCTCGCTGCATTGATCGCCCTCTCAAGTTTTCCTACAAATTCGTCTTTGTTGAATATACGATTCACTAACATATTTTGGACATCCCACACTACAAACGCAGTGTTTTCAGGCCTAATCATTCTTCTCAAATCATTCGATTTCATCTCCACATTCCCACCGGAGTTTATTTAACTGGCAATCTTATTATATATTTCGAAATAAAATAAGCGAGTTTGGTATACAGAAAAAATATATAAGCGCGACTGCGTAATATACCTGCATTATGGAATTGGATTACGTGTGATAGATTGATAGATTACAGCAACATAGAAGCAAAATGGCAAAAAGCGTGGGAAGAAGGGAAGATATACGAAGCCGATCCAAATGAGCGCAAGCCTGTTTTTGTAACCGCAGCACTACCTTATGTTAACATGCCGCAGCATATAGGGCACTTGCGCACCTACTCTACGGCAGACATGGAGGCACGATATCTAAGAATGAAGGGCTTAAACGTACTTTACCCAATGGCATTCCATAAGACCGGAACCCCAATACTGGCAATAGCTAAAAGAGTGCACAATGGCGACAAGGAACTCTTTGAAGAGCTGAAAACATATGGAATCGACAATGAGACCATACAGAAGATGGCAGACCCCAAATTCATAGCGGACTACTTTACAGAGGTAATGGAAAAAGGAATGAGACGCGCTGGATACAGCATAGACTGGAGGAGAAAATTTGACACTATAGATCCGAGATTCAGCAAGATGGTGGAATGGCAATTCTTAAAACTTAAAGAGAAAGGGTTGCTAGTCCAAGGGGAGCATCCCGTGGGTTGGTGCACGAATGAAAACAACGTAGTAGGCCAACATGACACTATGCATGATGTGCAGCCAAAAATAGAAGAAAACATCGCGATAAAGTTCAAAGATGCAGAATCTGATATATTTTTCCTATGCGCTACTTTTAGGCCTGAGACAATTTATGGAGTAACAAACATATTCATAAACAAAGGCGCGGCTTATGTAATTGCCAAAATAGGAGAAGAAAGATTTTATATAGGGAAGGAGGCGGCCGCACAGCTTTCAAATCAGAAGAAAGTTGAAGTAGAAAGTGATATTTCAGCTGAGGAATTGCTGAAAAAAAGAGCGATTGACCCGATTACAGGCACAGCTATACCCGTTCTTCCGGGATTTTTTGTTAAAAGCGATTTTGGCACTGGAGTAGTAATGAGCGTACCGGCGCATGCGCCTTTCGACTATGCAGCCATAGAAAGGCTCAAAGCAGAAGGCTATAACATGCCAGAAATAGAATATAAAAAGATAATAGAGGTAGAGCCTGCAAACGACACCGCAACTGGGCAGTCTAAAAGCAAGCTTGACAAGTCAGATATGGCTGATGCTTATACAAGCGCTAATCTGAAAACCACAATGAGTAGGGAGATACCTGCCCTTGCTTACCTGGAACTAATGCATGCAGATCCCTATTCAGAAGAGGACATACTCGAGGAGGCTACAAAGATAATCTATAGGGAGGAGTCGCGCCATGGAATAATGCTGGAGGGTCCATACAAAGGGCTACATGAAGCCGAGGCTAGAGCGAAGATAAAAACTGACATGCTTAACAATGGCAACGCAATCAAACTATACCTAATCGCAAATGAGGAACCAGTATACTGCAGATGCGGAACAAGGGCTATAGTAAAAATAGTAAATGATCAATGGTTTATAGATTACGGAAACGCTGAATGGAAGCAGAAGGTCCGGTCTTATATTGATAAGATAAAGATATACCCCAGCAAGCTGGAAGAGACCTTTAAAGGACTAATAGAATGGATAGATCTGCGCGCAGCGGAGAGGGCACAGGGGTTTGGTACGCACTTCCCATTCAACCCTTCACACATAATAGAATCGCTTTCTGACTCAACGATATACATGACGTTTTATACATTCGACCACATCCTAAGCGCGAATAACATAGCTGCGGAAAACCTCAAACCTTCCTTTTTCGATTACATTTTTGACTATAGAGAAGACATTGAAGCAGTTTCAAAAGACACAGGAATAGAGGAAGATGTAATCAAAAAATGCAAAGACAGTATAAATTACTGGTATACCGACACCCACAGGCATTCTGCTCCGGACCTTGTGCCAAACCATCTGACTATGTACATATTCGCCCACATCGCCCTGTTACCAGAAAGATTTTGGCCGAAGAGCATAATTGTAAATGGATTTGTAAATTTCGAAGGGCAAAAGATGAGCAAAAGCATGGGCAATATAATCCCATTGCTTTCAGGGGCTGAGAAATATGGAATTGACCCGTTGAGGTTCATAGAGGTAGCTGGAGCCGATCTTGATACTGATACCAATTTTGAGATTGATGCACTGCAGGGGGTATATGAGCGCAATGAATACCTTTACAAAATTACAGATGAAGTAAATGTTATGCAGAGTGGCGAACTTTCCCATATAGATTATTGGCTTTATTCTAAACTTAACAGGAAAATAAAAGAGGCTACGGCTTACATGGACAGCATGAGCATAAGAAACGCGTATACGCGCATATACTATGACTCTGTATCTGAACTGGCGTGGTACAAAAAAAGAGGAGGGAAAAACGGTATAGTTTTAAAGGATTTCTTAGAGGGTATAATTAAAATGCTGTCTCCAATAATGCCTTATTTCTCTGAAGAGCTGTGGCATATGCTTGGAAATAAGACTTTTATTTCAAAGGAAAGATGGCCTGAAGCAGAAGAGAAGATGATAAGCGATATAGAAGAGAAAGAGGAGGATATATTAAAAGGCATAATAGAGGACACAAAGAAAAGCATAGAACTCAGCGCGAAGATGGATGTAAACATAGGCAAGAAAATATCAGTAATAAAAATCATAGTTTCGGAGCAGTGGAAGTCAAAAGCGTACAGCCTCATTACGAAAAAGAAAGACATAGGAGCGGTAATGAATGATGGTGCCCTTTCTGGAGTAGATAGAGATAAACTAGCGAAGTTTCTTTCGCAGTTTTCCAAGAACCTAAGATCACTTAATGTATTTGAGGAGTTTGACGAAAATGAATTATTAAAGAGGCTCAACGAGGCAAAAGACTTCATAGAACAGGAAGTAGGGGCAGAAATAGAAGTTGAGAGCGAGGCAGAATCAAAATCTCCCAGGGCTGCAAGGTCCCTCCCGGAAAAGCCGGCGATAGAGATAGTATGGAAGTAGGTCGTGCAAATGCGCATGGAGTCAAGTAGGTTCAACGTGGATGACTACGATCTTTTCCTATTTGATTGGGACGGAACACTATGCGTAGAGCCTTTCCTACTAAAGTTGAACAAAGTTTTAAATCCGTCGTGGCGTCTTAAAAAAATGCGCGCTAATGAAGAAGCTACACAGAAAAGTGCTCTGCTTAGGAATGGAGATGCGGCCAAGCACATATACAAAAGGGGGGCTTTTGAAGAAATAAATGAGATAGAAACTGAGATCGAAGCGCGTATGGCAGATATCTCAATTTCTCTATTCAAGCCGCGCTTGCGTGAAGGTGCGAAAATGGTGCTAGAAAAATTATCCAAAAGGAGAAAATACATTGCACTGATAACAGATGGGGCACTTTACAGGATATATAGAGAGGTAGAGAAGTTGGGAGTCCTGAATTATTTTGAAGCACTGCTGAGTCTACAGACAATAGGCAAGCTGAAACCCAATCCGCTCGGAGCGGAACTCATGATCAAAGCCCTCAAAGCAGAGAAAAAAAAGACAATATATATAGGTGACATGGTTGATGATATACTATTCGCAAGATATGCTGGAATAGATATATGCACAATCGCTGGCGGTTTCCAAAGCTTCAACACTCTAAAAAGATACAAGCCGAAATTCATTTACAGAAATATGATGGAATTCGAAAAGTCTATAAAGTAATGCGACTTTACGGCCTCGGAAGGCAACATTATAAATATCTTTCAACTAATAATAAGAGGCAGTGGTTCTATGATAACAGGCTTTACTATAACGAAGGTAGAGGGGGCAATAGAGTCGCAGGAATCCCTTGTTAAGCAGATGTTTCCTAAACTGAACATCAACATAGAGAAAGTGGCATCTACGCCTAATGAGGATATGGTGAAAGTCGAATATTCGTTCTACGCGGACTACCTCGATAACACCGCAAAGGAAGCAAAGAGTGTGGGCCACATAAAGCTCTCTGGAGAGATAGATGTTAAGGAATCTAAGGACTCCATAAGCGCAATACTTAAAAAGTGGACAGAGACGAATTCGCTTCCAGTGCAGCTAGCTGAAGAGATCATAAACGGCCTTAACTTCAGATGCAGCGCAACTGGCACTCTTGTTGCATATTCTCTTGGCCTTATACCGCCTCTAGTAATCAGCACAACAAAGATACAAGAAAGCAAGCAGGAGAACACAGCAAAGCCAGAGAAGAAATAATGGGATTAACCATAGATTTCTGCGCTCCAGCCGCTAATATACATCCTCGCCTGCCATCTTTTTAGGTTTTTGCTTTAAAGAAAGTTAGTTTGGTGTTTTGGTGGGTACGGCGGAAGCGCTGACAAGTATAAAAGGCATAATTATAGACGTAGACTATGTAATCGTAAAAGAATCAGCTTACATAAGACTAGCTTTTAAGAGCGAAGACAGGGCAACGCAAGAGATTTATGATAAAGACTTTTTGCCATACTTCTTTTTTGTACCTAATGTACCCATCACCGCAGAAGGCATAGCCAGCTTATATGTAGACCGCAATGGCATGAGGATACAGCCGGTTAAGGTTGAAAGATTTCAGAAGAAAATCTTTGGAAAGGAAACAATGATGTATAAGGTGTATGCAAAGAATCCTCTCCACGTGCCAGAACTCAGTAGCGCGCTTGCTTCTAAAGGGACTGCATATGAAAATGACATAGTATTTGCTAAGAGATATATTATAGACAAGGGAATTATACCGTTTACAAGATATGTTGCTGAAGTTGAGGAGGAGGAAGGCAATCTCATCTTAAAAAGCCTTAAACCGGAAGCAGAGGATAAAACTAATTCTGGTTGGGAAACGCTGAATTCTATTTGTTTTGATATAGAGACGTATAACCCACAGGGCGTGTCTAGGCCTGAAAAAGACCCGATACTTATGATAAGCTACTCATACTCCAGAGGGAGCAAAGAGCTCGAAAAAGGAGTAATTACGTATAAGAAAGTGGATGCAGACTTTGTAGAAGTTGCAAAGGACGAGAGGGATATGTTAGAGAGATTTGCAAAAAAACTCAACGATTTTGATATAGATGTAATATCAGGATATGCTTCTACAAATTTCGACATAAAATATATACTAGAGAGATCTGCGGCACTTGGGGTAAAAATAGATCTTGGTAGATTCAAAGGCGAAACACGGTTGGAGAAGCATGGGTTTGTAGATAGAGTAAAGCTGGCGGGAAGAGTGCACATAGACATGTTCAATGTGGCCAAATTCATCTCAGTTGTAGGCACTGCTGAAAGGATACTTAAATTGGATAGTTTCAAGCTAAAAGATGTTTATGAAGCAATAGGCGAAGGCAAAAAGATTATGGTGGAGAAGGAGAGCATATACAAAATGTGGGATGAAGGAGAAGACAAACTAAAAGAGCTGGTGTACTACAACCTCAACGATGCAGAAGCGCTTAGGAAAGTTTATGATACATTTACCCCAATAATATTCGAACTCTCAAAAGTAACGGGAGATCTGCCAAGCGATGTTGCAGTATCTTCTACAAGCCAGCTTGTAGAATTCCTTTTGATGCGGTACGCATATTCCTTCAACGAGCTTGTGCCAAATAAGCCAAGCGAACAGCAGATCTTTGAAAGGATCAGCAACCCTATAGAAGGAGCGTATGTCAAGACTCCAGATCCGGGTATCTATGAAAATATGGCAATGCTGGATTTTAGGGGGCTGTATCCGTCAATAATAATATCACACAATATAGACCAATCTGCGATCTGCACCTCATGCGATGATTATTATGAATCTCCTACCGGCACGAAGTTCAACAAGCAGGGCACCTATATGTCACCTACAATACTTAAAATACTCATAAACCAAAGAGCCGAAATAAAGAAACTTTACAAGAAGAATCCCGATAATATAGTATTGGGGTCGCGGTCGCAAGCGCTGAAGATCCTTGCAAATGCCTTTTATGGCTATCTGGGCTATGCCAGGGCGCGATGGTATTCGCGGGATTGCGCAGCGAGCGTAACTGCTTTTGGAAGGCAGTACATAAAGGATACGATAGACAAGGCTGAAAGCAAAGGCTTCAAAGTGCTGTATGGGGATACCGATAGCATACTTATTCTGCTTGGAGAAAAGAGCAAAGAGGCAGTGCTGGCACTTTTGAAAGAGATAAATGCATCGCTTCCGAATAGCATGGAGCTCGAACTGGAGGATTTCTACAAGAGGGGCGTATTCGTAGGCAAAAAATCTGAGAGGGAAAGCGCAGGTGCAAAGAAGAAATATGCGCTGATCTCAGAAAGCGGCAGGATAAAGATAAGAGGCTTTGAGCTTGTAAGGAGGGACTGGTCTAAGATTGCACAGGATACGCAGAAGAGGGTTTTGGAGGTAATACTCAAAGAGGGCAGCGCTGAAAAGGCAGCGGAGATTGTAAAAGCAGTCATAAAAGACCTTAAGGAAGGCAGAGTTCCGCTGGATAGCCTTGTAATAAGGACGCAGCTTAGGAAGAGCATATACAGCTATGACGTGAAATCCCCAGAACTTGCTGCAGCGAGAAAAGCTGTAGAATCAGGGTTCAGAAAGAAGGAAGAGCTGGAGCACAGCGTAATAAGCTACATCATAACAAAGGAGGGCAGCAGCATCTCAGAGAAGGCAAGGCTTTACGGCAGCGCAAAGGACTACGATGCCGATTACTATATAGAGCACCAGGTCCTTCCTGCCACGATGCGCATATTGAAGGAGCTTAACTTTGAGCCAGACGAGCTGAAGAACATAGGAAAGCAGAAGAAGCTGTAGTTTGCATATAATTGAGGAATTGATCGCGTTTGATCGATGATACTATGGAAAAAGAGGGATTGCTGAATGAGGAACAGATAAAGACCGCTGAGGCTGTGGGCAATATGTCCTACAGAATGCTCGAGTTTGCAAAAGACAAGGTAAAAGAAGGCGCAAAGCTTCTTGACGTAGCAAACGCGATAGAAGAGTATGCAAAGAGCGAAGGCTATGAGCTTGCATTCCCAGTAAACCTCTCTATAAACGAATATGCCGCCCATTACACACCTTCGGCATCAGATGAAAAGGTATTCACAGCCAATGATCTTGTGAAGATAGACCTTGGCGCAAGGAAGAATGGCATTCTGGGCGATTGCGCGATAACGATAGACCTTTCCGGCAAAAGCGAAAAGCTGGTCGAGGCTTCGAAGGAGGCGCTGGACAACGCGGTAAGCAAGATAAAAGCGGGTGTCAAGGTCTCAGAAATAGGGAAGGTTGTTGAAGAGACCATAAAAGCGAAGGGTTTTGCACCGATAAAGAATTTGGGAGGGCATGGGGTAGGCATACACGGCCTTCATGATGAGCCCTTTATACCGAACTACGACAATGGAGACGACACAGAGCTAGAGGAGGGTATGGTAGTCGCTCTGGAGCCGTTTGCGACAAATGGAAAGGGATATGTTGTAAACAGCGACGTATTCGAAATCTATGGTTACGTGTCAGATGCACTCACAAGGGACGCAAACGCAAGAAAAATGCTCGCCGAAG
>JAVYYS010000009.1:0-18479 GCA_038876335.1 Candidatus Micrarchaeaceae archaeon | reverse complement strand
TACTGTTCTACCCCGCACTAATAATCTCCATTACCTACCTATTCATAACGCAAATCGCTAACTTTATAGGCGGAGCGGCATATGCAGGCAGCAGGGTAAGAAGCTTTATATAATTTACAATAAAAAATATCTTACTTTAACCCAGCGAGCGGGTCCCATTCCGCAAAGGGGGGTAATCAACGTTTAAACTTTGCATGGTTGAATGGAGAAGAAAATACTGCTGTTTCTAGGATTTCTCGGAATGTCTGTAGTCCTCTTAATCTCCGCAATGTCAATTTCGCCGTCCCCTTTGTTGGACTTGTTGAAGTTTATTCTGTTCATTCTAGCCATGCTGTTCGACATACTTGCACTAGTGTCAAGATATTACACCCCCTACATTATTCCAATGTTCGCGCAGCGGACGAAGCGCATAGTTCTGAGCCAGGAGGATGCATACTGGCTTTCATCTTCGCAGGATTCGATACTTAGAAAGAGCGGCGATGATTTTATTGCAACGGTATACATAAACATACCCATATACCGCTCGGCCACGGAGATGAGCCCAGAAGAAAAGGTCGACTTCTCAAGTCAGATAGGCAGGCTTGTGGGACTCAGCAAGGAGCCCGTGCGCTTCACAACGCAACTCTTTACAATGAATAAAGATTTGTATATCATGCAGCTCCGCGGCAAAGTAAACGAGCTTGAGAATGCAGAGGTGA
This sequence comes from Candidatus Micrarchaeaceae archaeon, assembly GCA_038876335.1. Lineage (GTDB taxonomy): Archaea > Micrarchaeota > Micrarchaeia > Micrarchaeales > Micrarchaeaceae > JAKATY01. The sequence continues at coordinate 17,781 of JAVYYS010000009.1, read as the reverse complement.
ATGCAACCCAGGCAGGTTCTGACCCTAAGACTCTCGAGAGGATACGCGGCGAGCTCTCAATGTGGCGTAATATGCTTGACAGTATAAACACATCGCAGTCACTGGAGCTTGCTACGTATGCATCAGTTTCAGCTTCAGGCACAAAGGAGTATGAAGCGGTATCAATAGCGGAGCAGAAGGCCACAGAACTTATGTCTGGCATAAGCACGATATTCGGCGTAACGCCTAGCCTTATAGTAGGAAGCGAACTACTCAAGTTTTTGGAGCCTGAATTTCTTATACCCTACTCTACGATAAGCGAGAGGCTCATAAAGGGTGTCGAAGAGCAGGTGGTGTAGAGGCGAAAACATGGACGAAGAAACCGTAATATACCTTACCTTCACTTCTCTTGTGGCGCTTATAGCGGTGTTTGGCTCGGCCACATTCGGCAAAGGTATAATGCCAGATGTAATACTGCTCCTCTCGTTTCTTACGATAGGCTTCCTGTTGCTTTTCAACTTTGCAGATTTTGTAATATTTCCATTGTTTACTTCATTACTCGGAATATCATTCCAACCAGCTAACAACTATTATATAGTAAAAAGCCAGAATGCAGTGATAAAGAACGTCAATGAGCTCTTCTACGCAACCGGTTACTTAACCTTTAACCTCTTTCCATATGTATTCAAGGAAGAGAGGGTCGAAGAAAACATAGAAGAGCAGCTCCAGAGCTCCCCAGATAAGTGGGAGCGGGCAATAATGAGCATAAGTTTTCCTTTCAAGTTGCATGTCCTTTCGGCTGGCCTTGACGTGCAGAAGACGAGAGATGAGCTAGAAGGAAAGAGAAGCTACCAAGAATTTCAGCTTTCCAGGCTGCTCCAGAACCCTTCTGCTAACGATGTCGCCGTTACGAACATACAAAGGCAGATAAACACTATCCAAGCTAAAATAGATAGAATCTCCCAGGGTGAGAAGCCTATCGCAGCTCTTATGTACATAGAGACTACCGCGGTGGGGATAAGCGAGAAAGCTGCCCTCGATTCCCTCAGCGAACAGATAAAGCAGCTCCAGGTATCATTCAGTTCGTTCGATGTCGATCTTTCGAGAATTGCGGGCAGGGAGCTCTATACACTTTTCATGTACAATTTCATGATTCCCACATCAATTGAAATGATTGGCATGCAGTTCAACCAGCAGGGTTGAGGTTATAATATGACAATGTTGAAATTGCAGCACATAATGAGCAACGAGATAGCGAAGCGCGCATTCCTCTCGCGCCCCCCAGAGCCCCCGGCTTCTGTATTGCTCAGCGATCCATTCAAATCAATCTTTATAGGCAACACCAAGATTTTCAAGGTTCCATTCACATGGTCCTATCTCAACATAACAAACCCACATATCGCTGTGGTCGGAATAACAGGCGCGGGCAAGAGCTACTTTGTCAAGACTTTCATACTACGCGCCAATTATGTATGGGGGACTAATGCTGTAATAATTGATTGGGCCGGGGAATATAAAGCGTGGGTAAACCAAAGCGCAGGCACAGTAGTGTCATTAGGCAAAGGTTCCTATATAAACATAATGGACCTCTCAGGCATGAAGCCACTCGACAGAGTAAAGCAGATAATGAATTCATTGGATATACTTACCGACATAGGCGCATACCCAGAGCAGAAAAGGCTTACTGAAGAGGCGATGGAGCAGTCTTATGTCAACTTTGGGTTCTCCTTATCTGAGAAAGCTCCTCCAGGTAAGGATCCCCCCACACTGAAGGAAGTTATTGCTCTTCTGGAGGAGAAGCTCCAGGAGGGTACATACGAATATCCGGCCGAGCTCGAGAATGCGATATATAGGCTGAGGCAGTTCGCAAGGGAGGGCGAGGACTATTTCGCAAGGAAGAGCACCTTAGATCTTTCGAAGCTGGTAGAGTCTGGGCTTGTTGACATAGACCTTTCTGCATTATCAGATGATCGCTTCCGCGCACTTGCCGCTTTGTTCATACTTCAAACCCTAAAAGAGATGATGCGCTCAGAAACGTGGTCAGAAACAAAAGGGCTTAAAACCCTGGTTGTATTAGATGAAGCATGGAAGGTCGCAAGCGACGAAAAGAGCGACGCTGTAACGATAGTTAGGGAGGGCCGGAAGTATAAGTTCGGGCTTATAGTAGCATCGCAGAACCCCACAGATATAAATGAGGCTATATTCTCGAATGTCGGCACCAATTTCATACTTAGGATAAAATTCGAGAGGTTCATGAATTACCTGCAGGGCTCTCTAAACTTTTCTGATTTTATACGTTCTGAAATCGGCAAGTTCGGGGTAGGCCAAGTTGCTGTGGTGATGGCTTTCCAGACAGCCATTCGATTTCCAGAAACGTTTCTGCTCGAAAAGATAAAAGGGGAAGAGCCGCTCTACGTCTACACTATAGATATAACCGATTCGCTTACTCAAAGTGAGATCTCCTCGGGGGTTGTGCAACGCGAGTACCAGTTTGAGAAAGACGAACTCAAAAACATATTTATAGAATACAGCCTCTCAAGTGAAGATATAGACGCAATCTTTGCCACTCTAGATCAGGGCGGCCGCGGCTCAAAGATAAATGATTTCATAGGCATGCTGAGATCTCATGGAACCAGGATCGAGGATATAATTTCATTCCTCAGGAACCTCGGCATACCAGATCAGCTTATAACAAGGATTATGACAAATTCCGGAGTATCAAATGGCTAGCAATACATTTTCTATATCGCGGATAGAGCTGCGCAGAATGCTGCTAGCGCTTAAAGTAAGCGAAAAGAACATAGAAGGCCTAATAAGCAATATGGAAAGGTCCCACAAGCATATAAACATAATAACTTTTGTCTCTCTGCTTGAAAAAGCGGGACTTGACAGGGAAAAAATAATAAACACCCTGCGCCGTCTGGGCTTAGACGACGTAAATATAGGCCAGGTAATGAATATGGTTGATGAACAGAGAATATTAGCTGAGTTGGGGCGCGTTTACGAGGCAGACGTATCTCTTGAATAAAGGTGTTTATTTTGTCAAAGAATGAAAGGGAGTCGCGATGCATAATATGCGGCCTGCAAAAAGATGGGCTGGAGTTAAAGGAAGACTATATAATAGCCCTTATAAGGTTTTTTAAGAGGAACATAACCAAGAATGAGAAGGGGTACAGGCTTGTGGTGTGCAAGGACTGTTACATCAAATATGCAAAGCAGAGAGGAAAATTCGAGCGGAGGCGCGCAGCCTACGTTGCAATAGGGATAGTATTTATGGTGCTGTTTGTGATAGTCTCTCCAAACAAGCTATCCGCAGTGTTATATGGGTTGCTGATAACTCTCTTCCTATATCTTCTCTCGTTGCTCAACTATATGCCCGCGCTCACCCTCCCAAAACGCCCTTCTGCTTCTCTACCTGGCGAGCGCAAATAGGCAATCATGCACCAATTCCATAACCGCACGCATAAACCTATCTTTTTATATTTTAGTTTCTGTATTTATTTACGTATTTGATCACATAACATGCCCCTACTCGGTGCTGAAGTAAAGTGATGTGTTGTCAGATGAGACTGGTTTCGTCGAACCCAGGATAGGCGAGATAAAGCTAGGCGGCACACTTCTTGGAAGCTTTGACACAATAACAAACAGGCTTTCTTCAATCCAGCTGTTTTTGATAAAGCCTTCTTCTAATGGTATTTCGCTCATAAGGGTTGAGAGCAGAGACATACAGAAAAGACCCTTCCTTTTTTTTATAATAAATCTTAACAAGGACAGCATAGTAGTAGAATACAGCATACCTATGGATACTAGCGAAAAGCTTAGGAAACTCACGGTGCTTAAAAACCTGTTCAGCGTGCTCTCCCTAATTTCTGATCTTTATATGCCAAATGTTATGGAGCTGTTCCAGTATGCCGATTCTGCCATAGACGATGTGCTAAATTCTATCTCGCAGAGCTACAGCACATTATTCAATAATTACGATTCTTTGTTCAATGAATTCAGGGAGATAAAGCGCTTAAATATAGAGCTCACTGCAGCCAACAAAAATCTCGTAGTGCAGGCATCGCAGCTCTCAAATCAGAATAAAGATCTTAGAGAAAGGCTAAAGGCCCTGGAAACATATTCTGACGAATCCCTCATGGTGATGGTTCAGGAATGGATAGAGTCGCATAGCAGCACCATAGACATAAACGAGTTCGCCGAAACTTACAAGCTTACTCCCCCGAGGGTAGAGCAGATACTCAACAAAATGGTATCGCTTGGCTATATAGAGGTGCGCAGCTAAGTTAATTGCGGTAGGTCCCATGAAATATTATGTACATATAAACAAGAAGGTACAGAATATTAAGGTATGCCGCATACTCAAGCCTCTGGGCAACAATGAGAACTTTATGACAAAACTATTCATGAAGCTATTCAGGGTAAAAAGCTCACAGCCATCAGTGCAAGCCCCGTAAAGCGCTTTTCACTGTGCTGCTGTGCTGCAATATGTGTATAGTGTCTGGTGTAATAGTTGCAAAAGCACATTAAGGCCATTATTGCGCTCATAGTAGTCGTTGCGGTAGCCTTTGCAGTGCTTGTTGCCTATGTAAAGCTGCAGATCTCTAGAGTATCATCTTTGCCGCCTCCGCCTGTTTCTGTTCCAGGAAAGGCGAACATCTCTGCGAATGTATCAGGGCAGAATCTGCTATTCTACAATTCAGGAAAGGTAATCATACCTTATGCACTTATTGCTTATTCGTCAAGAAACATCTCGCAGCTGAACGCTTTCAGCGCTATTTACGCTTATCCGCTGCCTTCCAAGATATACATGCTAAATACTACGGATGAATGCTTAAATTGCGGAAACATCCACTCTTTTTTTAGCGCACTCTCTTCTGATCTCGCAAGTTACGGTATAGGTCAAAACTCTGCGCCTGTCCAGAATGTCTCTCTCCAGAATCTCTCAGAAATTCCCAATGACTCAGTATTAATAGTGCCTAATGGGCTATTCCCAAGTCAGATTCTAGAGAATTATGGGAATACAAGCGCTTCGCTGCTCCAGTACCTTATGCTCAAGGGCACAAGCATAATCTATGTGGGCGGTTCATTTTCAAATATGCTTTTGCCTGGGGGAGTAGTTACACCATCCCCAGCACTTCCTGCGTATTTGTCTACCGTAGCATATTCAAAACAGAAAATACCACCGATAACAGTCCCAAATTTCTCGCTCTATTTTTCAAATCCCGAATTTTCTTTCGCACAGGGTAGCTCCTACTACAATCTTACCTTCATAAACGTTGGCAATACTCGTGGTTCCATAGTTGCATTTTCCAACTACCTCAATTCATGGTCCTCTCCATCCCAGGCTGCCTCAGATATAGCAAAAACCATTACCTCATTGATATGGCTTCCATCATATTCTACCGGCTTCGAATCGCTACTTCTGAGCCCTAAATCAAGTGGAAGTTTTGGAATTACAATGCCGAACCCGCAGATAAACTACACTTATCCTGAGATAGCATCACTGGATTCAGGTTATGGGAGAGTGGTCCTGTATACCAATAGCACTTTTTCACCAGCCTCGAATTCGTTGTACTATATGATTAGCTATAAGCCAAGTTTCTATATAAATGGGACTCTCGCTCTGCCAAAAGCGCTGGTGCCCAATGGCGCATCCGATGTGCAAATGGTAGTGTTTACCAACTCAATAGCGCCGATCCAGATAGAAGCACACATTACCGTATATGATTTAAACATGAGCGAAGTATATTCAACTTCATTGCCTCCAATTTCTGCATTTGGAAACTTCACTTTCATCAAGCACCTCAGTTTCCCATTAGGCCCTGGGGATTACATTGCTTCGCTGCAGAGTTTTTATGATAGGCAGTATGCCGCCTCCCTTCTGGTAATACCAAACATAACTATAAAACCAATAGTCCAGAACTTCTCTTCTGGCACCTTTATATTCTCAATCTCAGATCTAGGCGAACCTATATCTGGAGTTAACTATACAATAAGCGCGAACAAGCTCTATCCGGAGAGCGGTACTGTTCAGAATGGAACTATTGTCTACAACCTTCCAAAGGGCAGTCCGCAGATGTTCGGCCATATAAATTTTGAGATACAGATGTTCTCTAAAAGTTTCCCCTACCTGGCTTACAATCCTCCACGTGTTGTAAGCATAAACAAACAGTACCTAGAGCTTTCAATAGTGCTTATAATAGTTTTTCTTATGGTGGTATTGATACGCGCTCCCAACAGAGACGAGTTCTACATAGACGTGCCGATACTTCCGCCACAGCAGAAAACCAATATAAAAATACCATACAAAGAGGTACTCTCATCTTTTGACAAGCTTAATGCATATTACCACTGGAGGTATATGCCGCTCTCAATCAAAGAGGTAAAAGGGGCCATATCAAACTACATAAGATACAACAACATGCCTGTAAGCCTTACTTACAGCAACATAGAGCTTATTCTCGACAAGCTTATAAGCAAAGGTCTACTCGTTGAAATCGACGGTCTCTATATGCCTTCATACTGGTCGGAGCAGAGCGGTCACAGTTATGAGTATTTGGCCACATTCAAAAAGCTGAGGACTTACTTTGTTACCAGTACATTTGTTTTCTCTGACCTCGATTCTAGCAATCTCGCCGACATAGTTACTACAGTGCATGGGGAGAGAGCGTATTTTGTAATTTATGCCGAAACAAGCAAGTTCAAGAAAATCCGCATTTACCCAGACATAAAGACGTATATTGCTTTCCTAAATTTCGAGAAACTCTCTGAATTCAGATCGCAGCTCTACAATTCTACATCTCAGGATAGTGAGAAGCTAAAGATGTATATCTCTGCAGGCATTGTCAAGCTTGTTGACGCAGACAACCCCGGCGATTACATTTCATGAGTAGGAATTTACCAGCGCCCTTGCCATCTATGTTCCATCTTTATTTTCAGCGGACTCTTCAGAACCAGTTCCATTTGCGCTATCCTCCGCCTCACCTTTACTCTTTAAGGCCCCAGGATAATGTTTTATGACAAGCTTTTCAAGGTCACTTTTTATCTTGGCCTCTTCTATTCCCGTAAGCCCGCTAAGGTCCTTTGCAAGCTGGTTCGCGTATCTCATTATTGTCCTGTATTTGTTTTTATCTATGTTTGCAGAAATCTTTTCGCTTATGTACCGCTGCACTCCACGCGCAGCCTCCATTACACCAAGCTTTATCTCATCTATTATCTCGTCCTCTTGCGCTATTGCTTCTTTGCCTACCCCTGAATATGGTATATAAATAGATGAAACGTTGACTAGTACGCTTATGGGCTGCGAATCTATGTCTATCTTATACCTTCTCCAGTCAAGTTCCTTTACTGCTTCGGTTATCGCGCAACTTCCGCTGTCGAAAAGCAGCGGCACTTTATTTGCGAACCTAAGTATATTGCCCTCGTAGCCTTCTTCTGTCTTTTTTCCTGCACCACCGCCAAAGGCTACCGCAGTCTCTACCATGAATGGTACGCCTCCTCTGAACACCCGCGGTTTCCTCTCAATTACAGACATGAAATCCGGAGAAAGTATGTTTTTGAGCGCCTTTTCTATCTGTTCCTTACCTATGGCTATTATATAAGAGGTATCAGGGGCTATCCACGAGACTGACTTTATCGCTTTTACAAGTTCCTCTGCCTCTCCCCACGTCATCTCCCTCGGATCCTTTTCAAAATCCACACCCTTTGCGATCGCCTTAAGTTCGTTTACTTTGTTTTGAGATGTTCTCATAAACGTTTCAACAAAGAAGCTTGATATTTTTCTGCTTTTGGTTGCATGCGCGAAATCTAGCAGGTCATTTGTGGATAAACCCAAAGGATGCGGCTTCATTGGTCTGGGCCTTCTGGGCACAGACTCTACGGAGCGCACAAATACCGTTTCCTTGCCGTCAGGATCGATGATTTTTATTTGCGCATGCGGATTTGAAAGGGCTGTCCTTTTCAAGTATTCATATACTCCATGGTCGCTATTTTCATACTTCACGTCTCCGAATTTAGCCTCTATGTAAAGCCCATGCCCTGTTTCATTTTCAGGCTCAAATTCATTTATCTCATTTACGATGGGTTTGTTGTGCAATGTGTCTATTGAGACCATGCAGGTATATGCTTTGCCTTTTCCTGTGTAGGATTCTACATATACCGGTTTGCCCGTAGTTATCTGCGAAAAAAGGGTGCAGCCCGCCGCGCCGATGCCCTGTTGCCCGCGTTGTTGCATATACCTATGAAACTTGGTGCCCGCAAGTATTGTTGCAAGCGCCTTACCAACAAACTGCTTTGGTATGCCAGGTCCATTATCCCTAACGCCCACTGAATAGGTATTTTCTGAAATTTTGCTTATTTTTATTGTTATTTCTGGAAGAATCCCTGCCTCTTCACATGCGTCAAGGGAGTTTGTTACATATTCGTGCACTACTGTTACAAGGGATCGTACCGGGCTTGAATAGCCAAGCATCTGCCTGTTTTTCTTGAAGAATTCTGATATGGAGTGCTCCTTGAACTCTTTGAATATCTCTTCAGCCTGTATTTGGTCCATTGTAGCACCGGTCACCTCTTAGAATGCAGCTTATATGTTTTTATTCTTTCTGTGAAGCGCTTCTAGCCTTTGGTATGCCTTCCTATGCGAACCCCCGTTAATCAATGTTTTTATCGCGGCTTCAGCCTCATTTATTGCCTCAATATCTCCTATAATGCAAATCGTATCATTATAAACGCTTATGAGCGCGGAACTCACTTCTTCTATATATTTTTTTGTTCTTCCTTCATGGCCTATTACCCTGGCTTCAATGTCGTGCAATCTGTCCTTGCTCTCGAAGATCTGCCCCAGATCTATAGCACTAAGGTAATATTTGTCATTGAGCAGTTTTAATGCTTCCCGCTCTTTGAATCCTCTTCCAAATGCAAAAAGCACCTCCCTAACCCTGTACTCTTCATACGGATCTCCGATTATGTCTAGATAATTGCCATTGCCTACTATTATGTTACATGCGCATTTACTTTTCAACTGGTCTAGCATGTAGCCATTTTTCTTAAGTTTTGCCAGCCTTTCCTTGGGTATATATATTTGTTGCATATCAATCCTCTTCTGATTTGTATTAGATGACAAGCAGCCGAATTTATGCTAATTCGGCAGCATAAATATTGCGCGCCAATAAATAAATTATTTTTCTAAATAAAGCCACAGCATTTCCACAGCACTTTCTATGGCTTATGGCGCACTTCCGCTAATTTTCAGTTCCAGAAGCATGATTTGGAAGGATTTAAATAACTATCTTATCATTAGCATATCATGATTCAGTCATGACACATCAAAAATCGTGTCGTGACTGCCTCGTGAAGGCTGAGTGCAATGCAATCAAAACATGAGATAGAGAAAGAACTTGACAATATTAAAAAATACTTAAAAGAAGTTTCTACAGCTTCAACAAAATCAAGAGAGCTTTTACTTCAGAATGAAAAAGCCAACGAGACAAATTCTAATCTTTTTGCCTTGCTCAAGTACATGATTGAAGAGAATAAGAAAACCACAATGCTCCTAAGGAGTATAGCGGAAGGTATAGGCAAACTGGAAAATGAAGTGGGCACCTACTCCGCAAAAGAGGAAAACGCCCCCGTTCCAAGCTTTATTGGTACTAATAAAAATGCAAAGGAAGTCCTCCTTTCGGAATCCGATGCGAAAATCCTACAGGCAATACAACTTTCACCCCATAGTATGGCCTGCGCCGAAGATATCCGCGTAAAATTAGGCTATAAAGGCAAGAATGCCGCTTCGGCGCGGCTAAACAAGCTCTACAAAAGCGGCCTGCTCGAAAGGTATCAGCTTGGGAAGCGGGTTTATTACAAATATGATGCTGGCAAGGCGACTAACATACTAATTGTCTCACCTCCACAATAGGGCAGACCTGCCTTCGGCAGGTCTCCCGTAATTTTATGCATAGCGTCAGCTAGGTAAAACTATAAAAGGAAGGGTAGAAATAATAATAGGCACACTAAATGGTACCTAGCGTAGAGCCTTTGGCGCTAATTCGAGAAGCAGATATAGTCAGAGAAGGTGGCATTCCAGTATGGATTTTTATTCCTTATTCATATACCCAGTGCTGTACATACTGCCGGCATACGTAGCGAATGGCGCTCCCGTGCTTTTCGGAGGCGGCAGGCCGCTTGATAACGGCAGGAAGCTGCACGGCAAAAGGGTGTTTGGGGACAACAAAACAGTACGTGGAACAGCCTCTGCGTTGGTTTCAGGCTTTATAATAGGCGCCTTGGAGTTTCCATTCTTGCACTACATGGTTGCTATATCATTACTGCTTTCAATCGGCACCGTGTTTGGGGATCTTTTGGGTAGTTTCATAAAGAGAAGGCTGGATCTGAAGCCAGGCGCGTCTCTTCCGGTGCTAGACCAATACGGCTTCTTCCTATTTGCGCTTGTGTTTGCTTTTCCATTGGGGCACATTCCTAATGTGTACGGCCTCACCTTCCTTGTGGTGCTTACAGGAGTATTGCATGTGCTTACAAACGTCTTGGCGCATGCGATGAAGCTCAAGAAAGTTCCATGGTAGTTGCTTCTTAAAGGCATGCGTTACCTCTTGGTGCCACTAATTATAGTCATTGAAAGCGCTTCAAAGAGTAGAAATAAAAGGTTTATCAAATCAACTTATACTGATTAAAATGCCTGCACTTTTCCCTATTGATGCGGGAATAACGCAGATGCGCGGAGTGCTGAAGATAATCAAAGACGGCGGTGGCACTATCGGCATCGCAGAGCTTGCTGACGAAGCCGAAGAGGAGATCGATGACCTATTTCCAATACTCGACGCATGCAAGCTGCTTGGTCTGGCAAAGGTAAATGGGGGAAAAGTGACTATTACTGAATTAGGCTCCGGACTTACAATTAAGAATATGCAAAAGGTTCTTGCCCCCCCGCTTTCAGAAGTAGAGCCATTTAAAACCATCATACTAGCATTGAAGCTGGAAGGAGAGATTACAACCGAAAGGCTAGCAAATCTGCTCAAGGAGAACAATCTAGCTTTTTACAGCGACAAGCACAAGTATATGGAGCAGCTTAGGAGGTTGCTGGTAAAGTGGGCGGTAAGGCTGAGGCTGCTAGTCTACGATCAGGCAGACGATAGCTGGAAGCTTGCATAGCATAGCTTACCCTATTGCTGCCGCGTGAGTGCTTCGTAAACCTTGTCAACCATCGTTATGAAAGCTCTGCTGTGCCTGTTCCTCGGATATTCCATAGCCAGCTTTATCTCTTCCTTAACCTTTGTAGGCTTGTCTGTGAGTACTATGATCCTGTCAGACATTTCTACTGCCTCCTCTACGTTGTGCGTAACCATTATTACAGAGTTGATTGAGATCTCTGTGCTTTTAAGCATGTATACAACATCGCTCCTCAGTGCGTTGGCTGTGAGCTCATCTAGCGAGCTAAATGGCTCATCCATCAGGAGCACGCGCGGGTTCGAAACTATCGCCCTTGCTATGCCTACTCTTTGTTTCATGCCCCCGCTTAGCGCATTTGGATAATAGTTAGCCACGCTCTCTAGCCCCATCATGTTAAGCACTCCAGCCGCTCGCTTCCTTTTCTCTTCTGGGCTGATGTTCGCAGTTGCGAGCCCCACTTCCACATTTTCTATGTTTGTAAGCCAAGGCAACAGCGCGAAATCTTGGAAGACAAATGAGATATCACTGGTTGGCGAGTAAATCCTTTTTCCGTTGTAGAGCACTTCTCCGCTGCTCGGTTTTATAAGGTTCGCAAGCACCCTAAGCAAGGTGCTTTTGCCACATCCCGAAGGCCCTATAAGCGAGATAAACTCCCCTTTTCTTGCCTTGAAACTAACCCCGTCTATAATCCACTGGTTCGGGCTGTCACTGAAAGAGAAATATATTTCTCTTGCCTCAAGCACCGCACCCTCCATTCTATCGACCATTTGCGCATATCATATTTACCTGTAAGTGTTCGCTACTTTCTTATAAAGTTTCTTCCAAACGAACGTATTTATCAATATTATCATGACTGTAAGGTTTAGCAGCGCAATAACCATCAGCGTTATATTTCCTGAGCCTAATGAGAGATCGAGCAGTTTTCCTATCCCTACGCTTACCGAGCTCACTACGTTTGTCCCGCTTATCCCTGTAGTAGTAAAGTATTCGGCGACTATGCTTGCGTTCCACTCAGCCGCGATCGCTGTAATGCTGCCTGTAATTAATCCAGGCAAAAGCGCCTTGCTGTATATATACCTCCATGCATTCTTCCCTTTTATACCAAAGAGTTTTCTTACCTCAAATACCTCCTTTGATATTACTGTAGAGCTCGCTATTACGCTGAATATGATATACCATATTCCGCTCAGGAAGAAGATGACAAATGCAGTCAGTTCGCTGTGGAATGCATAGTTCCTGAGCGCTATCACTATTATTGGCAGGAGTATTGTTGCAGGTATCGAAGCGATGATCTGGAAGAGCAGCAGGTATGAGTCGCGGTGCCGCGAGATAAAAACAAGGTAGACGCACACCGGAAAAGCTATTGCAAGTATTGCAGCGAAGGCGAGCCACACCCTTGCAAAAGAGGCTGCAAGAGCCCCAACGGATTCCAGTTCGTACGAGAACAATGTATGGTAGTGCGTGCCGATAAACACCACAAGAAGCGCCGCCACAATAACCGCGATCGCTATAATCCCTTTGCGAAGCTCTGCTCGCTCTATCGCTGGCAGCATGGGCTCTTCTCTATGGGAATTACGCATGCGCGGAATGGCGCGCATCTGCCTTATCCTTGTAGCAGGCGCATGCCTCAGCTTTGGGAGATAGTTGAGCGCCTTCGCAATTCCGAAATGCAGCGCAAAATGCCTCTTTGGCTCTTCCGATATCCTGTTGTACCTAGTATAATACTTCTCAAGAGGCCTGAAAAAGAGGAAGCGCGTTGCAACTACGAACGCTATGAATACCAGTATGCCTATGAAGTAGTAGAAGTAGTTGCCGGAGAACGCCAATTCTGCAAGCGCCACTCCTATGCCGTACTTCACAGCATAATTGATGTTGCCTATGGAGAATATCTCGCTCGTGACAAGGTAGAAGAGCCCTATCGACCACGAAAGCACAGACTGCTCCACTACTCTCGGCATCGCCGCGGGTATGAATATCTTGCGCATCCTGCTCCAGAATTTCATGCCATAGAGGTCGGCGATCTCCATGAACTCTACTGGCAGCATCTTCACGGATTCGTACACTCCGAATATTATGTTCCACGCCATGCTCGTTATTATGAGGAATATCACAGCCGCGTTTATCCCTATGTAGCCAGGAAGCAGGAAGACGAACACATATATAACGAATGGGAAGAACGCAAGTATTGGCAACGTTTGGAATATGTCAACTATCGGCAGTATAATCCTCTCCGCATGCTTGGAAACAGCAGCGGCAATGCCTACGCCGATGCTTAGCAGAACTGAGAGGAATAAGGCGGCGAACATCCTTAACCAGGATGCACCTGCGTCCAGCACAATGCTGGCTATAAACATGAGGAAATCCATAAGCACTGTTTCTTTGCTAAACTATAAATTCCTTTTACTGCGCAAAACAGTAATGTGGATTCTACTTGGAAGTTATAAATAGGTTTGCCATTAAACACAATAAATGTACAATAAAAAGGCGTGGCGATTTCGATGATAGAAAGAACTCTAGTCTTAGTTAAACCAGAAGGTGTGTACCGGGCACTGATAGGAAAGGTCATAACTACGTTTGAAGAAGCGGGTCTTAAAGTTGTTGGCATAAAAATGGTCAGGCCCGACAAGGATCTTGCAGGAAAGCACTACGCTGCAGATGAGGAATGGATGCTTTCAGTTGGCAGGAAAGCTAACGAGGCTGCGCTGAAGAAAGGCCTGAAAATCACGGAGAGCGAGATTGAGATAGGAAAAAGGGTAAGGGCTAACTTGCTAAAGCATCTCACCAGCGGGCCGGTGGTAGCAATGGCGATTGAAGGCAATGAGGCTGTATACGTTGTTAGGAAGCTGACAGGGAGCACCGAGCCAAGGAGTGCCGATCCATCTTCGATACGCGGGAGGTATGGCGTGGATTCTTACGAGATGGGAGACCTGAAATCCAGGCCTGTAAAGAATATTGTTCACGCTTCCGAGAACGAAAAAGCGGCAAAAAAGGAGCTCGCCCTCTGGTTCAAAAAATCTGAGCTTGTGGACTACCATAGGGTAGATGAAGAGCACATATACTGATGTACTAAGCTAGTCAGTCCCTGTATTTCAACGCGTCGCTCATCATTTCTGGGCTCCACGCCGGATCCCAGACAAGCTCTATATCTGTCTTGCCCCCGCTTTTCAGGGCTTCTAGCCTGAGCTGCACATCTGCGAGTATTATGCTTGTGACGGGGCACATAGGCGAGGTCATTGTAAGCTTAACCTTTATATCCTTCCCATCCGTAACCTTTATGTCATAGATAAGCCCAAGGTCCACTATGTTTGCGTTGAGCTCAGGGTCGACGCACTGTTTTAAAGCGTTTACTACATCTTGGACAGTAACCACAAAATCATCATAATTCAGTAAAGCAATTAGCATTATATTTCTTATTGCGCAATCTATTTTATGCGCGTAAAATCTCGGCTGTGTATATGAATGTGAAAGCATATGCAAGGATGTTGAAAGGGTTTGTCCAGCAATCCGGGAAAAACACCTGCCCCTACTGCGGCTCGGAAACCAGCAGCGCTTCAGCAAGCTTTTTCTGCTCATATTGCGAAGCATTCATCCCAGACGCAAAGGCAGTGAGCACAAACGCCATACAATTGGCGAAAAGCATAAATTCAAGCGTGGCCGCGAACGACTTCGCCACAGCTTTGCAGAAATATGAGTCGCTGCCAGACTATGCAGCAAACCCTTACCTTCCATACTCAGAAGCCCTAGTCAACATCGAGCGCTCCAACTACGAGGCTTCCTTGATCAATTACTCCCTGCAGGGATTTATGGACGAGAACATTACTCGCAGAAACGCTTCCTTGGCGGCGTTTTCCTCCGCGCGCTTTCTGCTGAACAAAGCCATTGCAACCGCAAAAAGCGCTCTTCAGGGCGGCTCGGAGACCTTGCCGTATCTGCATGCAATGTTTCTTTCTTATATAAAGCTCGGAGACCTCAAGGCTGCGTCATGGGTGCTGGAGAGGGTTAAAAAGCTGGGAAACCAAATGCTTGAAGCGTATGAAAGCATGGTGCTGGAGAGCAATATAGGAAATTTCAGCAAGTCGCTGGAGCAGAGCGAAAAGCTGCTCTCAAAGGATCTTTTCGTTTTCAACGCTGCGCACTACATGGCACTGTCTCTTTTCAAAAAAGGAAGGGCAGGCGAAGCGTTATCCCTGCTAGAGGCAATGCGAGGCGGTGGAAATGGCGCAGCGCAGGAAGCGCTGATCAAGGAGATACGCGAAAGTGTAAAAGTATTGTAGATCAGAATGAAAACAAAGACAAGGAGCAGGGCGGAACCCCACACAAAAGAGATTTAAGAAGATAGCCCTCTAATCCCTATAACCGCATAGCTTTCAATCGTGTTTCGCATGGACAAAGCTGCAAGAATGGAACTTGTCTTAAGGAATTCTGCAGAGCTGCTTACCAAGCCGGAGCTGGAGGAGCTGCTCATGAGCAAGGCAGCGCCTTCCGTCTATATCGGTAGGGCGATAACAGGTCCATTGCACATAGGGCATCTTGTCTCGCTTGGGAAGCTTCTTGACCTGCAGAAGGCCGGCTTTAAGACAATAGTCCTGCTTGCCGACCTGCACGCGGTGCTTGACGATCTGAAATCAAGCTGGGAGGATCTTGGCATAAGGAAGGAGTACACGCAAAAGGCAATAGAGCTTTCAATTGAGTGGAAGGAAAAGCCAAAGTTCATGACAGGCTCTGACTTCGAGCTGGGCAAGGACTATCAGACAGATATATTCAAGCTCTCAACGCTCTCTACAGTCAAATCTGCACTGCACGCAGCTTCAGAGGTTACGCGCATGAAGAATCCGAAGGTGAGCGAGCTGATCTACCCTATAATGCAGGCTCTCGATGAGCAGTACCTCGGCGTTGACATGCAGCTCGGCGGCGTCGACCAGCGGCACATACTCACTTTCGCAAGGGAGTATATGCCAAAGATAGGATACAGTAAAAGAATCGAGCTCATGATGCCGCTCCTCCCTTCGCTCAAAGGCCCCGGGGTAAAGATGAGCTCCTCGCTTCCAGGCACTATAATAAAGATAAACGCTTCGGAGAAGGAGATATTCGAAAGCGTAAACAATGCCTATTGCCCTCTAGGCTCGGTTGTAGAGAACCCCATAGTGGAAATTGCGTCATTGCTGATACTTCCAAATGAAGGGAAACTCCTCGTGGAGCGGGAGCGCAAGTTCGGGGGCGATATAGAAATAAGCACGCCGCAGCAGCTGAAAGAGCTGTATGCAAAGAAACTTCTGCATCCAGCGGATTTGAAAAAGGCAGTTGCCGGCTATCTAGTGAAGAGGCTTAAGAAGGCGCGCGAGTACTTTGAAAGCAACGAGGACTTGCTGAGGAGATTGGGTCCGAGTTTCGCATGATTATGGTAAGCCAGAAGTGGCTGCCTGTTTTGAGTTGGGGTAGTTATGTTAGCTATATCTACCCACAAACTTGGGATCTGCCCGCACACTACAGCTCCCTTAGAGCCTCTATCGGCTCTAGCTTTGACGCTTTCCATGCGGGGTATGCCCCTGCTATTACGCTAACGCCTATTGCTACCAGCATAGCTGCCAGAACAGTCTCCAAAGATATGACCGGTGAGAAGGATAAGGACGAAGACAACGAGCTGGTTGGGGCGGCACCTACTGCTCCTCCCCCATAGGCGAAGCGCGCTCCCCCTCCAGCCGTACCAACTGTGGGAGAAGAGGAAGGACTTGAAGACGATACGTGGCTTATCAACGCGCTCATGGTATACGCCCCTCCGGCTCCGGCTATCAGTCCAGCAATGCCGCCAAAGACTCCAATTATCAGCGCCTGTACTATGAATATCATTAATATGTTCCTGTTCTTGAAACCTAAGGACTTCATTATTCCTATCTCGTGTACCCTTTCATAAACCGAAATTAGCATCACGTTCATTATACCTATGGCAGCTACCAGCAGCGATATTCCTGCAATAAGAACCAGTAGCGTGCTTATCGACCCCACAATCGAACTTACCGTCTGTGCTATCTGCTGTGTCGTTTCCACCCTGGCGTTGCTCCCGTATATCGCCGTTATTGTGCTTGCCACACCCGATACTGTGCTTGTGCTGGTCGCTTTTACCAATATGGTAGTGTATGATGCTCTGTGCAGTATAGTTTCGGCCGCAGAGAGCGACATTAACACAGCGGAATCTACTGATAGTATCGAGGCGCCGTAGGGCTGCAGTATCCCAACTACAGGGGCTGTTATGCTAGAGCTGCCCCCTTCGGAGAATATCGTCAGCGATATCGGCTGCCCCACAAGCACGCTCTGAAGGCCGCCGGACGATGACGGAAATGCAAGGTCGTATCCAATCAGTGCCTCTGGCGAGACGCTTTCCTGGTAGAGCGCTCCCTGGTAAAGGTTGACCGTTCCAAGGAACAACGCCAAATCCTGCGGCGATATGCCTATTATTGTGGCAGTTGTGTTCTCGCTCCCTGACCTGAGTGTTGCTGATCCAATCAATATGGGTATAACCTCACTCACGTTTGGAAGAGACTGTATCTGCGCTACAGTAGCAGCCGTGAAACCGACACCTTGGCCGGTCGAACTGACTATTATTGACGTTGGGCCAAGGGCGGA
>JAVYYS010000008.1:0-19425 GCA_038876335.1 Candidatus Micrarchaeaceae archaeon | reverse complement strand
AAATACTGAATGGCATGAAGGGTATATTGCGCTATTCTATCTGATAGGCTTAGATGCTGCACTGTACCGCAATTCATGCATACGCCTGTCGCCCTTATGAACCTGCCGATTTCCAAAACCCCTAAGACGCTAGGATGCCCCCTGTGTTGATCTTCCGCATAAGCTTACGCTTATTATAATGCAAAAAAAACATTTAAACCTTTCCGCGATTTCGCTATCGGAAAAGTGGGCCCGAGGAGAATCGGACTCCTGCTCTTCACGTTGTCAACGTGACGTCTTACCATTCGACTACAGGCCCCTTTCTTTTTTATCCTTTTCCAACAGCACCGTCATTCCGTCTTTCGCTGCTTGCACATTTTCAAACGCACTTTTCGCCTCCTTTATAAGCATTGCTGTGTTCTTATACCTTGCGCTGAAATGGAAGAGGAGTAGTTTCTTTGCCCTCGCCTCTTTGGCTATCTTTGCGGCTTCAAGAGCTGTTGAGTGCTTCCTCTCTATGGCAAGCTTCTTGTGCACCTCCGAAAATGTTGCCTCATGAATAAGGAGGTCAGCTCCTTGCGCTTCCTTTATCACATCTTTAATAGGCCTTGTATCCGTAACATATAATATTTTTAGGCCTTTCTCCGTGTATGTTACGTCTCCCAACTTTGCTGTTTTGCCATTTACCTTTATTTCCTTCTTTTTAAGCAGCTCCGAGAACATCCTGCCCTTTATGCCGAGCTTTTTGCACTTGTCTTTTATGAAGTGCAGCTTATCTTTCTCAAGCAGCGCATACCCGTATGTAGGCACAGTGTGGTTTAGTCTGAATGCCTTAACCCTAAAATTCTTCCTTTCGAATATAACTCCTCCGCTTATTCCTCTTACTATTATTGGATAGTTCATCAGCACGTGGTCGAATGTTAGCAGTGCCCTTACTCCAGCCTCTCCCCCTTTGGGCACGAAGATGTATAGCGGCTCTTCCCTCCTGTTTAGCGCAAATGTGCGCAGCAAACCTGCTATCCCTATAATATGGTCGCCATGCATATGCGTTATGAATACAGCGCTTATGCTTGAGATGTTTACGCCGAACCTCATCATCTGCCTTTGCGTACCTTCTCCGCAGTCGAAAAGCAGCGTTTCCCCTTCATAAGTAAGCGCTACGCCAGGCAGATTTCTGCCCTTTGTGGGTGCAGACCCGCTAGTTCCAAGAAACGTTACTTTTATCATGCTACTCGCGCAATTCTATTGTTACAGTTTTGTCCTTAAGGTCGAGGCCTATTATTTTAATTTCTGGAAACATATTCTGGAGTTCTTCTACGCTAATCCTTTTTTTCTCTCTCAGTTCTGATATTACTTTGTTTAATAGTTCCATGTTTTTAAATATGGTTTCTCCGGCTTTTCTGGAATGCTCCTCTTCTTCTTCCACCGACTTGAGGAGCTCTCTCTGCCTTTCCAAGCTCTTTCTTATGGCCTTTATTTCTCCCGCTTCTTCAGGTCTATTGTTCTCTTCTGTGATCTCATGGTAGTAGATATCGAGGGCTTCCTGTAAGCTTCCGACATGCTGCGCTTCAATGCTTGCCAAGCCTTCATATTTGCTTATACTGCAAATCGCGTAATCTACTGCATTTCCGTTGGATCTGTATACAACGGGCTCCGGTGCTGTGGTATACCTCTTTATTGCCGCTATGCTTTCTGCTATCCTTGCCGCTTCTTCGCCGCTTACTTTGTCTACCTCCTCTTTTGTATTCACGCCTGATCCAGCAATTGCGTTCTCTATGTAAAGGGCCCCTATATTCATTGACTTCGATAGGAATGCGGTTATTCCTGTGCTTTTGTCTTTGCATTCACTTATTATCCTCAGAACGCTCTGGGAGTTTGCCATTGAGAGGGGCACTGCCTTGCTCTGTGGCGGCTGATAGAGAATGCCGCTGCGCACGCTCCTGTCTTTGAATTCTGCCTGTGTATATGCGAGCAGAATTTTCATATCTTTGTCTACTATGAGTAGGTTTCCCTTCCCAAACATCTCAAATACAATTCCTATTTCTTCCTCACCTCTGCTTGCGGTAATCTTTATTATCCTATCTTCGTTGAGCTGCTCTATTCTCTCTATCTTGTAGCCTGTGATCCTCTTTCTTACCGCAGCATAAAAGTTGGATTCCTGCTTTCCTTTTTCAATGTAATGGGTAAGGTTAAGCGCGTGTTTTAATATGCAGAGAAGCTCCTCCTTCTCGCCCTGCCTGCTCAGCCTGAACCTAAACCTGCCTCTACCAACTTCGTAGAACTTATCGAAATAAAATCCTCTTATGCTTTGCAGTTCGTTCACAAGAGCAGAAACCTCTATTGTAGTTATCTCCCGCATAGCATCTGCTCCTTAATCTTTCTTTTTTTGCGCCACTCACAGGAGCTTCTTCGCGCCCTCCTCTTTCGCTATCTTTGAGAACATAAGCGCCTTTTTGTATGCAGCCAAATTACCCTCAAATGCAGTGCCAACCTGTATTATGTCAGCACCTCCTGCAAACGCATTTCTTGCGTCCTTAGCAGTGATTATGCCTCCAGCTGCCACAAGCGGCACGCTGATCTCATGCTTTACCGCAGCAAGCATTTCTACCGGAGCAGGGCCCGAATGCTGTATCCGTGGATTTGAGCCCGTATCTATTATAATAAGCCTGTTTCCAAGGAACTCTCCCGCCAGCGCAAGGTTTGCTGCAATCTTCGGCTTTTCCCTGGGTACGAAATTGACGTCGCCTACCCAGCCCACTGTGCCGCCAGGATATACGACTATATAACCTACAGGCAGCGGCTCTATCTTCATATATTTCACCACTGGAGCCGCGAGCATCTGCGCCTGTGTTATCCAATACGGGTTCCTTGCGTTTAGCAGCGACATGAAATAAACAGCATCTGCATACCTAGTCAGCGTGCTTATGTTACCTGGGAACAAAACAAGAGGCACATCTATTTTTTCTTTTATCCCTTTTGACACAGTGTCGAGCAGCTCACCCTGCGCGCCTATACTCCCACCCACAAGCACAAGGTCAGCGCCGCCCTTTACTACATTTTCCGCAGTTTTTATTGCTTCTTCTGTGCTTTTGTAATCGAGGGGGTCTATTACTGAGAAAAGCATCGCTCCCTTTGTAGAAAGCACCTCCTTTATATAAGCTTCAACTTTCCCATTTGCCATTCTATCTACCTTTTTCAACTTCTTAGCCGCAATGTCAATTGCATCAATACAGAATGAAATGGCACCCTCAATTTATATAAATTTCTATTAGCTTATTTCACATCTCCGGATCGGCCATCCCCTTAAATCTTCTAATAAATAAGTTCGTCAATCGTGCGATATGCACTTCGCTTTTTTAAATACCAACATAGAATAAATCAGCAACTATCCATTGGAATAAAGTGTAAAAATGCTAACGAAGAAACAGTTAACAATATGGCTTGACAACGATGGCGTCGCAAAAGACGATATAGAGGATGCATTTAAGAATAAGGGCTTCGCCCAGCTAGGTCCCAAAACGCCTGGTATGGAGCGTCTTGCCTACAACACGTTCAAGGAGCTGATGTTCATTTCGCTCCACCTTTTCAGTAAGTCTTCAGCAAAATCCATGAATGGCGATGGCTTGCCGTTGCGCAGTGAGCTGGCAGGCATGGCAAAAGGCTGGATAGAAGAAGGCAAGAATTCAGGCCTTGAAATAGCGATAGGGGTTATAACCTCTAATCCTACTGTAGATGGCGGAAAGTTGCGTTCGCAATTCAGAGAGGCCGGTGTGGACGTGAAAGTGGTCCACGTCAAAAGCAACACTGCAAAGGGTGGCTATCTAAATGTGCAACCAGGCCATAACATTCTCGTAGACGACAACTACTTCTCATTCCTGCGGCTTGACACAAATCGCAACAGCGGAATAGCGTTGAGAACCGACTATACAGATATGATGCGCAGGTTTATCGTAGGCGTGAAGGGCGTGGAAAACGCAAACAGCTTGGACGACCTTGACAAGATCGTGCGCAATCATCTGCGTACTCTCAGCACCGCATGAATATAAAATTATAAAAGATTTGGCAGCGAATTCTTATCATGCAAAAATCAAGCTCTGAAGAGATCAAGCAGGTAATTGTTGTGCGCTCCGACCTTGGAATGGGCAAAGGGAAGTTAGCTGCGCAGGTAGCGCACGCATCACTCGAGAGCTATCTGCTCGCCGCGAAGAAGGATGCAAAGATAGCCGAAGAGTGGGTGGATTCTGGGCAGAAAAAGATAGTGCTTAAAGTGGATGGAGAGGAAAGCCTTGTGAAGCTTTTCAAGGCGTTTGAGTATCTAGGAGTGCCTTGCGCTCTGATCAGCGATGCAGGGCTCACAGAGCTGCCCCCGGGCACGAGGACTGCGTTGGGCATAGGTCCGTGGAAAGCAGTGGAGATAGACAAATACACCTCCTCCCTCAAACTCATGTAAATGTGTGCGTATGCCGCAGGATCCTGAAATCTCCGACCCGTTTATTCTTGACGCAATCATAGAGAAGAGTATGGAAGAGATGGTAAGCGCGATGAAGAATATGGTTGCGATCCCTTCTATATCCCCGCTCAGTGGAGGCTCCGGCGAATCGAAGCGCGCGGATTATCTAAGAGCGCTTCTCGAATCAATGGGTTTCAATCCCAAGAGATACGATTATTACGACGGCTCCGCTATCCGATCAAACCTCGTGGTGAAATACGGATCTATGCCATCTACGATATGGCTTATTGCGCACATTGACACAGTTTCCCCTGGAGATCTAAGTCTCTGGTCGCACGATCCGTTTGACGCATTTGTCAAAGACGGCTTTATCTATGGTCGCGGCACCTCGGACAACGGCCAAGATGTCATTGCAGGCATATATGCGTTGAAAGCGCTGAGGGAATCAGGGCTTCGGCAGAAGTACAACTTTGGGCTTGCGCTTGTTGCGGACGAAGAAGTAGGCAGCACATACGGCATACAGAAGCTCATTGGCGAAGGTATATTCAAAGAGGGCGATATGTTTATTGTGCCTGATGCAGGCAGCAGCAGCGGCGATGAAATAGAGATCGCAGAAAAAGGCCTTCTCTGGCTTAAGTTCACTACTGTAGGCAGGCAAGTGCATGCAAGCACGCCAGGCAAGGGCATAAATGCTTACAGGCATGCGGCGCATTTCATCGATGGTATGGAATCCTATTTATATGGAAAGTATAACGCGAAAGACAGCCTCTTCGACCCAGACTGCTCTACCTTCGAAATCACTAAGCATGAGCCCAATGTGGGCAGCGTCAACATCATTCCCGGGACAGATGTGAGCTACATGGACTGCAGGGTGCTTCCATGCTATAAGCTCGACAGCGTGCTTCATGACATAAACGAACTTGCTGAACAAGAGATGAGGGCTGCTCCAGGCCTCCGCATTAGCATAGAGGTTTTCAACAGGGAGGATCCCGCGCAACCTACAAGTGCCGATTCACCCATAGTGAAGGCACTCGGCCAGCGAATTAAGGAGAAGCTCGGCGTATCGCCCCGCGTGCTTGGCATAGGGGGAGGTACATGTGCTCTATTTTTCAGGAGGCTTGGGTTTCCTGTTGCAGTATGGAACACGACCGAAGATACGGCTCATCAACCCAACGAATACTGCAAGATAGAGAGCATGCTTGGCGACGCCAAAGTGTTTGCATCTTTGTTTGTATGATTAGGCACCACATCTGCACTATGTGGATTAGACAAAAGTCAGCCACGATAGGTGCGATCTGTCCCTGCCATGAACTACGTCCTGGTATTTGCTCAATATCATTTTGGTGCTGCGCCCCACCTTTCCATCTCCTATTTCTATACCGTCTACATTTACAATCGGAGTTATCTCTGCCGCCGTGCCGGAGAAGAAGAGTTCGTCAGCGGTATAAAGCTCCTCGCGGTGAACAGCCCTCTCCTCAGTTTTTATTCCCATCTCCCCAGCCAGCTCTATTACAGTCTTCCTCGTTATGCCAAGGAGTATTGCAGAGCTCTTGTCTGGGGTAATTAGAGTCCCGTCCTTTACCAGGAATATGTTTTCCGCC
Organism: Candidatus Micrarchaeaceae archaeon; assembly: GCA_038876335.1. Lineage (GTDB taxonomy): Archaea > Micrarchaeota > Micrarchaeia > Micrarchaeales > Micrarchaeaceae > JAKATY01. Next base: position 13,395 of record JAVYYS010000008.1, on the reverse strand, counting down.
GCCCCTTCGGCAAGGAAGCCATCAGATGTCGTCATTATTGCTTCGTCAAAGCCTGCCGCAGCTGCCTCTTTGCTTGCTATTATAGAATTGAGGTAGTTTCCGCTTGCCTTTGCCTCTATTGGGAGAACATCAGACTTTATTCTGTGCCATGACGCAATTTTGCACCTTATACCGCTGTTTTCGCCCTTGCCGAAATATGCGCCGAACGGCACCGCAGCTATAAACAAGCTGACTTTTTTGCCTTTAGTGCTCACGCCTATTCTGTCATCATTGTAAAAGGCGAAAGGTCTTATGTAGGTTTGTTGCACGCCACTTCTCCTCACAACCTCCACTATCGCTTCGCTTATCTCGCTCTCGCTATAGCCAAGATCCATAGAGTATATCTTTGCAGTGTTGAGAAACCTCCTCACATGCTCATGTAACCTAAATATTGCCGCACCCCTATCAGTCTCGTACGACCTTATACCTTCAAATATACCGCTGCCATATTGTAGCGAATGCGTTAATATGGGGACCTTTGCTTCTTCATAATTTAGCATCCTTCCATCAAGCCACACTTTAGCCGCTTTATTCTTATTTGTACTTTTCGACACAGCCACACCACGCCTAATCTTGCATGGTATAATTTTTATCCTTTGCTTTGCATAAATATTTACGGTCCTAAATACTCTGCGTAGACTAGCCGCAAAACAATATTGTGCAATGGTTTGATGGTCACGGTTGATGATGTATTGGAAGACCTCTCTGGCATGGTAACGAGGGAAACTGCAGAGCGCATAGCAGAAGAAGGGACTCTTCCACATCCAGCCTCTGCTCCATCTTCGCAGGATTTTACTGATGTGGCAGGACTCCTTTCTTTTATAGCTTCCAAGCCTTCAGTTTCTCTAACTAAATCACTTTTCCAACCACAGCAGGCAGTCTCAAGCTATACTGTAAACGTGCGCGACAACCTCTACCGTATTTTTAATCCAGTGGAGTACAACTATGGATCTAAGAAGGGCGTAAAGCGGGAGGTGGTGCTGGGCAGAGAAGGCAAGACTATAAAATTGACGCTGTTTGACAAGGCTTCCGATCGGATAGATACTGAGGCCTTTGAGCGTGGTGATATAGTGCTCGTGCGCAATGCTGCCCTCCTCTCAAGCGGCTCACTAAAAGGGATAAATAAAACTCTAATAAGCAGGGTGGTTCCATCATCAATGCCTCTTCCGAATTTTTCTTCACTAAAAGGTGGTGAGAAAAACATTGATGTAATAGGCAAGGCTGTAGAAATATATCCGATAAAATACGTGAACAGGTTAGACGGACTAGGTCAGATAGGCGTAGCTAATTGTACGCTTAGCGATTCCACTTCATTAATCAGAGCCGTATTCTGGGGCTCAAGTGCTGTTGCAACCGCTAATTTTAATGTAGGAGACATATTAAAGATAGAGTTCTGCTCCGTGCGCATGAGCGGTGAAGAAAAGGAACTTTACGTTAATGACCTGTCACGCGTTTTTTCAAACCGCCTGCTTGAAAGCAGATTTGCCTTCAAGTAGCAGATTAGAGCATGCGGAGTTCGCATGCATCACAGTTCCTCAGCGTTGGCCATATTTTGAAAGGAATGAAAGATAGTTGCCTACAACTATGTCCGGGGCCGATGGCCTTATCTTCTTTATAACTTCCTGCACGCTACGCATGTCTATCTCAACATCTTCGCCAGTGTTTATCCTGCTTTCCAGCGCCTTTGTTTTTGCCTCCCTGCATACATTGAATATATCAGCTCCAGTGAACCCTATGGTCTGTTTTGCCAGCACAGCGTAATCTATATCCTTGCTCAGCGGCACGTTGGAAAGATATTGCATGAATAATTGTTTCCTTTCATCTTCATTGGGCGGCTTTATGAATATGAGTTTGTCGAACCTTCCAGGCCTAAGAATCGCAGGGTCTAGCACATCTGGCCTGTTCGTTGCTGCTACCACCACCACATTCCCGTACTTCTTCAAGTCATCCATTTCTTTGAGTATTTCCGTGGTTATCTGCGAAGTGAATTCGCTGGCGCCTTCTCTTTTAGGTATTAAGCCGTCTATCTCGTCCATGAAAATTATTGAGGGGGCATTGTCCTTCGCCCTGTTAAACACATCCTTTATTGTTGCGCTCGCTTTCTCTATGCCTTCGCGCGAAATCTCAGCCCCATTAATCTCTATGAGCGTAAGCCCCTTGTATTCGTTTGACACCGCGCGCATCATCATCGTCTTGCCCGTTCCCGGAGGTCCGAAGAGCAATATCCCGTTTATTATAGGTACATCATATTTTTTAACCAGGTCTGGATGCAGCAGCGGAATCGCTATCGCTTCATTAAGCGCCTTCTTGGCATCGTCCAAGCCCACAACATCCTTCATATAAACCTTGTTCTCCTTTTCGTAGCTTGATTCGCCCAGAAGCTGGCGCTCGAAGTCGAGCTTAAACCTATTGTACTCATCTATTTGTGCAAGAGATGTTGAGGGTTTAGTAGATCCTATCGCTTCGAGAAAATCACGCATGCCTATTTCGAGTATTGTATGCTTGCTTACGGCCTTTTGGGCTACCATTTGCGATACGCTCTCGCACAGCCCTTTTATATCGGCTCCAGAATACCTTTCTGTTTTTTCAGCTAAAACGTCTAAGTCTATCTCTTCAGCCACCGGCAGCTTGCTAAGATAAAGCTCGAATATTTTCTTCCTTCCATTGAAATCAGGTAGCGGGAGATAAATTATCTTGTCAAATCTCCCAGGCCTTAGCAGTGCCCTATCGAGCAGCTGGGGTACATTGGTTGCTCCAACTACTATAACATTGTTTATCTTTTGAAAGCCGTCCATTTCAACGAGGAGCTGTGATAATGCATGCCTGTGTACTTCATCTACATCAGGTGTGTCCCTGCTCACTCCTATTGCATCTATCTCATCAAAGAAGAGGACGCATGGTGCGTGCTTTCTTGCTACGGTAAATATTTCTGCCAGCTTCTTTTCAGTTTCTCCAGGATATGAAGAGATGAGGTCTGATGCCTTTACGTAGAAGAAGCCCGCATGGACTTCATTAGCAAGAGCGCGCATCATCATCGTCTTGCCAGTTCCCGGAGGTCCGAAAAAGAGGAGGCCCTTGGCCGGCTTTATATTATAAGCACGGGAAACTGCCCTCTGCTCTATTGGACCTAGTATTGCATTTTTAAGCTCCTCTTTTGTAGCTTCGTAGTTACCTATATCGGCAAATGTTTCGCTTACATTTCCTGCTTCGAGGTCTTCAAAAGCCTCTCCGAACTTCATGCGCAGATCCTGCTTTCTTATTTCAAGAGTCTTAACAATTTTTACATTGTAATTTTCAAGGACATAGATTAGGGCCGGCGCAAGAATAAAACTGATTACAGGTATAATGTAATTGGCCGCAGATCCAGAAAAGTATAACACACCTATGTAAGAAAGAGGGTAGAAGATTGCTATGAAGCTCGCCTCAGTGCCCCTGTATTTAGATTTCATGTTTGTCGCAAAGAAATCTATTGCAAAGCAGATGGCAAGCAGCACGGCAAGGCTTATTATGTATAAGTACTGCTGCAAGAGTGCAGATAGCGATAAAGCGATTCCTTGAGTTACAAGATCTGCTACTTTACCTTCTCCAAGCTCCGCAAATGCTTTGCCTGTGGTACTCCAGAAGCTGCCGAAATGTATGGCGGGCTTTGTTACTTCTGTATAATTTAGCGCCGGATTTGGAATGAATGAAGCGTGTGCCGAAACCCCATTGTATAAAATATAGCCATAATTATTTATTCCAAGTAGTGCAGACCCACTTACGACTGCTAGCACGAATAGAACTATCATTATCGATGCGCGCTTGTAGCCCACAACAAGTATCGCTAAGACGAAAAAGGGTATTGTCAAGATGTATCCTATATAGGAGAATGAGAGCGCCGTTAGAAGATACAGGAATAATATGGTCCTATGGTGCATATAGCCGTATATAAGCATGCCGCTTATTACAAATAGGAACATCCAACCGAGCACTGGGGTTTGATATACAAGCATTGGTAGCGTGAATACCGCCAGAACTATCAAGCCGAGAAAAGGTCTGTAGAGCGCAGCCCCAGTTATTATTAGAGCCACGATAGGCAGCGTCAGAAGAGGATAGTATGGGAAGGCGTAGATAAGGGCTATAAATGCTATGAGAGTAAGAAAAGCATCTGCAACATGCAGCTGCGATGACATCCTGATTAGCATGTCCTTATATCTGTAAAATGCAAGGGGCCTCTTGTAATACTTTTTTATTATTACCTTTGATTTTGGGGTCTCGTTTTCCTCTGTACGCTGTTGCTTAACCGGCGCCATGTTAATCATTTATAATACTCTCTTCAATTCATTCTTGGATTTCGCAGAACACCTTTATAAAGTATTGCAATTGAGCAATATAACATTTCAGGATAGAAATATATATTATGATTTTGAAGCAATAATAAAGATTGGCGTTTGCGCGTCAGACTGCGTAAAGTAATAAGACAAGCCTCAGTTATGCCCGTTGTAGCTCAACGGCAGAGCGGCCGGCTGTAGCCTGTTCCCTAACTGCAATGCAGTGCAGCAGTTAGATACCGGCAGGTTGGGTGTTCGAGTCACCCCAACGGGAAGCCTTAAAAGGCAGGTGTGCGCACAGCCATAATATGCCTTGGTAATGTAGTGGACCAGCATGCGAGCCTGTCACGCTTGCAACCCGGGTTCGAATCCCGGCCAAGGCGACTTCAAGCTTTTATAGATAGTTATTCAGCGCACAAATCTAGGAGGTATATCTCAACTGCAAAAGAGGATACTATGCATGTAGGAAACAGTTTAAGGGATATTTTTGGCATAAGCAAGCCTATAATCGGTGCGGTGCATTTCGCTCCGTTATTAGGGTACAAAGACTCTCCCGGGATTGAGAGTATTTTAGAAAACGCCGAGAAGGATCTCAGGGCGCTTGAAGAGGGCGGCGTAGACGGCGTTATTTTTGAGAACAATTACGATCTGCCCCACAAGATAAACGTTGGTCCGGAGACCGTAGTTTCTATGAGTTACCTGTGCGCCGAACTGGGCAAGGATCTATCGATTCCTTTTGGTATAAGTGTATTATGGAATGACTATAAGGCTGCACTTGCAATAGCAAAGGTTGTTGGGGGTAAATTTGTCAGAGTTCCTGTTTTCGTAGACTCTGTTGAAACAGACTTTGGAGTTATAAATGCAGATCCTGTAGAGGTAATTAAGTATAGATCCAACATAGAAGCAGAGGGCGTTTCATTATTCACTGACATACAGGTAAAGCATGCAACCATGCTTAAGGAGAGGCCTATCGCAGAATCAGCTATAGAAGCCGAAAAGCAAGGTGCCGACGTTTTGATAGTAACAGGAAGATGGACAGGCAATGCGCCGGACATATCAAAACTCAGGGAAGCCAAAGAATCTTCGAAATTAGAGATTATAGTGGGGAGTGGATTGGATGCGTCGAATGTAGAACGCATATTCCAATACGCTGATGGGGCAATAGTGAGCACTTCGCTTAAAGAGGGCAGGGCGATTGCAAATGAAAGAAACGTAAAGCCTATGAGCGCAAGAATCAACACTCAAAAGGTCTTCGAGCTAATGCGCATAGTAAAGAAAATACGCGAGTATTGAAGTGGCAAGGTGGTACCTTACAGTTCTCTAAGAAAGCTACTATGAATGATAGTGCCACTTAGATAGAACCCCCATTGTCATTTATAGATTAGGATGTTGATTTTTCTATCATAACCTATTCCTCGCCTTTTTATCATTTACCAATTATATAATTTCCACAATTTTCTCACACATATCGCATCCAATATGCGATGAGATATGTAATTCCCTTCCGTAACTCCGGCCGTAGCCAGAACCTTAACTATTTTATATTTACTGGTCGCTATATTCATTGAATTACCTTATCCCTACTATACACAGGGGTTGTCGTCGAAGAGAGAAGGTAAACCCCTGTTGTAGGGATTTAATTTGTATTCTGAAGAATAGGTATTTAAAAATTCAACATCCTGATTAATAAATAATATTTCAAAGTTGTTTTAATGGATAACCTATCTGCTGCAGAAACATTACAGAAGCATGAAATCAAAAAGCTCAAGATAGGTTACACCAAAACCTGTACTTGTGAAGACAATCATATAAATTGTCTGACTCCTAAAGAGTGGGTAAAAAGCCAGGTTGCCATCTGGGAATTTTATTATACAAAAGAGGATTTAAGAGACAAAAATATTCATCCTGCAATGTATCCAATAGCCTTACCTTCCAAGTGCATAGAATTATTTACACACAAAGGTGAATTAGTTTTAGACCCATTTGTAGGAACTGGCACAACACTTCTAGCAGCTAAAAATTTGGGTCGAAATGCTGTTGGTTTTGATTTAAAAAAAGAATACATAGAGATAGCCAAGAAACGCCTCAAGCAGACCAGCTTAAACAAAGAAACTCAACAAATACCCATATGTGATGATGCCAGAAACGCGTCTCAATATCTGGAACCGGAGAGCGTTAAGCTCTGTGTTACCTCTCCGCCTTATGCCAACATGCTTAACAAGCCTAGATTAAATAAAAGCATGCGAGCGGATTTGAGAGAAAATGAGCATTTTATGAAAGTGCAGCAATATTCTAATGATAAAAGAGATTTAGGAACAATGGAAGTTCCGCAATTTTCAGGTGCAATAGAAGACATATTCAAAGGCATTTTTCCACTAATGAAGCCGCGTGGCCATTGCGTAATAAATATTAACGACCTCTGGCTGGATAATCGGCGTATACCGACACACATATTCGTTATACAAGCTATGGAAAAAGCAGGTTTCGAGCTACGAAACATAATAATTTGGGACAAGCGTAATCTAGTCAATAGGGTAGGCATATTCGGCTGGCCTAGCAATTACATAACACTAGGAACTACTTTTGAATACATACTTGATTTCTGGAAGCCAGCAAGCAATTAGACTATGCGCTTTCTGTTGCTAAAGCACATATCAAGTTTCCTAGAACTAACTCTAAAACCAGTTCCGTGGTCGTGAGGTCTTCCATCAGGATATTGACCTATCCTAACATCTACAAGTACAACTCCATCATTTATCAACTTTATAAAGTTAGCGAAGCTAAAGCCGTTAAGTAGCCAAGCTTCATTGTACCAAAATTCTTCTTTTGCGCCTTTGCCTCTCGATTCAGCCTTTACATAAACTATCTTTGGTAGCTTCGTCTCAAATGATTTTTTAAGCGTTTCTTTATCCCAGTAGCCGAATTCATTCCCTTTCGGATCAACGATAACTAGCTTATTTCTTTTGACGCTTATTTTTAGCCCTGGCTTTCCTCTGATATTGTTGAAATTCAAAGCGTTCAGGGTGGTGTGTAGCTCTTTCCTACCATTACTAGACTTATAACCTATCTTGTTTAGAAGTAGCGAATTAGCTTTAGCTGGCATTGGCGATTTCGTAAAAAGGGTAAGCATACTGGTAGCATTAGTCCGTGCGGACTTTAGCTCTATCATATTACCATTTGGGCCAGGAATGTTGTTTTCCGCAATGCCTAACAAATCTTCTAGTGTCTTTCCTATTCCAGTATTACCGTTTCTGTGAGTCTTAATGTAGCCCAGCTTCTTTATGGCTCTTATCTTATCGAGCATTTTTCTATAGCCTAACATAAAATCCCATTTTTACTAGCTACATCATCTTATTTAAACCTAAGTCTATTAGTGCGTATGTAACCATAAGCCCAAAATTCGCATCTTCTTTATCAATGGACTTTCCATGATGAGAATCAGCAGTTAAAAATAGTATTCAGCGACTGCACCGCAATCTTTGGGATCACTGGGATTTGAACCCAGACTTGCTGGTAACTTCATTCTTTTATTAAAATTCCAGATCTTAATCATCGCGTTTCCGCTCAATTCATATAATAAAACATCTGGAGCCAGCCGCGCTGCCAGGTTACGCTATAATCCCGCACTATATAAATTTTGAAAACGCAATTATTTTAAACCTACGATTAACACTGCTTTTAAATTAACTTGCAAAAAACTTGCAAAAAAAGCGCAACTTTGTATGCCTCATTTTCCAATTACATTGCATCCAGGTAATCGTCAGTTCCAGCTTGTTTTAGAAAGGTATTAAAGCTTGCGACTCTGAAAACCATTTATGGCAGACAAGGAACAGTACCTTCAAAACCTGCAGCGCGACGAGGAGCTGCACTCTAAGGTCTACAAGCAGCTCGAATCGGGCGAGCGCGGCGAAATAAAGCGCACCCTTCTTAAGCTTTACACCATAGAGCACGGCCATTCCGAGATACTCAAGAAACTCCTCCGCATGAACAAATACGCGATAAAGGAGAGAGACGACTTCCTGCGTATACTACTCATAAGGCTTTCAAGGAAGCTGTTCGGCATAGCCTTCACAATAAAATTTATGGAGTACAACAAGCTTATAACAAATTCGAAGCTCACAGCTGCGATAAGAAAGTTTAGTTTCAGCTCCCAGGAGTTGGCTCTTCTCAAAACCATGGAGAAAGGGGAAAAAGCAGAAGATATACTGAGTGCAACGCTGCTCAAGCTCAACCCCGTGCTAAGCAACGTCAGGGATGTAATCTTTGGGATGAACGACGGCCTAGTCGAGGTGCTTGCGGCTACAGTGGGATTCGGAGCCGCCCTGCGCCTTCCAGTGCTTGTGCTCATAGCAGGGCTTCTGGTCGCACTTTCTGGCACTTTGTCTATGTCCGGCGGCGCCTACCTCTCCACCAAATACGAGCACAGCATAGCCTTGCCGGGCAACGCGAAGCGCACACCTGCGCGGTCTGCACTTTATACCGGAGCATTCTACTTTTTCGGCGCTGTATTTCCTATACTGCCGTTCGCACTCGGAATGAGCGGCGCCATTGGGATAGCGCTTTCTATACTTTTTACTATGGTCGTGCTCTCAATAGTCTCTTCTGCAATAGCGGTGCTTAGCGGGCAAAGCATCGCAAAGCGTGTTGCTGAGTCTTTGCTAATTTCGCTCGGAGCGGCCTCTGCAACAATCTTGCTCGGATTTTATGCAAGGTACGCCCTGCATATAGTCGTGTAGTATCCAATATTTTTGATCATATGTAAGTCCAGCACAAGCTGTGCAAAATTACATAAGTAATATATAAGTTTCAGCGAGTAATATATAAGTTTCAGCGTAATTTATTAGATATCTGCAATCGCGCATATTATTGCACATGCTATTTTGTGCCATTGTATAAAGTTTTTGAAGGTGGTCAGATGAAGGATGAAAGTGAATTAGCCAAACGAATAGATGAGATAAAGAAGCAGATAGACTCAATTATAAACGACATGTCTGTGCCCAAGAATGTGAGGAGCGCGGCTAGCGAGGCTAAGAACAATCTCAATGCGCCAGGCGACTATACTGTAAGGATCTCCAACGCAATATACAGCATAGATTCGATAAGCAATGACATAAATCTTCAGCCCCAGGCAAGGACTATAATATGGAACATATTGAGCCAGCTCGAATCCATAAAAGAAGACTGAGGACCAGGTTGAAAATCAAAAGGGGTGTTGTGTGGAGGAAGAGGAAGCACCATTGGCTCTTACAAAGAGGCTCGCAAAGTTCGGAATAGCTGTATCTGCCGATCTAGACTTCAGCCAAGCTAAGGAGATTGATCCAGAGCTTCTAATCTCAAAGATTGCAGAATCTTATTCTGGTGAGGGTCTTAAGGTTTTGACGAGTGAGCAACTTTCCGAAATAGTAAAGCGCCTCAAGACAGAAAAAATACTAAACCCTGTAGAAGTAGCAACTCCATCTTCTTTTTCCCCGCCTGCTGCTGATATTGCATCCGATTATTCTGTAAAGGTAAGAAAGAGTGATAGCACATCAGGCACAATACAGGATTTTGTAATGTATTTCCGTGATAGACTTAAGAAAATAAGGAGGGTAATAGAAGAGGAGAGGGGTAGTACTCTGAGCATTGTTGCAGATCTTGACAGTGTTTCTAAGTTACCATCTGGCAGGGAGCTGTGCGCAGTTGGCATAGTGAGAAGCAAGTCCACTACAAAAAACGGAAACATAATGGTGATAATAGAAGATGAAAAGGCCACAGCGAAAGTAATATTCATGAACTCAAGCTATGAAAAAGGCAGGCAGCTCTTTTCAAAAGCATCAACCATAGTGAATGATGAAGTACTTGCCGTGAAGGGAAAAATCTCAGGGCCCTTTCTAATTGCTAATGAAATTGTGTGGCCAGACATACCAATAATCTCTCAAAAGCACTCTGATGAAGACGTAGCTGTTGCATTCGCTTCAGACATACATGTGGGAAGCAAGCTCTTTATGCAGAATAACTTCATGCATATGATACGTTGGCTCAATGGAGAAGTGGCCAAGGCACGCGACCTCGCGGGCAAGGTGAAATATCTAATAATAGGAGGCGACGATGTTGATGGAATAGGTATTTATCCAAACCAGGAGAAAGATCTTGCCTTACTGGATTTTTATGCGCAATATAGGTTATTCTTTTCACTTCTCGAAAAGGTGCCTGACCACATAGAGATTTTCATAATACCAGGCAATCATGACTCTGTGCAACTTTCAGAGCCTCAGCCACCCATTGAATCTGATATAATTAAGGATTTCAGCCTGGGCAACGTGCACATGCTCTCAAACCCAGCATACATAAGGCTTCATGGCATAAATATCCTTGCATATCATGGTGCCTCACTAGATTCCATAATTGCAGCAGTGCCAGGAATGAGCTACTCCAATCCCGAGAAGGCGATGATAGAGTTGCTGAAGAGGCGGCATCTTGCTCCAATATACGGCGGCAGTGCGATGGTGCCAAGCAGGAGTGACGAACTTGTAATAGATGAAGTTCCGGATGTGCTCTACATGGGTCACATACATAAGAACGGGCTTGCCAGCTATCATGGTGTGGACGTGCTGAACAGCGGCACATGGCAGGCGCGCACTTCCTATCAGATAAAGCAGGGCCATATCCCAACTCCATGCATAATGCCTGTGCTAGAGATGAAGAGCCACACGTTCAACATGATTGATTTTAGTGGATCATGACGCATATGAAAACTTGTAGAACACGAAAGCCGAGATGATATGAAAGTGCTGAAATGGATGACGAATACTCCCTTGAGCTGCAGAGGAAGTTCGAAGCTGAGTTTAGGGTGGCCAGCGCCGCCAGGGCAAAAAATTATGACCCAAAGCCTTTTGTAGAGATAAAGCCAGCTCCGGATCTTGCAAGCAGGGTAGAGGGAATAATAGGGATAAGCGGCCTTGCCGACCTGATAAAGTCGAGGTCTGCAGGCAAGACCAGGCAGGAGCTAGCCTTCGAGATAACAGGAGAGATCTGCCGGCGTGATTATTTCAATGAAGACATAGAGAAAAAACTGACGCTCGCCGTAAGGGTGGGGCTTTCTATACTTACTGAGGGTGTGCTTGTAGCTCCTACCGAAGGAGTGCAGGGCGTGAAGTTGCACAAGAGTGCTGAGGGCGCTGACTATGTGGCAGTGGTCTATGCCGGTCCGATAAGGGGCGCGGGAGGCACTAGTGCAGCGCTCTCTGTGGTAATCGCTGATTATGCCAGGCGCATGCTTGGCATAGGCGCCTATAAGGCTTCTCAAACAGAGGTTGCTAGATACATAGAGGAGGTGCTAATCTACCATGCAATTGCGCACCTGCAATACCTCCCTCCAGAGAAGGATATGCAGATAGCGCTTGAAAATTGCCCAGTTTGCATCGACGGAGTCCCAACAGAGGATGTAGAGGTAAGCGTTCACAGGAACATAAAGCGCCTAGATTCAGCCGGCAAGGAAGAGGTGCTAACGAATAGGGTGCGCGGGGGAGTAGCGCTCGTCTTGTGCGAAGGTATAATGCAAAAGGCAAAGAGCGTCCTGAAATATTCAAAATCTGCAGGACTGGATTGGGGCTGGCTTAACTCTGTGATAAAAGTGGACAAGACTACCTCGCAGGCCGATTTTGAGAAAGACAAAGCAGTATTTTTGCAGGAGATAGTGGCCGGCAGACCTATACTTGCGTATCCAGGCCATTACGGCTCGTTTAGGCTAAGGTACGGAAGGTCAAGGCTCACCGGCATAGCCGCGAAAGGCTTCAGCCCCGCAAGCATGCTCCTACTTGACGACTTCATAGCTCCAGGCACCCAGCTTAAGGTAGAGAAGCCGGGGAAGGGCTGCATAGCCATGCCGGTAGATTCAATTGAAGGCCCATTCGTAAAGCTTATTACAGGTGAGGCTAAGCGGATCAACAGCGCAGAAGAAGCACGCGCAGTCAAAGCTAGTGTAGCGAAGATACTTTCTGTGGGCGACATGCTCGTTACCTATGGAGATTTTAAAAAGACGAATACTTTACTGCAGCCCACAAGCTATGTGGAAGAGTACTGGTTCGAGCAGCTTAAAGCCGCAGGGTATAATGGCCCAATGCCTTATCCAGACTTCAATGAAGCATTCAATCTTTCTAGGAAATACGCTGTGCCAATGCACCCACGCTACATATATGAATACCAAGACGTACTCCCACAGGATATCTTGGCATTGGCAGCTGTGCTTTCGAAAGCCGAAGTGATTGCTGATGAAAGCGCTGAGCCTCTTGCTATAAAAGAACTAGTGCTGAAAGGCGTGAGCCCAGAGGTAAGGGAGACCATAGAAAGACTCTGCATACCACATTTTGACAATGGTACAGATATCTCTATAAAGGGCGGCGATTCGATGAGCCTGGCTCTCTCGCTTGGTTTCTATACTGAAGACACGGGCACAGGCACAATTAGATACAGTAACAAAAGTAATATTTCTGAAATTGCGGCTGAGAGCACGTTGGAACTAGTGAACAGCGTATCTAAATTTAAAGTAATGCAGCGCTCTACGAGGATAGGGGCGAGGATCGGCAGGCCAGAAAAGGCTAAGGAGCGCCTCATGAAGCCAGCTCCAAATATTCTATTTCCAATCGGGGAATACGGCGGGAAGGAGCGCAATATATACAAGGCGTACTCTAACGGCATGCGCGCGTTTGGCGGCAAGGGTATAGATGTTGAGCTTGCAAGGTACAGGTGCAGCGTCGGAGGCGAATCCTTATACTCGAAGTATTGCGTAAAGCACAAGGCCGCAGCAGTGGTAGAAAAGGTGTGTAAGAGCTGCGGTAGGCGTGGCTCAAGCAGCGAATCCAGGTGTAGTGTGTGCGGCGGAGAACTGACAGGCGCAGAGATTAAGAACATCCCGCTTTCCGAAGCAATGGATTCCGCACTAGCGAGGCTTGGCATGCATTCTCCACCTACCAATATAAAAGGAGTGAAAGGGCTTTTTGGAAAGAACAAGGAAGCCGAGCCTCTCGAGAAAGGCATACTTCGCAGCTTGCATAATGTTTACATTTTC
>JAVYYS010000007.1:0-19594 GCA_038876335.1 Candidatus Micrarchaeaceae archaeon | reverse complement strand
ATGGTATTTTGGGGAGTTGAAATGGTGGATATTATATTAGAGAAGAACAATAGCGATATATTTGACAGGGAAAACATAATAGGCCCATCGACTATAACAATATTAGGCACAGTTAGAATAGTGGCGTCAAAAGATGCGGATCATGAATACCATTTTCTAGTTATGACAGTAAAGCATAGAGAAAAATTTACGGAACTAACTCCTGAAGAGCTCTCTGATATGCAGAAAGCAGAGAGGATAATTGAGCGCTTTTATAAGAAACACGGGATAAATGGCTATTCAAAAATAGAGTTAGTCGGGGAGGAAGCTGGAAGAACAGTGGCGCATTACCATGTGCATTTTATCCCGCTAAAAAGTGATTTATTCCACAATAATCCAAAAGATAGGGGCATACACAGGGATCAAGAACAGATGAATAAAATTGTAAAAGAGCTGATTGTTGAGTTCAAGAGCATATAGGGCTGACATGGGCTTTTGCCCCAGACTTTCCCTGACCGAAAGCTTTAAATATCTTATTGTTCACTATTAATTCGCTTATTTTGCGCAATATTTAAAAATCTTTCTAAATCTCAATGTGGAGTCTTGCTTGTAAAAGTGATCGCAATGGTAACCAAAGTAAAAAAATCAAAAGTGAAAAAGAGCAATTTGCCGAGTGCAAAAAGCAAAAGCAAATCCAAAAAGGTTCCCCAAGGTAGGCAAAAGATTGAGGTTAGGGGCAGGCGCATCAACATTGAGCGTGAAGAGCCCCATACAGTCCAGCCTCCGTCTTCTGCCCCTTCAGAGCAAAAGCCTGAATCTTCCTTACAACGGCCTGCGCAGGACGCCGCGCTAATAACACCACAAACACCTACACCTGAAAAGGTATTGAGATGCCCAAGCTGCGGCAGCGTCGACATAATAGTGGATCATGAGCGCGGTGAGAGGGTCTGCAATAATTGCGGGCTTATAATAGAGGAGAACATTACAGACACTGGGCCAGAGTGGAGGGCGTTCGATGCTGAGCAAAAGGCAAGCAGGGCAAGAACAGGGGCGCCTATGAAATATACGCGCGCGAATAAGGGTCTTGTAACTGAGATAGACCTCTACAACAAGGATATACGCGGGGTAAGGATACCTTCAAAGCACCAGGCGCAGCTTTACAGAATGAAGAAATGGCATAGGCGTGCCAGCATTGCTAGCTCCAATGAAAGGAACTACCTCATTGCATTCCCTGAGCTTATAAGAGTCGCAAGTTATCTCAATCTGCCAGAAAATATAAGGGAAAACGCCGCGCTGCTGTACAGAAAGTGCGTTAAAAGCAATCTCATACGCGGAAGGCCGATAGAGACAGTAGTGCAGGCAGTAATCTACGCCGCATGCAGGAAGGCTGGCACGCCAAGGACTCTAGACGAAATAGCCACGATCTCAGGCATGCCGAAGAAGGAGATAGGCAGAGCATATCGCGCAATATCCCATGAGCTAGATCTTAAGATACCGCTTACAGATCCAATAAGCTATGTGCCCAGATACATAAATGCGCTCAAGCTGAGCGGAGAGGCGCAGGAGAAATCCGTTAAGCTGCTCAGGGAGGCTATGAGGAAGGGCCTTGTGTCAGGAAGGAGCCCAACAGGCGTGAGCGCCGCGGCAGTGTACATAGCCGGGGCGCTTGCTGGAGAGCGCCGTACGCAGAAAGAAGTTGCAGAAGTAGCCGGAGTCACAGAAGTGACGATAAGGAACAGGTACAGGGAGCTGAAAGAGCAGCTGAACATCGATGTGAATCTATAACTTTCTCGGTTCAATTTTTTGTTTTTTCTTCTTTGCTTTTGCCCTCTGCTTGCTTTTGTGCTCTGCCTGGGTTGTTTCCGCGTAAAAAACGCTTTTCTTAAGGAAACTGCTTTTCCATATAGTTAGACAGGTGGCGATAATGCTGCTTTTGTAGAATACGTTTAAAATAATATGTAGCTAATTTAAAAGCATAACGCGGCGGATAAGAATAGGCGCAATGGTTCTTTATGCTGTCTTGCTTGCTGCAATAAAAGGCAGTTGAATTGCTTCATGCGGCGTGGCGGGGAAAAGCGTGCGCCTGAAATGGAAAGCGTTAATGGGTGAGAAAAATGGATGCAGCTGTAAGAACTGAGGGGCTTGTAATAGACAAGCCTGCAAAGAGTGAAGCGATGGGCGTGTCTGAGCCTGAAATGCCGCTTTTGAATGCGGTTGAAGAGGGCGGAGTTTACTCCATGACAGTCAAGGCAAAGGATGCAAGGGGTGTAGGTATAGGAAAAATCGGCAATTTCGTGGTCTTCGTAAAGAACGCAAAAACAAGAATAGGCAACATCTACAAAGTAAGGGTAATAAAAGTGCACCGCACCTTCGCATACGCAGAGCTGGCTAGCACCGACAAACAATTCATAGGAGACGGCAGCTTCCTTGAACTTTGATTTTGCATAGAAAAAGGAAGTTTTTAATACTTATGTGGTGAATATTCTACAATCAGCCATTAACGATCTCACATTTTTAATCCAGATTCAACTGTCTTATGGTGGCGGCTAGGGAACATATACAATTGATGCTTTATTCGAGTTCCTAAAACGCCTCTTTACCTTTATGTGGCTTATGCGGCTTGGTCAGCATGCTTATAAGGTGTAAAATATGGATGCACAGCTCTATGAAAAGATAATGAAGGGCACTACGACTGTAGGATTGGTATGCAGCGATGGTGTAGTGATGGGGTGTGATTCAAGGGCTACTATGGATTTTTTCATAGCAAGCACTGTAGCAAGGAAAATCTACAAAATCGATGACAACCTTGCAGTAACGGTAGCGGGAAGCGTGGGGGATGCAGAAGAGCTCGTAAGGATATTAAAGGCACAGAATGAGCTGTACAAGATGAATGAGGGCAGGTCTCTTTCCCCGAAATCTGCCGCTTCGCTGCTTTCAATAATACTTCAGGAAAACAAAATGGTGCCATTCTATGTCCAGCTTATAGTTGGCGGGTTGGGTGAAGACGGACCACAGCTCCACTCTCTGGATCCACTGGGTGGTGTTACAGAAGAGCCGCAGTTCACCTCCACAGGTAGCGGTTCGCTTACCGCGCTTGGATACTTGGAAGAAGTGTATAAGAAAGGCATGCAGACAAAAGACGCCATAAAGAACGTAGTAAAGGCCATATCAATAGCTATGAAGAGAGATGCTGCTACTGGAAATAATATACTCGCAGCCACGATAACGAAAGAAGGCTATAAGGAGTACTCTGGAAAAGACATAGAGAAATTTCTTGCCTGAAAATTAGTTACTCCTGCGCCTCTTTGTTTCATTGGGTTGTGAGTTTTTTATAGAGTTTTTGTTTAGTATTTTTTAGTATTTTAGGTGGAAAGGCATTCGTGCGTGATTAGACAGCAAGAAGCGTGCGTCTGTGTACTATTTGGCATTGTGATATATTGGAAGGCAAAGAGAATAAGGAAGAGGGCGATTCTAAGCAGCTGATTTTTGAAAAGATAAAAGAGATGCTGCCCAGCGAAGCGAAGTTCGTGAAGGCAGAGTTTGAAGGCCCAGATATAGCTATAACATTAGGAAATCCAAGGGTTGTATATGAGGATGAGGCAATAATAAAAAATATTGCTTCATCGGTAAAAAAGAAACTTATAATAAGAAGCGACCCGTCTACGCTCATGCCTCCGGAAAAGGCCCTCCCTGTGATTATGGCTATGTTGCCTAAAGAGGCGGTTGTAAAAGAGCCGATACATTTCGTGCCTGAGTTCGGTGAAGTTTACATTGAAGCCCTGAAGCCAGGGCTGGTTATAGGAAAGGGCGGGCAGCTGCTTAAAAACATAATCATAGAAACTGGTTGGTCTCCACGCATACTGCGAACTCCGACTATGAATAGCGATACCCTCACAGGAGTAAGGCAACTCATGTTCAATGAGATGGATTTCAGGAAGAAGTTCCTAGCAGGAGTCGGCAAGGAGATAAACAAGCCTATTATTAACACTGAATGGTTGAAGGCAACGGCCTTGGGCGGTTACAGGGAGGTTGGAAGGAGCAGCCTGCTCCTCGAGACTCCAAATTCTAAGGTAATAATTGACTGTGGCATAAGTCCCGAACCTGCAATAAAAGGCGTCGAGGCGATGAACGACAGCCAGGGAAACAAAGCCTTTCCATACCTTGACAGCGCAATACGTTCAATCGAGGAGATAAACGCCATCGTGATTACGCATGCGCACATGGACCATATAGGCTTCGTGCCGTATCTATTCAAGTACGGCTATAATGGGCCTGTCTATTGCACACCTCCTACCCGCGACCTTGCGGCTCTGCTTCTTTCTGATTACGTAAAGCTAGTGCAGCGGAGTGGGGGCACCCCACTTTACGATGAAAAAGACATACGCAAGATGCTTACACACACAATAACTAGGGAATACGGGGAGGTTACCAACATAACAGATGAAATAAAGTTAACCTATCACAATGCCGGCCATATACTCGGCAGTGCGACTGTGCACCTTCATGTCGGCAACGGGATGTACAATATAGTGCATACCGGGGACATGAAGTATGGCTATACCAAACTGTTCGATGGTGCAAGCGTAAAGTACCCGCGGATAGATGCGCTTTTCATAGAGAGCACGTACGGGGGGCAGAATGATATTACACCAAATAGGCGTGACGCGGAGCTTGAGCTTATGGATCTAATAAAGAAGACCATCACCAACGGGGGGAAGGTCCTTATTCCAGTATTTTCTGTAGGGAGGGCGCAGGAGATACAGCTAGTGCTGGAAAGCTATATGGCCGCAGACACTAACTACAAGCTTGAGGCCCCTGTATTCCTTGATGGGATGGTGCTGGAGGCAAGCGCGATCCATACTGCTTATCCGGAATATCTGAAAGAAAGCCTTAGAAACAGGATGCTCAGCAACAGGTCTCCATTCGAGAGCGAGATATTTGAAGTTATAAAGGGGGAGAGAAATGAGATATTGGAGAAAGGCCCCGCCATAATAATAGCGAGCGGCGGCATGCTCAATGGCGGAGTGTCACTCGATTATTTCAGGATGCTTGCTGACAATCCCAAGAACTCTGTGGTGTTTGTAGGCTACAACAGCCAAAGTTCGCTGGGTAGGAGGCTCCAGAACGGCGTCAAGGAAGTAGCACTGCCCGACCCGGAGGGCAAGCTTGTTTCTGTTCCGGTAAACATCAGCGTTAATACTGTAGATGGTTTTTCAGGTCACAGCGACAGAAGGCAACTCCTTGCATTTGTTGAGAACCTCAGGCCTAAGCCAAAGGTCATATATACAATGCATGGAGAGGAGTCTAAATGCGAAGATCTCGCAAGGGCGCTAGGGAAGGAGATGCATGTAAGAGCTTCTGCGCCTATGAATCTCGATTCTTTAAGATTGAAGTAAGAAAAGCAATTGAAGTAAGAGAAGCAAGAAAGCAAAAGCCCTTTATGCGCCACTATTTTGCGCTAGCTAATGAATCAGAAAACCCCGAAGAACTTTTTTCTGCTTTGGTCCTCACTCCTGAATTTTTCCAGAGCTTCCCTCTGTTCTTTGGTTATATGGCGTGGTACCGTTATTGTTATATCTACAATTTCATTCCCATATCCCTGCCCCTTAAAATGCGGCATTCCCTTGCCCTTTAATATTATCTTATCGCCGTTCTGCGTTCCGCTTTCGATGTTTATTTCCTCCATCCCGTAAAGCGTTGGTACTTCTACTGTACCTCCAAGCATTGCCGTGTAAAAAGGCAGTTGAAGAGAATAGCGTATATTGTCTCCTTCCCTCCTAAATCTATTATCCTCCTGTATGCTTATGTCTATATAAAGATCCCCTGCTCCATCCCTGCCGAAGTCCCCCATTCCTTCAAGCCGGAGCCTCGTCCCATTTTCCACACCCTTTGGTATTTTCACGGAAATCTTGCTTTCCTTTTGGACGTATCCCCTGCCTCTGCATTCCTTGCACGGCACTTCTATTATCTTTCCGCTTCCGCCGCACTTGTCGCAAGTGGTGATTGTCTGCATTACACCAAATGGCGTGCGCCTTGTAGTCCTTATCTGACCTGTACCATTGCACCTGTCACACCGCAGAAGTTTGCTGCCTGGCTCCATCCCTGTGCCTCCACACTTTTCACATGCGACTATATGCCTTATACTTACCTCCTTCTCTGCACCTTTCGCAGCCTCTTCCAGGCTTATGCTCATTTTTGCTAGTATATCGCTACCCCTCTGCTGCCTTCTTCTTCTATTTTGTTGCGGAAATCCAAAAAAGCTACTGAATATTTCATCAGTATCGCCAAAGTCAAACCCGAAGTTTTTGAATACCTCCTCTATATCGAAGCCTCTGAAGATATCCTGCTCGCTAAACCTCTGGTTGAAGCCCTCTGGCCCGTAAGCATCGTATTGCCTCCTCTTCTCCGGATCGCTTAGAACAGCGTATGCTTCATTTATCTCCTTGAATGTCTCTTCTGCGTTAGGGCTCTTGTTCCGGTCGGGGTGGTACTTCAGCGCAAGTTCACGGTATGCTGCCTTTATCTCCTCAGGGGAGGCGTCTTTCCTGACGTGCAGTATCTCATAGTAGTCCTTGGCCATTTTTCACATCTTCTGTTTGTTACATCTGTTATTATTTTTCAACTTTGAAATCTGCGTCTGTTGCGGTCTTTGGCCCTTCGGCCCCGCCCTCCTCCCCACTTCCTGCATCCCCGCCGCTGTTTGCTTCCCCTCCGCCTTGTTTGTAAATGCTGCCGCCTACTTCCTCTAGGGTTTTCTTCAGCTCCTCCATCTTTGGCTTTATACTTTCATAGTCTTCTTTCTTCACGGCTTCAGCAAGCTCCTTCTTTGCGCTTTCTATCTTTTCGTATACATCCTTAGGTATCTTATCCTTGTATTCCTCTAGCGTCTTATCCGCGGTATAAACGAGTGATTCCGCATTGTTCTTTGTTTCAATCTGCTCCCTTATCCTTTTATCTTCTTCCTCATATCTCTTCGCATCATTTACACTTTTCTCTATTTCTTCTTTGCTCATCTTGTGCGGCGCCACTATATCCATACTCTGGCTTTTACCTGTGCCTTTGTCTTTGGCGGTAACATGCAGAATGCCATTCGCGTCTATGTCAAACGTAACCTCTATCTGTGGCACACCCCTTCTCGCAGGCGGAATGCCTGTTAATGTGAATTTGCCCAGATCTATGTTATCCTTCGCTAGGGCCCTCTCTCCCTGGGTTACGCGTATATCTACGCTGGTTTGGAAGTCCTCTGCCGTGGTAAATATCTGCGAGCGCTTTATAGGTATTGTGGTATTTCTCTCTATAATTGGAGTTGCAATGCCTCCTAGCGTCTCTATGCTGAGGGTGAGGGGTGTTACATCAAGCAGCACCACATCCTTTACCTCGCCTGTCAACACTCCAGCCTGCACCGCCGCTCCGAGAGCAACCGCCTCCATTGGGTCAACGCCCCTTTCTATCTTTTTGCCAAGTAGCTGCTCTACATACCTCTGCACGATGGGCATCCTCGTCGGCCCGCCTATCATTATTATCTTGTCAAGGTCATTGGGCTCCATCTTTGCGTCCTTTAGTGCTTGTGTAACTGGTTTGGCCGTTCTCTCTACTATAGGCAATACAATGCTCTCAAGCTTTGCCCTTGTCATAGTGTAGGTAAATTGTATCGGGTTCTTGTTTTTATCTTGGGCTAGGAATGGAAGGTTGATATCACTCTGCAGTACTGTGGAGAGCTCTATTTTAGCTTTCTCCGCCGCCTCTCTTATCCTTTGCATCGCCTGTGCCTCCTTAGTTATATCTATGCCGTACTTGCTGTTTATCTCCTTTACCAAGAAATCCACTATCGCATTGTCCATGTCTGTGCCGCCAAGCTGCGTATCCCCGCTTGTAGCTTTTACCTCAAATACCCCCTTGCCAAACTCCATTATAGTTACATCGAGCGTGCCGCCTCCAAGGTCATAAACTAGGATCTTCATCTCCCTGTCAGATTTATCCAACCCGTATGCAAGGCAAGCTGCTGTCGGTTCATTTACTAGCCTTACAACCTCCAGTCCAGCGATTTCTCCTGCATCTTTTGTTGCCTGCCTCTGATTATCGTTGAAATACGCGGGCACCGTTATTACTGCTTTTTTGACTTCTTCTCCAAGGAATGCTTCTGCATCCTTCTTGATTTTTTGGAGCAGCATCGCAGAAAGGTCTTGCGGCTTGTAATCTTTGCCAAAAATGTGGTACGTGTATTCTGTGCCCATCTTTCTTTTGAATGCAGTTACTGTACCTTCGGGATTGGCAATAGCCTGCCTTCGTGCAGCTTCGCCAATAAGCCTCTGGCCATCTTTTGTTATTGCCACATAACTTGGAAACGCCTTACCATAAAGCGAAGCCCCTTCCGCACTTGGTATTATTACAGGCCTTCCCCCTTCCAATACTGCCGCTGCACTATTTGAAGTACCCAAATCTATTCCAATTATCTTTGCCATTTTTTTCACCTTTTAACATTGTTTTTGCTTTGCT
Source organism: Candidatus Micrarchaeaceae archaeon (assembly GCA_038876335.1). GTDB lineage: Archaea > Micrarchaeota > Micrarchaeia > Micrarchaeales > Micrarchaeaceae > JAKATY01. Next base: position 11,119 of record JAVYYS010000007.1, on the reverse strand, counting down.
CTGGCCCTGCCTCTTTGCCTGCATTATCATCTTGTCGTTCTTTTGCTATTACTACCGATGCGGGCCTAAGGACCAAATCCCCTAAAACATACCCTTTGCGCACTACTTCTAGAATTGTACCATCCTTTGCGCCATCCTCTTTGACCATAACTATTTCATGCTTGTATGGGTCGAATGCCCCTTTTACCTCAATCTCCTTCAAGCCTTCTCCCTTAAGGGCTTCTACGAAATTTGAATATATGAGCTCTATACCCTTCTTTGCCTCTCCTGCAGGCATAGAATTTATCGCTATCTCAAATTCGTCGAGAGTGGGGAGCAACTTTTTAATCAGCTCTGCCCTGCCTATTTCTTTTGCAGCAATAATCTCTTTGGCGGTGCGTTTCTTGTAATTGTCGAACTCGGCGGCAAGCCTGAGGAATCTCTCATTCTCCTCCTTCTCTTTATCCTCTTTGCTGCTTTCAGGAGACTCGCCTTCATGAGGTTCGTTTTTTTGCTTTTCTGAAATCCCCTCTCTCTCTTTTGCCTGGTCTTTGTCTACTCCATGCTCCTCTGCCATCTAATCACCACTTTTGGCATTGCCAAGTTTTAGCCTGGACGCCTTCTTACTCCGCATCGATTTTAGCATAATGTTGTTGAGTTCTTCCGCCATGTCAAATAGCTTCTTCATCTCCCTGTTCATATCGTATTCGAGCTCCTTTATAGTGCTTGCCATGTCCACAGATCTTAGGTAATACTTCCTGCCTTTCTTCACCACCACGCCTATGTCTATAAAGTGATTTAAGTGGTATATTATTGTGCTTCTGGGTATAGGTTTACCAAGAGATATTTCGCTGCTGGATAATCCTTTGTTGTTAAATGCCGCATATATAAATTTCTTAAGTATCTTCTCTTCTATGCTCTCCTTTTCATCCTGCTTAGAAAGCCCCAGCGCTTCGCAAAACCATCTTATAAGCATGTCCGCGCTCTCTTTCCCTCGCACCGGCTTCTCGATTGAACGTATTACTATCTCTTTGCCTCCCTTCACGTTTTTCACCTCCTGAGTCGGACATTGGCCGAGTTTGGGCGTCTTTATTTCCAGTCATGCGCTAAGTGCATACCGCGTATGCTCCCCATATATCTATTATTTATTGTATTGCGATATGTTTAAATATCTTTCTATTCAAACAACTATTTTTTGACATTTCAGATTATTATTGACAAATACGGGAGAGCACCTGGCCTTAGCTGTTTCCTAGCGCACGGTTATTAGCTTCCAACTCTGCACCTCGGAGCCTTGTAATTTGTCAAAGTACGAAAGGAAACGCTAGCGAAAAGTCAAGCAACAGCAAATAAAAATAAATGCAAGGAGATGTTGCAGGCTAAAAAGATGGTTCCAAGAATTTTATCCCAAATATATCTTCTATTAATTTCTTCGCTTCTTCGAATTTGTTTGCCCTCTGCCATACTATCTCTCTCGCTCTGTCCTCTATTTCATTCTCGTTGATAGTAACATTCTCTTCACGGGCGAGTCTAATTATATAGTCTTTAAGTTCAGATTTGTCGACTCTAAGAAAAATTATCTCCCTGATTTCGCCCTCTATTTTGTTGATTTTGTCGATGTTCATCTTAACTGCTGCTCCAAACTCTAATAAATAAAATTATGCCTTTCAAATATTTAAGCATGCCGTTTCTCCGTTTATTCCCCCATTTGAATACCTTTTTAGTTTTTGTGCATCTACAGTAATGCATGCAGCAATATAAACAAACATGATTTGATGCGCCGCGCAAACTCTGTAATTGCTAAAATGGAGAGCAAGGTTAGGGCACAGAGCGCGATGGAGTACCTGATGACATACGGCTGGGCTATCCTAATAATCTCGATAGTTCTGGGTGCTCTTGCGGCAATGGGCCTCTTTAATCCTAGCACCTACATAAATAGCCAGTGCATCTTCCCTGCGGAGTTCAGCTGCATAAACTCCTATATGTCTACAAGTGGCTTGCTTAGCGTTAATATAGAGCAATCGTCCTCAGCCCCTATAAACATAACCGCGATAGGCTGCAATACAAACGCAACAACTGTAGATATGGTCCAGGAAAGCCCGGCGATCTATGTGCCTATAGGTTCGAATGTGACCTTCAGCGGCATCCAGTGTTATTCTGCCGGAACTCCGTTTTCCGGCAGAGTCGGTACGGTCTTCCACGGCTATGTAATTCTGAACTACACTAATGTACAGACAGGGTTTCCACATACAACAATAGGTTCGCTCCTGCAGAAAATAACATGACAAAAATCTGCGCATTTTACTTTTATTTTTTCAATTCGAATTTGCTCAGAGTCAGCTTTCTTGCGCTAGCGAAAGGCCTGAATTCGCGGCCATTGCCGGTAAAGAACTTAGAGAAGAACTCCACGTAGATGAGCCTTGCGCCCTGTATGCCAGGCTCAAATATCGCTATTATGAAGGTGAACAGCTGCCCAATTATCAGTATGAGCGTTCCCGCAATGCCGAGCACGGGCGAATGCGCCCAGCCGCGCAGGAATATGAAATCTATCACGCCAGCGAGTATTACTGAAGCGAGCAGTATTCCAACAAGCCTCGTGTACGAGAGCATATGGCTTATGAGAGAGGGTATCTCCATCAGCGCATCCATGCCTTCTGTAGCCAGCACCGCGCCTATGCCCCCAATGATTGCAAAGTACGAGGCGAACACCGGCACATTGTTCGCGCCGAGGCTTTCGCTGTGGAGCACAGCAAGCCCAAATACCACGAACCCTATCGCCGCGGAGAGCCACCCCAGCCTGCCTATAGCCTTCTTTTTCTCACCCACCGCTAGCTTGTTGAAGAAGCTTAAGAGGAAGCCGCCGCACACCATCGCCACGCCTATCCAGCCTGAGAGCACAAGCAGCTTCGGAAGCCCAAGCTCAACGTTGAACAGCGCGGTATAAGGCAGCTGGAAACCGAAATACTCGTTGAACACAACGCCAAGTGCTATCGCAAGAATCGCACCCGGTATTATTGCTTTTGCGAGAATCAGGAGGCCATTGTTGCTTACTATTGTGCTTACAAAACTGCTTATCGGCTTTGGGATCCTGCTCTTCTTTGGGGGGTGCCTTATCCTTCTAAGCAGCCATAGGGAAAGTAGCAGCATCGCGATTCCGTAGCCTGCATCCCCAACCATGAATCCGAAGAAAAGAGGGAAGATGATTGCGAACATCATCGTTGGGTCGAATTCGTCACTGCGCGGTAGGGAATAAAACTTTATGAAGAATTCGAAGAACTTCGAGCTTACTGGGTTCTTGAGCAGAGTGGGGGCCAACTCATCAGTCTTTACCTCTTCTATTACGTGCATGCCTTTTGTTATCGAACCTAGCGTCGATTCAAGAAGAGCCTTTTTTTCCCTTTCAATCCAGCCGTATATAACTATTACGGAGTTGCCGATGCCAAGCTTCGTGGTTACCTCTAGCTTTTCCATCTCAAGATCCAACTGCTCCCTTATTGCGCTTACTATTGGATAGTATCTTTCTGAGATTTTTTCAAGAGCTTTATTCGCCTCCTTTTTCTCCTTTTCGAGAAGCTCTATTTCTTCTTTCACCTTCTCGATATTGCTTTCAATGCTTCCCTTAAGTTCTGGCACAGGGGCCATGCTTATCTTATATTTTTCCGCTATTCTCCCAAACTCCCCCTCCCTGCCTTTTTCTATCGCTGCCACAGACGCGTCCGCGCCTTCTATGAGCGCCGCAGCTTTCGAGCTTTTTATCTCCTTGTTAAACTGCGCAAGCTGCTGCCTTCTCCCCCACGCGACAAAAGATGTTATGCTTTTCCCCGATAGGTAGTTAAGATCGTCAATATTCGGAGGCAGAATACCAAGGATTTCAATAACGCTGCGCTCTCTCGATATACTCGCGTCTATCATCTCCAGCCTTTTAGCAAGCTCTGCCACTTCACCGTCTATTTTTATTAGGCGTGCACGCTCCAGCAGGTAGTCTATGCTTTCAAACATATACTTCTTCTCTACTTTCTGCGGTATAAGCAGGCTTTCAAGGCTCCTAAACCTTTGCGCATATTCGCCGACCTCCTTGTAGGAAACGTTCTCGCCTTTTACAAGCAAAGATGCGACCTCTTCGGGGAGTTGCTCAATCTGCATTACCCCAATGTCATGCAGCGCGGTAAGCACGTCAGCGTAGAATTCTCTCGGGGCTATGATCCTGAGTTTTTCCATCTTTGCGGGCTTAAGCATCTTTTGCACCTAGAAATTTCTTTAGCTCCTCTAAGAATATGGCCATAACTTCATCCTTGCTTATGTCACTTATGTTAGCCGCAGCGGCGCGGGCTTTTCTTATTTCTGCAGCATAAGCACTCTCTGCCTTTTTCATAGCGGCATCGATGCTTTTGTTGTAGTATGATTCCGCGTCCTTTTTCGCCTCCTCTGCCAGTCTTTGCGCTCTGCTCCTTGCGCTTTCTATTATCTCTTTTGCTCTTTTTTCTGCTGCGGCTATCTCAGCCTCTGCAGCCTCCTCTTCCTCCTTTATCTTCTTCAAGGATTCTATCTCCTCTTTTTGCGCGGCCTGCTCACCCAATGCCTTCTCCACATTTTCGCTGTTTTCTCCTCCGTTCATGGCAGTACCATTAGCACAATAAATGCAATTAATGCTGCGCTCGCTGCAATGTTGAAAGCAAGCAGCGCCAGCTCTATTTTTCTGAACGCTTTCTGCCTGTTATTCCAATACTTGGGAGGCTGAGCTCCACGGCGTGGCATTTTATAGCGCAATGGCGAATATTTTGGGTAATACCTCTCAAGAACATGCTTTGAATACCCAGAGCCAGAATTTTTAAATTCATCCGTGCGCATGCCTATGCCCCGTTTCAGCTTATCTTGCTCTTTATGAATTTAAGCGAGACTATGTTGTCGCGCTCCATGTCTTCAAGCCTTTGCTTTATGTATTTTGCCTTCTCCTGCATAGAAGGTATCGCCACATTCTCTATAGCATTGGCGCGCCTGTTCAGCTTCTCTATCTCATAAAGCAACTTTCTCAGCGCGCTCTCCTTTTCTGCGATTTCTATAAGCCTGTTGAACAGAGTGGTATAACTCAACCTTGCGTCTTCTATTGGGGCAGGGACGCTCACGAGCTCGTAGCTCATTGGCATCGCTTCGCCACGCTCTATGCTTATATTGGGCACTTTGACCCCCATCACATTCCTAGCTTCCACGCTTGCCCCTATGCTGCTCTGCTCTGCAGCGATCCTCTCTAAGTTAATTCTGCCTGATAGCATGTCGGCAATGCGCAGGCTCTCCCTGGAAACCGCAACTACTTCTTCAAGATTCCCCATAAGCTTCTGTATCTGCCTTGCAAGGTTAAAAAATTCAAGCACGAGGCTGCTTCTCTTCATCTTAAGCAGTGTGAGCCCCTTCTGTGCTACCGCTATTCTCCTCCTTGTCCTTATCAACTCTATCCTGGTTGTTTTTATGTTAGTCTCCATCGCTCTACCCTTTCCATTTCCCATACTTGCCTATGTATTCGTCCTTTATCCTCTTTATCTCTCTTTTGTCGAGCATAGAAAACAGTCCCCATCCAATATCTAGTGTTTTCTCTATGCTTCTATCCTCATTATAGCCCTGTTTTATGAATGTGTTTTCGAATTCTTCAGCAAACTTAAGGTAAAGCTTGTCACTTGCGCTCAGCGCCTCTTCCCCAACTATCTCAGTGAGGCTCCTAAGCTCCTTGCCCCTTGCATAAGAGGTGTAGAGCTGGTCTGCTACGCCCCTGTGGTCCTCCCTCGTCCGCCCCTTGCCGATACCCTGATTCATCAACCTAGAAAGTGAGAGCAGAACGTCTATGTTCGGGTAGACTCCGCGTCTCTGCAGATCCCTGCTAAGCACGATTTGGCCTTCTGTAATATACCCTGTAAGGTCTGGTATTGGGTGCGTTATGTCGTCACCCGGCATCGTAAGTATTGGTATCTGCGTTATTGAGCCCTTTCTGCCCTTAATCTTTCCAGCCCTTTCGTATATAGTGGACAGGTCAGTATACATGTATCCTGGGTAGCCTCTCCTCCCAGGAACCTCCTCTCTCGCTGCAGAGACCTCGCGAAGCGCTTCGCAGTAGTTTGTCATATCTGTAAGTATTACCAGCATATGCATATTTTGCTTGTAAGCGAGGTATTCCGCCGTGGTAAGCGCAAGCCTTGGAAGTATTATCCTCTCCATCGATGGCTCAGATGAAAGGTTTAGGAACATGACTGATTTTTCAAGCGCCCCTGTTTCTTCAAATTCCTTCTTGAAGAAGTTCGCCTCTTCGCTGTTTATACCTATGCCTGCAAACACCACTCCAAATCCTTCACCGCTTCCGAGGAGCTTCGCCTGCCTTGCTATCTGGGCCGCGAGCCTATTGTGCGGCATGCCAGAGCCCGAAAAGATCGGCAGCTTCTGGCCCCTCACCAGTGTGTTCATGCCGTCTATCGCGGATATGCCTGTTTCTATGAACTCGGAAGGCTCCTCCCTTGCGAAGGGGTTTATTGCACTCCCTTCTATCGGCATGGCCTCCCCTCCCATTACAGGAGGGCCATTGTCCCTCGGCCTTCCCATACCATCAAATATCCTGCCCACCATATCTGTGCTTACGTTTATACTAGCAGTTCTTCCAAGAAATTTTACCTTCGTGTTTGTAATGTTCATACCCCTTGTTTCTCCGAATGACTGCACTATGGCTAGGTTGTCTCTCGTGTCAAGGACCTGGCCTATTACTGTGCTTCCATCTTCGAGCCTGATTTCGGCAAGCTCGCCGTAAGCAGCATCCTTGACTCCCTCCACGAAAAGTAGCACATTTGTTACCTGGTTAATTGTCTTATAATAAACGTCGCTCATCATACCACCTATCTTACCGTGGGCTGTATGCTATCGATTTCTTCAAGCCCTTTCATGACTTCTTTGAAATATGCCTCTATCTCCTCTTCCTTAACGAATTTCATTCTTGCGATCTTCTGCTTTGCCTCTATTCTTGCAAGCTCCTCTACCGGAACTCCCCTCTCTACAGCTTCATACTCCTTCCTGCCCATAGTAATTATCGCCTCGAGCATAAGGTGCTGCTTTTTCAGGGAAGTGTAAGTATCAATTTCGTCGAATGCACTCTGCTGCAGGTAGTCCTCTCTTATGCTTTTTGCAAGGTCTAGAGTAGCCTTGTTTGATTCTGGCAAAGCGTCATATCCAACAAGCTGAACTATCTCATTTATTTCGGCCTCCATCTGTAAAGTTTTCATCGCCTCTTGGTACAGTTCGTTCCATCCATTCGCTACATTCTTTTCATACCATTCCTTCAGGTCGTCTACATAGAGAGAGTAGCTGTTCAGCCAGTTTATTGCTGGAAAGTGCCTGCTGTTTGCAAGTGCAGCGTCTAGCGCCCAGAATACCCTTGTAACCCTAAGCGTATTCTGAGATACTGGCTCTGAAGTGTCTCCCCCTGGCGGGGAAACCGCGCCGATTGCACTTATCGAACCTATACTTCCTCCAAGAGTATTGACTCTCCCTGCCCTCTCGTAGAATTCAGCCACTTTCCTGCCTAGATATGCTGGGTAGCCCTCCTCTCCAGGCATTTCCTCCAGTCTTCCAGATATTTCTCTGAGGGCTTCCGCCCACCTCGAAGTGCTGTCAGCCATGAGCGCTACGCTGTAACCCATATCCCTATAATATTCCGCTATCGTTATTCCTGTATAGATGCTGGCTTCCCTTGCGGCTACAGGCATGTTAGAGGTGTTTGCTATAAGCACAGTCCTATCCATAAGAGGCCTGCCCGTCTTCGGGTCCTTGAGCTCCGGAAATGTGGACAGCACTTCCGTCATTTCATTTCCTCTTTCTCCACAGCCAACATAAATTATCACCTCCGCGTCGCTCCATTTGGCAAGCTGGTGTGAGACTACTGTTTTTCCAGATCCAAAAGGCCCTGGAATTGCGGCTGTGCCCCCTTTTGCTATTGGAAAGAATGTATCTATTACCCTCTGCCCTGTTATCAATGGGATTTGTGGCGGAAGTTTTCCTGCTACCGGCCGCGGGCTCCTCACAGGCCACTTTTGCGACAGGCCTACCTCAACCGTGCCAGATACAGTTTTGACAGTTGCGATGATTTCATCTATTGTGTAATCCCCTTCGCGTATGTCTGCCACACTGCCCGCAACTCCAGCAGGGACGAGGATCCTGTGCTTTATGAGTGCAGTTTCCTGAACCTCGCCAATCACACTCCCTGGTTTTATGCTATCTTCCTTCTTTACGAGTGGAGAAAACTCCCATTTCCTTTTGGGGTCGAGAGGCTCAACGTTTATCCCTTTTACTATAAAGTCGCCTGCGGCTGCCTTTATCTTGTCAAGCGGTCTCTGTATGCCATCGTAAATCGACCCTATTAACCCTGGCCCGAGCTTGACAGAGAGCTGCGCGCCTGTGGACTCGACAGGTTCACCAGGCTTTAGACCCGTAGTGTCCTCATAAACTTGTATTACCGCGTCACCTCCGTTGAGCTTTATTATTTCTCCGATGAGGCCAGCCTCGCCCACTCTCACCACATCATACATTCTCGGAGACACGAGGTCTTTTGCAATTACAACAGGCCCTGAAATTCTGTGTACAATTCCTTTCATAAATTCTACCTATCATATTTTAGAATATTTAGAATAATAGATTCTCTACAGCGCATGTATATCAACACCAAGTACTCTCTTTGCCAGCTGTTCCACAGACTCTTTATCGCCCTCTTCCCTTACAGGTATGAAAACCACTATCGGCTTGAGCGAGGTCTCTGCAGCCCGCCTGCTACGCGTGTCCATGTTGTCTAGCATGGTGTTTGAGGCTATTACAAGCCCATATTCTCTCTTTTCTAACATCTCATTGAGTAGGCCTACAGCCTCTTCCCCCTCCTCTATAAATATATCCTTCACTCCTACCAGCTTGAACCCGAGGGCGATATCCCTCTCTCCTATCACCGCAATTTTTTCGAACTTCAATTGTGCCATTTGCAAAGCCCTTTTATGTATTTTTATACGTAAGATCTTTGCGCATCTATTCCGCATACTTCAATATCCTAATAGCTTCTGCTGTCTCTCTCCTTACACCGTAAGACTTCATAAGCAATACGTTCCTCAATTCATCTCTCTCTATCTCTGCCCTGAGCATAAACTCCAGTATAAAGCCAACAGAGAAGGGCGCCCTCCTGAATATGCCAAGGTATTTCTTGTACATTTCCCTTTTAATTGCAACTTCTATGAAGCTTATGAACTGCCGCTTTTTGTACAGCTCAACACCAGAATCTATTTTATAGGGTATGCTCTCTTTGATTTCATCAATGCTCTTCAGCGACAGTTCTGCAAGCGCAGCTTGGGGTATCTTTCCACCCGGGATAAAATCCTCCTTCGCTGGTTTATATGAGAGGGCTGCAGCCTTCACTGCACTCACGATATTCTTCATATCTATAAGCTCCTGTAGGAACTCTCTCACGCTGCCTTCATTACCATTGTGAAGTTTGAACTCCTCATCCAGATGCTTGTAATAATATATGTCAAGGGCGAGTATCATAGGCACAAGGCTGTTCCCTTTCTTCACAGCATCCAGGTGCTTGAGGAGCACCACACCATAGCCGTATCTGGTTAGTGCTTTTACTACGCTTTCGATGTCCTTCTGCTCTATGATATTTTTGTAGTCGCTGGTGCTTATAATCCCTCCTACAAGGCCCGCAGGTATATTCCTCTGTACCATGAGGAAGTTCTCCGTCTGCTCTACGTCATAGCCGAGCAGCTTTGAGGAGAGCACGAGCTTTATATTTTCGATGTCAAACTTGCTTAGGTATGCCACGACGAACTCTTTTGCGCCTGGAGGGACTGCGAAGAGCGCGTACCTCATCATGCGCATCATATGCGCGTTTATCACTGCCTCGAAAAGGTCCGGCATTTTGTAAAGCGCGCCTAGCGCGTCTATCTCATTTTTGTAGGAGGTGCGGGAGAGAGCTTCTAGCATTTCATTGCCGCTCTTTTCCGCAAGCTGCTCTATAAACTCTTTGCTCAGGAATTGCGTGCTCAGCACTCGAAGTTGGCCATACTTTCCTACATACGTAGAATCTCCGCTCATCTTTCCGCCTTCTGCTCTGCTTTTTCCTTATCTGCAAGATTTATAAAATCTATAATCCTTGAAGCTAGCCTATCCTTCATAGCATCTATGATGCTCTCTATGGTGTAGTCAACCTCCCTTTTTCCATCCGCAGTTACGGCTTTTATACCCCCTGCAAACCCCTCTCCGGCCTGCAGAGAATGTACTCCAGGAATCTTCTTTATGTAAGGCATATCCTCTCTTCTGGCGAAGATCGTGCAGCCTTCGCCCAAATTGGCAAGGGCTTTTGCCACAAGCACTTCGAGCAGGCTTTTGTATTCTGAAGTTTTTGTGTAGCTTCCTATGCTTTCTTTCAGCAGCTCTATGGCGCTTTCGGCCTTCTCGCCGAGCGCATTGTTGTAAATCATTCTGCCGTCTATCCTGGCCCTCGCCGCCTCCTTTGCCTTTATCAACTCCGCATCCTTTTTGGCGCGCCCACGCGCCGCTTCCAGTATGCCTTTCGCCTCTTCTTTGGCGCTGTCGAGTATCTCCTTTTCTTGCGCTGCCGTATCGCTTTCAATCTTGGAGAGAGATTCCTCGCTGTGCTTCCTTATGTTTTCCAAAACATCTTGAAGTCCCATCCTATGCACTCCTTTGACTCTGCAGATTTTCAAATCTTCTTCCTTTTTCAGAGTATCTGCAACAGCAATATGAGGCCCAGCACAAAGCCTATTATCCAGAGGGTTTCAGGTATGACGAAGAAGAAAAGCACCTGCCCGAATTTCTCCGGGCGCTCAGCTATTATGCCCATGCCTGCTGCGCCTATGCCCTGCTGCGCCATGCCTGTGCCTATCAGCCCGCCTGCTATAGCTATTGCGGCTGCGATTGCATATTCTGGATTTGCAACTACCATTTTTTCACCGTTTCAAAACATTATATTGTGCTTTATACATACTTACATGCCTTCTATATGTCATACAAAAAGCCATCAAGCGGTAAATTCTGCATGGATATTTGAGAGTGAACTACCCCGCCCTTGCAGACGGGGCTTCCACCACATCCGCAACTTTGGAGCTTCTCG
>JAVYYS010000006.1:0-20361 GCA_038876335.1 Candidatus Micrarchaeaceae archaeon | reverse complement strand
TTATAAAAGGCTTTGGACTTGAGGATGCAATCGTAAGTTCATTCAAAGGCCTTGGATTCAGTGCAGAGCGTCTCAGCTTCATATTCTATATGAGCACGTTGATATTTTTCGTTATAAACTTGATATTAGGTTTCAGCAGCTATTCTGCCGCTGTGAAAATATCGACAAATATACTCACCCAACTCGCCTATGGTATAGAAGGATTCATTCTTCTTCTTCCTATAACGCTTGTTCTGTATCTAGTTGGGAGGATCATAGATTATGAGAACAAGAGGCTAAAGTATAAAGCCATAACTATGGGCAGCAACATAGGCTACGCCATAATCGTGCTATCTCTGATATACCTCGCCTCTGCGTGGATCGCAGGACAAATATACTTCTGGGAGTTCGTTGTATTCGGCATAATAGCCATGCTCCTAGGTTATGGCCTTTCATTGCTGAGTATATTTCTCAAGCGCAAGGCACTGCACAGAGTGCGTATCAAGGGCAAAAACGTTGTCAATGACATTGGGGCTTACTTAGGAAAGGTTACTGGAATAGATTCTAAGAAGGGTATTATATTTGTGAAGACAAGCTATGGCACTGTGCTCAAGTATGACGTTGACAGGATAAGCACCGTATCTGACAGGGTGATTATAAGATAAAATAAGGAAAATAAAAGATGAATAATTAGTATTCCATCTACGTTTGCTTCTATCGAATCTTGCGCTCTCCACTTCAAAAATAGAAAATAAATCAACGAAAGGTTTATAAGTATGCCTAATTATAATAATAAAACTATCGTCATACATGAACTTTCTGGACTCGAAGCCAGAGTGCTTGTGAGTTCCGATAAAAATCAAAGAGGACTGCGGGGAAAAGTGCTCAAAGAGACAAAGAATACGCTTGTACTCAGCACCAAGATGGGCGAGAAGCGTATAGTTAAAAAAACATCAACATTTAGATTTTTTTACGGAAGAAAATCCTTTATTGTAGACGGAAATGAGATAAACTTCAGGCCATACGAGAGAACAGAAAAAGCCATAAAGTTCTACAAGAGAAGGAGGCTTTAGTCCCGTAGTGTTTTTCTGCCAAAAGGCTGAAAATATAAGTGCTATTATGGAATGCAATGATCCAAAGTGCCCGGTTCACGGTCATCTGAAGATTAGAGGCGCAGATATGGAGGGCGTCGTGGTTAGTGATAAGGCTCAGCGCACCGTAGTCGTAGAAAAGCCTTATACTATATACCTTCACAAGTACGAAAGATCTCTCAGAAAAAACTCAAGGATACGCGCCCACAATCCTCCTTGCATGAACGCGAAAGTGGGCGACCGAGTGGTAATATCTGAAACGCGCAGGCTGAGCAAGACGAAGGCATTTGTTGTTACAAAAGTGATAGAAAGGGGAGGGATATGAGCGGAACAGCTACCCATATATCAAGGACCTTGATACCTAGCACGTTGTTGGTGTGTGCTGATAACAGCGGGGCTAAATCAGTTATGATAATAAACAAGATTGGCAAAGGGGGCGGCGGCAAGAGAGGCAAGCTCGCTGCGAGCGGCATAGGTGATATAATTACTGGGAGCGTAAAGTCCGGCTCTCCAGATTACGTAAAGAAGAAAGTGCAGGCCCTAATAATAAGGCAAAAGCAGCCTATCAGAAGGCCGAACGGCATGCGTGTGATATTCGAGGACAACGCATGCATTTTGATAAAGGAGGGCAACCTGCCTGTCGGTACAGAAGTAAAAGGCCCCATGGCAAGGGAGATAGTAGAGATGTACATAAAGATGGCAGGCATAGCTTCCAGGGTAGTATAGCTGTATAATTGGTAAAGCGGTGTAACAGCATCGTATGGCAATATAAGGTGAATAAGAGCATTGGCATGTGGTATTATGATAAAAGCTTCAAAGCGAAGGATTCAGCGCGCATTCCGCTACACAGCTCCGCTCCACCTGCGGCAGCATTTTGTGCATGCGCACCTGGATAAAGCCCTTAAGTCAAAGCTCGGCCTAAGCATTAGAAGCATAAGGGTTGCAAAGGGCGACACGGTAAAGATAGTGGCAGGGAAAAATAAGGGCAAATCAGGAAAGGTATCAAAAGTTGATCTTAGCAGAGGTGTAATCTACCTAGATTCATTGGTTAGAAAGAATGCCCGAGGTAAGGAGAGGGCTATACCTGTAAAGCCTAGCAGTGTTTACGTTATGGACATAGAAACAGGTTACAAAGGAAGGCTAGAAAGGCTCAAGCAGGCGCATAACGCAGTGCAGGCAAGCACGTGATATCGATGGCTTCAAAAGGAAACAAAAGGCATATAAAAGGGTTGAACGCCCCGCATTATTTTGGCACGCCGCGCAAGGAACACAAGTATGTTGTAAAGCCTAATGCAGGGAGGCACAGCCTTGAAAGATCAATCCCACTCCTCCTTGCGTTGCGGGAGCTAAATCCCAATAGCAATAGCAGGGCGTTAGTAAAGGCGATAAAGCTGGGAATGGTAAAAATAAACGGTAAGCTAATAAAGGATCCACGGTTTCCAATAGGTATAAACGACCTGCTTGAGATTGAGGGAGAAGGGAAAAAGTTAACACTTTCGATAAATGAGAGGGGCAAGGTCGAACTCCTTGAGGGCGAGACTGATTTGGCTCTGCTTTACAAAGTCGTAGGAAAATACAAACGTCGTGGAGGCAAGCTTATGGTTCGGCTCCACGACGGCAGGATTGTGGAAGGGACTAATGAGATAGCGGTTAATGATTCGGTGAGATTAAATTCTGGAAAGATTGAGAAGCACATAAGTATGAAAGAGGGAGCCGAGTGTATAGTGTTTGATGGCGACCATGCGGGTGCAAGGGGCGTGATAAAGAAAATCTATCGCGGTACAAAGAGCACCAGCAGTTACGTAACTATAGAAAGCACTCCATCCCATGAGACATTTGATACGCTTATGAGCAGCGTAATGGTAGTATAGTTAAATTTTATTGAACGGTTTGATGATATGAAAGAAGAGGGCGTTTCGAATAATGCGTCGGTTTCTCAGAGTGCAACCGCGCAACCGCGCAGTAACGCCATGCTTAAAATAAAAGTAAGCAAGGTTGTGGTGAATATCGGCACAGGCAATGACGAGCAGAAGCAATCTAATGCGCTTCTGCTTCTTCAAAAGCTTACCGGAGCAAAGCCCGCCTCTGCGATTTCGCGGCGCAGGCTACCAGAATTCAAGATTGCAAAAGGCCAGAAGATTGGCGCTTTTGTATCATTGCGCGGAGCGGCGGCGACTGAGGTGCTCAAGAGACTCTTCAGCGCAGTTGACAATAAACTCTCCAGAAAACAGGTTGTCGATAACGCAGTTAACTTTGGCATAAAAGAATATATAGATGTAGATGGCCTCAAATATGATCCTAAACTCGGAATGATGGGTATGAACGTAAATATCTCATTTGCAAGACGCGGTGCCCGCGTTGCTGCAAGAAAAAGATTAAGAAGCATTGAGTCTAAGCGCCATAGGTTGGTACCACGGGAGGAGATAATCCCCTTCCTGTATGAAAACTTCAACGTTAGCGTGGAATGATATTAATGAAGGTCAAAAATGAAGAAAGATTCAAAGGCAAAGGCATAAGAAGGTGCAGAATTTGTGGAACGTCGCGCGGCCTTATAAGGGCGCACGGACTCTACATATGCAGAAGGTGTTTCAGGGAGGTTGCCTCTGACCTCGGCTTCAAGAAATATGGGTAATGGTATGGTAGACACGCTTGCAGATGCGCTTAATAAGATAAAAACCAATGAAAGGATAGGCAGGGGGAGCTGCACTATCGCCTCAACAAGGCTAATCAAATCACTGCTTTCGATACTGCAGCGCGAGGGTTACATAAGGTCTTTTGAGGAGCAGAGCTCCCAAGGCAGGAGGGTGATAAAGGTAAACCTTGCCAACAAGATAAATGATATAGGAGTGGTTAAGCCAAGATACCCTGTGCGCAAGAGTGAGTTGCTGAAGTACGAATCAACTTACATCCCTAGCAAAGACTTCGGAATGCTAATATATTCAACTTCCGAAGGCCTTCTCTCAGGCAGAGAGATTAAGGAGAGAAACATAGGCGGCAGGCTTGTGGCTTACGTCTATTAGGTTGTAGCTCAATGTGTTTAGTTTGTTGCTTGGCCAGCCAAAACAATAGAAATGAATGGTTGTTATGGAAGTCTCAGAACATGCAAATGAGTCGATTCAGCCATCGCGCATAGCGGCGCTTAGCGCAAGGCCGGCAGGTACAGCTAAAGAACTTGAGGTGCCTGCAGGAATCGATGTTGAGATTGGAGATGGGATGGTAACTGTGAAGGGCCCACTTGGTTCCAACGTGAGGAAATTCAACAGCTCTTTGCTTTTAATAACTATGCAAAACGGGAGGATTCGCATTGCCTCGTCGGACAAAAAGTCCCTTGCTAAAAAATCAAACCTTACTGTTAATGCGTTTTCAAAAGAGCTTGAAAATGATATCAAAGGAGTTAGCAATTACTTTGAGATTAATATGGAAACCGTATTCCTGCATTTCCCGGTAACTGTTGAAGTTAAAGATGGGAGATTCACTATAAAGAACCTTTTTGGAGAGAGAAAGCCCAGAAGCGCAAAAATAGTGGGTTCGACAAAAGTAGAAATAAAGGACAAGAGCGTGCGCGTATATGGGACAAGGCTGGATGATGTATCGCAGACCGCGGCCAATATACGCCAGGCATGCAAAATTGTTAACAAAGACGACCGTGTATTCCAAGATGGTGTATATTATTCAATAGAATAAGATATGGGATAAGTATTTATTCAATCAAAACAAATTGGTAAAGAGGATAAAGATGGCAAAGATTGTGAAAAAGAAGCACCCTAAATTCAACGTGCCTAACTACGGTGCAAAAAGCAGGAGCCGTGTTAAACCTAGATGGAGGAAGCAGCGCGGCGCCGACAACAAAAAGAGGATAAAGAAAGCATTTGCCGGAGGCGAGCCTACAGTAGGGTATAAGAATCCAGATTCGGTAATTGGTATGCGCGCAAACGGGAAAAGAATCGTCGTAGTGCATAATATGGCTGAGCTACGCTCAGCGATGACTTCAAATAGCAGCAATGCTATAGATATAACACTTTCCAGCTCCATGGGAAGGAAAAAAAGGATAGAGCTCACTTCTTCGGCGATCTCACAGGGTTTCAACGTTACTAATGGTGCATTTAAATGAGCATAAAATTTGTAAGGCGCGCAGCTTCATATATAATGAATAGGGGCGAGAGTGCAATAAGAATAAAGCCGTCCGCACTTGCCGACGCAAAGAAGGCGCTTACAAAGGAGGATGTCCGCGATATGATAAAGAAGGGAAATATTTATGCAATCAAAAAGAAAAAGAACATTAGCATCTACGGAAAGCTACTGCAGGAGAAGAGAAGCGAGGGCAGGTCGCGTGGGCCAGGCAGAAAGCGCGGAACTTTCAAGGCAAGGGCCGGCGAAACATATGCCAAGAAAGTAAGGGGGCAGAGGCGCATACTCAAGGCCCTCAAGCACGACAACACAATAGATAACCAAACATTCAGGAAGCTGTATTCGTTAGTAAAAGGCGGAACTTTCTCAAGCAAGGTCACCTTGCTCCATCATATAAGGAGTATAGGCATAACTATAGACGATGCTAAGTTTGAAAAGCTCCGTCACATGTAAAGTTGGATGGTAAAATGATAAGGTTCATAAAGAAGAGAAGGAGAGAGGCTCTCACTAATTACAAGCGCAGGATCTCATTGCTCAAGAGCGGCTTGGATCGCGTAGTGGTAAGAAAGGGAAACCGCAGCATAATCGTCCAAGTTGCAAGATTCGCCCCTCATGGTGACATTATTGTGGCCTCGGCGCACTCTTCTGAATTGAAGGCTTTAGGCTGGGAGCCGCGAGCTAATATGCCAACAGCTTATCTTACAGGTTTCCTTCTTGCACAGAAGTCAAAGGGCTTTGGCTTAGGAAATTGCATACTTGACATAGGCTTGTACAAGCCCATAAAGTCATCTGTAGTGTTTTCGGCTGCAAAAGGCTGCATCGACAATGGTATGAAGATTGCGGGCTCATTTGAGGTAGATGCTGGCAGGATTTCAGGGGCGCATATAAGCGCTTATGCAAAGACCATAAAGCAGCCTAGCACGCAATTTTCAATGTATACAAAATCGAACTTCGATGTATCAAGAATTGCAGAGGTCTTTGAAGAGGTCAAAAAACGGATAACAGAGAAGTGATTTGTTGGACAAAAAAAGGAAAGAAGCAGAGCAGAGCCCCCCGTTCGATGTAGAGGCCTGGGTTCCACTTACAGAGCTGGGCAAAAAGGTAAAGGCGCATGAAGTAAGCTCAATAGAGCAGATATTCCACCAAGGCAAGAAGATAGAGGAAACAGAAATAGTAGACGCACTACTTCCAAATATCAAGAGCGAAGTGATAGAGATAGAAAGCGTGCAAAGGATGACTAAGAACAACAGGAAGCAGAAGTTTAGGGTTACGGCAATAATCGGAGACGGGAATGGCCATGTGGGGGTAGGCTCAGGCAAGGACGCTGAAGTTAAGGCTGCTATTGAAAGCGCCATAAAAGATGCCAAGAGAAACGTTATTCCAATAATGTTAGGTTGTGGTTCTTGGCAGTGCACGTGTGGCACGCAGCACAGCCTGCCTTTTGCGGTGAGTGGCAGGTGCGGCGGAGTGCAAGTTACGCTAAAGCCTGCACCCAGAGGCACAGGCGTGGTGGCGAGCAGCCCAATAAAGAAGATGATGGTGCTTGCAGGTGTAAAGGATGTATGGAGCTCTGCAAGAGGCCACACCAAGGCTAGGTACAATACCCTCATGGCTGTCGTCGACGCTATGCAGAACATGCTTAAGATGAAGAACCTTCAGGAAGGCTGAGCCAAGAAGTAATGCATAGGGTATGGTATGCAGAACATATAGCAAAAGAAAGACGGCGGCTACAAAGATATAAAGAAATTTACGTTCAATTCAACACGCATAGATCAAAAGTTGAGGATTATGGAAGTGTATGTAGACAAGCCAAAATGCACTGGGTGTTCGCACTGTCACGATGTGTGCCCTGTAAGTGTTTTTGAAATGGTGCCCATAGATTCAGCGGTTGAAAAGATAAACGCTGACAAAGCCCCTCCAGAAGCGCAGTGGAAAGGTCAGAACGACCCAGCCATATTCCAGAAATGGAGTGGAGTCAACGACGGTCATAACCATTACAAGGAGAAATCGGTAGCGGTAAACGGCGAAGCATGCATTCTATGCCAAGCGTGCCTGATAGAATGCGAGGGAGAATGCATAACGATAATAGACGACTCTGGAATGAAGTACCAGTCGATATATAAATAAAGCTTCTGTGCTTAAATTTTGGCAATGCTTTACCAGCATTGCTATGTACTTTCTGCGATCTTATTTAGATGTTTGATTCCTATTTCTAAGTGCGGCTGGCACGACAGAGGCGCGCAAAAAGCGTTCGCCTAGCGGGAAAAATTGGTAAAGTGGCTGCATGATAGAAACTTTAAGTAAACCATTCAGCGACGAGGAAAGCTTGGGGTCTCTGAATAGCTATGTGCGCGACTGGTTCACGAAGAACTTCAACGAGCTAACTCCTCCCCAGAAGTTTGCATTCAAGCTGATAAGCGAAGGCAAGAATGTGCTAATAACCGCACCGACAGGAAGCGGCAAGACGCTCAGCTCTTTCCTCTCAATAATAAGTGACCTGTTCAACGCTTCACTATCTGGCAATCTTAAGGAAAAGGTATACTGCATTTACATCTCCCCTTTGCGCGCGCTCAACAACGATGTTTACAAGAATCTGGCCAAGCCGCTTGATGAAATATACGAAAGTATAAGAGTCGATAAAAAACGCGACATAATAAAGGAAAATATACGCAAGGTCTCGATTGCAGTAAGGACTGGGGACACGCCTCAGAATGAGAGGAATCGCATGCTTGTGCACCCGCCTAATATACTAATAACGACTCCAGAAAGTATTTCGATAATATTAAATTCAGACAAATTCATGGAGCATCTAAGCGAACTCAAATATGTAATAATAGATGAGTTGCATGAGCTCGCAAACAATAAGCGCGGTGTGCACCTCTCCCTTTCACTTGAGAGGCTTGCAGAGCTAACTGGCCGCGATTTTCAAAGGATTGGGATGGGCGCCACCCTCTATCCTCTCGATGAGGCCGCAAAATTCCTTGTAGGATACAGGGATGGCAACGAATTGCGCCAGTGTACTGTTGTAGACGCGTCATGGAGTAAGAGGTTCGAGGCAAAAGTGATAAGTCCTGTTAGTGACATGATCTATACCGAAGATTCGAAGATAGAAAACGCTATTTACTCTGAAATAGATAAGGTAATAAGGAGCAGCAAAACCACGCTTGTATTTACGAATACGAGAAGTGGGACCGAGAGGGTAGTATTCAACCTTAAGAAAAGGTTCAAATACTCCGATGACGATATAGCGGCGCACCACGGCTCCCTCTCCAGAGAGCATAGGTTTGAAGTAGAGGAATTGCTGAAACTCGGCTCTCTTAAATGTGCGGTTACATCAACAAGTCTCGAGCTCGGGGTTGACATAGGGTCTATAGACAATGTCGTGCAGCTAGGTTCCCCAAAGAGCATAACGCGTGCGGTGCAGAGGATAGGCCGCGCTGGCCATTCATTCCGGTCAGTTGCAAAGGGCGAGATGATAGTGACAAACCGGGACGATTTGATAGAATGCGCAATCATGCTTGATTCAGCGATGAAGAAGGAACTCGACTCTTTCACTGTGCCAAAGCACCCTCTTGACGTGCTGGCGCAGCATATTGTTGGCATGTCCCTGAACAAGAAATGGAATGTAGAAGATGCGCTTGCAGTGGTTAGGAAGGCGTACGCATACCATGACCTTCCAAAAGCGGAGTTCCTCCAGCTCCTAGACTATCTTGCTGGACATTATGTGGGGCTTGAAAGCAGGAGGGTCTATGGCAAGATATGGTATGATGAAAGTGAAAAAGCATTTGGAAGGAGGGGCAAATACGCCAAGATCATATACATGCTTAACGTAGGCACAATCCCAGACAATGTTTCAATCGGGGTTTTCACCTTGGGAAAAAAATGGATAGGCAACATAGAGGAAGAGTTTATGACAAGGTTAAAGCCAGGAGACATCTTTGCGCTAGGAGGGAAGCTCTACAAGTTCGAGTATTCACGCAATATGAGGTGCTATGTCTCACCAGCAGACGCGAAAGTACCTACCATACCCCCATGGTACTCGGAGCGCTTGCCTTTAAGCTTCGAGCTTGCAGAAAGAATAGGGCGTTTTAGGAGAGAGTTTGGGGATGTAATTTTGAAATCGTTGCGGGCAAGCGCAGGCAATTTGAAGCACAGCAGCGCAGCACTGAGTATGCACAAGCTCCCTAAGGAAGTAGACGCGATGCTTTCATCCCTTCCGATAAACTCCAAGGCCAAGGAAGCTATATACAAGTACTTCGCTGAGCAATACCTTTTTGCTGGGAATGTGCCTAATGATAAGTTGCTACTGATAGAAGAGACGTTCGACCCATATAATGACAGCAGATATATTATCTTCCATTCACTATACGGTAGAAGGGTAAACGATGCGCTTTCACGGCTGTTTGCGATACGCATAAGCGACCTTCTGAACGAAGAGATCGGTATTACTGTTTCAGATAACGGCTTTGTTCTCGCCCTCGAAGCCGATTCTCACATATCTGAAAATGAGATAAGCTCAATAGTGCGCAAGCTTGCCTCAAGCAGCATACTCGAGACCCTCAAGGCAAATATCAGACGTACTGAAACAATGAAAAGAAAGTTTAGGCAGGTAGCAGCAAGAAGCTTTATGGTACTGCGAAACTACAAGGGTTGGAACATCCCAATAGGCAGGCAACAGGTTAACTCCCAAATGCTTTTGGCAGCAGCCGAGGCAATAGACCCCAACTTTCCAGTTGTGAGCGAGACTTACCGCGAGATACTGTATGACATGATGGATCTTGATAGGACGGAGGAGGTGCTAAAGCGGCTTAGGGAAGGTAGTGTGAAGTACAAATTCATAAAAACCAGCGTGCCGTCGCCTTTCGCACACATACTCCTGACTTTTGGGGAGGCAGACGTGCTTTCCCTGAAGGGCAAGCAGAAATACCTTCAATATCTTCACAAAATGGTCATTAAAAAAATAGGCGGAGGGCAAAAGCGAAAAGCCCGCGCAAAAAGAAAGGTGCGTGATTGAACATAGGAAAGGACCTGCTCATGATTGAAGGGCTTCCAATCTTGTATGTGAGAAGCTTGAAAATGCTTGTCTGCGCCGACTTGCATCTAGGCTATGAGGGGGTTATGTCAAATAATGGCTTATTTCTTCCTAAGGCAAATCTAAAGAGCATAAAGTCGTCTTTGGAGCAGGCGCTGCAAGCAGTGGCTGCTAAGAGATTGCTAGTAGATGGAGACATAAAGAATGAGTTTTCTGGAGTAGACGTTGAGGAATTCAACGAACTTTACGAATTCATAAACTTTGTTTCAGAAATTGGGCTGCAGCTTACTCTAATAAAAGGGAACCATGATAATTTTGTTGAAAGGTACAAGAAGGCGTTTAAATTTAGGGTGTACAGGCAACAACATGCAGAAGGCAGCTATCTATTTTTTCATGGTGAAGAGATGCCGCGAGGTTTGGATCGGGGAATAAAGACAATCATAATGGGCCATGAGCATCCTGCCATATCGATTTACACCCCTGTAGGAAAAGCAGAGAAGATAAAATCATTTTTGATTGGCAGTTACAAAGGAAGAAAGCTAATAGTGCTGCCAGCAATGAGCTATTACTCCCCAGGCACCTCTGTCAATATAGAACCAAGCGGAGAGATGCTTTCCCCTATTTTTAAGCATGTTTCTGTAGACTCTATGGAAGCCATAGCTGTTGGATACGGATCTACGATAAGCTTCGGCACTGTGGGGATGTTGCGGCGCCTTGCCATAAGGCATACCTAGCGTTCAGCGCACCTTTTTAAACACTAAGGCGTACCCCTCCATCTCCTCATAAGCTTGTTCGAATTGCTCTATGCTGAAGCCTTCCCGCGCATTCTTCTCCTCATGCCTCTTGAGATTGTCCAGCAAGACCTTGTGTAGCATCTCTATTCTTGCAAGCCTCTCTTTGTAGTTCATTTGAATCTTATAAAGTGCTCTAGCAAAAGATAAAGCCGTTTTCCTATCTAGCAAGTATTGGAATCCATGGCAATGCATTGAGCAGCAAGCCTATGATTAGAAGCCACACCAGCGCCTTTATTGCATAGTCATGCTTGAAATTTGTTTTATATATGCGCCAGCCATCAAAGCCAGGTATTGGAAGCAGATTTACTACCGCGACCAGGAAGTTAAGCATGAAAGAGAGCGCTATAATAGAGTAGATAAAAAGTGCGGCGCGCGTGGATGCGTTGTCGTTTATAGGTACGCTCTTTTGGTAGACCTCTACCCCTATAAGCCCCCTTGTGGCGTTGCTGCTTGAGGCTATCGCAGTGAAGTTGTACGCCCCCTCATTTGTTACAACTCTTACGATGGAGCCCGGCCTATCGTTTGCCGCAGCTACAGAGAAGCTGCTCAGATTCTTTATTTGGTATCCGTTCCAGTCCTGTATCTGCATGCCTGGCTTTAGTATGCCGTTTGCCGGATAGCCTGCGTACGTGCCTTCAACTAGCACGCTAGTATGGTATAGATTGGGAATCACAAAGAGCACCATCGGCACCATCAACGCGAAAAACACCAGCGTTGCGACAAAGTTTGATGCTATCCCAGCCGCAAATATCTTGGTCTGTGGTATCTTGCCAAGTTTTGATACCTCTTTTTCGTCAGGTTCTACAAATGCGCCTATAGGTATGACTCCGAACAAAAGAAAGCCTATAGATTTTAGCCTCACCTTCGCTTTCCTTGCAAGTATTCCGTGCGAGAACTCATGTGTTATAAGCAGTAGTGCCAGTGATATTATTCCTGCTACAAGAGGTATATCTATTCCAGGTATGACCGGTGCAACTCCTGGTATCTGGTTCGCGAGCGGTGCGATTTGCGCATGCCCTTGTAGTGCGCTTGTCAGTACAGTGTACGTTGCTGAGAGTATAAGTCCAGCGTTATACCATATAAGAAGGAAGGTGAAACCTGAGAAGCCTGTTACCATTGTAACCGCATATGTTATGTAAGAAAATAAGCTTGGGCCGGTAGCGGAAACGCCTGATGGGGTTGTGGAGGTCTCTGCGCTTATTTGCGGAAGGTTGAGGAACTGTACTCCGTAACTGAGGTAAGGCAGCACGAAAAGCATCATAAGCAGCAGCGCGGCAAGCCCGAATACGAAAAGCCTCTTATTGTTCCTAACGAAAAAGTAGGAGAATATCCCAAATCCTAGTACAAGCCCGAAGAGTGCCATGTTTTCCCAGAAACTGCCGCCTTTCTTCGATATCTTGTCTATGCTCTTTATGCCTCGCCTGCCACCTACCATGTACAACCCAAATCCTCCGCTAAACGAGCCCATCTTCTGCAGAACCGCTCCGAAAAAGAACATGCCTGCTATTCCGAGAAACCATTTGCTAACTACTCCGATTGGCGAGTAGTAAAGCAGCACTATAAATGCGAGCGCTATTGCAACTACAGCGTATATTCTAGTCCAGTCAACCTTTTTTGCGGTCGCCATGAAAACCAACAATCGCTGCGGCACAATTCCCCGGATTAGCATAGGAGCTGAGTACCTTTACATTGCTGCCGTTGTTATTATTTGCACACCCAAGCATTTTAACCCGGCGAGCGGGAAGTCACCCTGACTTGGCGAGGGGATGAAAGCGCGCAAAATACATATAAAAATAGCCTGCGATAAATATAAAAGTAATTGCGTAAAATAGGGCAGCATGCCCAACGCAGAAAAGAACAGCAGAATATAAGAAAAAGGCATACAGGAAGGCGTTGCAAATAAGATAAAGCAAGAAGGGCTTTGCCTAGGGAACCTAGGCGAGACGCTCGTGGAGGATTATGCCTCTGCAAGTAGCATGCTCGAATGCATAAAAAGCATTCCGCATGCGGAAGCAAGCATTGCCGTTGAAGCGAGAAGCCCCAAAGTTGCGGATGTGGCGAAGCACAGTCCACAAAGGCGGGGCAGTTCACCCCCTTCTTTTTTCACATCAATTGCTAAATATTTTTCCTACCAAATATTTCTGGGGATGGAATGGAAGAATGTGAACTGTGCGGCAAGAAGACAGATAGCATATATGTAATAGAGATTGATGGGGTTGAGCTTGGAGTTTGCGCCGCATGTGCAAAAGGCAAGAAGGTGCTTCGTAATCCGCAGAGGCCATCGCGCGACGTGCCAGGACCAGGATATGCTAAACCTTCTTTAAAGGAGCCAGAAATAGCTGAGAATTATGGAGAAAAAATAAAAGCTGCAAGGGAAAAGCTCGGTATTTCGCTTCCTGTGCTTGCGGAGATGCTCAATGAGAAGGAATCGCACATGCTTAGGATAGAGCAGCAGAAGACGCTTCCACCTCAGGAGCTGGTTAGGAAGCTTGAGAAATTCCTGAACATAAAACTAACAGTCCAAGAAGTGGAGGAGCGACTTTCGCAACCCAAAGGCAAATCCGAGAAGGCCAGTATAGGCGACTTTGTAAAAAAAGGCTGAAAGAAACAGCGGTTGGTAATGCGTGTCAGTAGATTTGAGTAAGCTGGTCGTCCGCGAAAGGCTCGAACTGGAGAGCCTTTCAGGCAAAGTTATTGCCATAGATGCGTACAATGCAATTTACCAGTTTCTTTCCATAATAAGGCAGCCTGACGGAACTCCGCTGCTGGACGACAATGGCAACGTGACAAGCCATCTTTCTGGACTATTTTACAGAACGATAGAGTTTGTTAGCAAAGGCATAAAGCCCCTATTTGTTTTTGATGGCATACCTTCTCTGCTAAAGCAAAAGACAATAAATGCCAGGATGAAGAGAAGGGAAGAGGCAAAGCAGGAATGGGCGCGTGCAATGGCCGAAGGTCGGCTGGAGGATGCGCGCATGCATGCGCAGGCTAGCACACGGATAAACAAAAGCATAGTAGAAAGCTCGAAGCAGCTACTCTCGCTGATGGGTATCCCATACATGACTGCGCCCAGCGAAGGCGAAGCAGAAGCAAGCTACCTCTGCCGCATTGGCATGGCGTATGCAGTTGTAAGCCAAGATTATGATACCCTGCTTTTCGGCGCTCCAGTAGTTGTGCGGAATCTTGCGATAAGTGGAAAGAGGAAACTTCCAAGGAAAAACATCTATATTAATGTGGAGCCTGAGAAGATCTCGCTCAATGAAACACTCCGTTCTCTCAATATAAGCCTAAAGCAGCTGGTTTGGATAGGAATAATGCTTGGCACAGATTTTAATGAAGGTATAAGAGGCATAGGTCCAAAAACTGCCCTCAATATAGTGAAAGAATCAAAGTCCATCGATGATGTAATAAAGCGTGTGACTGAAAAGAACGGCCACGTATTTGATACTGACGTACATATGGTCGAGGACCTATTTACAAAACCTGAAGTAGAGGAGCCCGAAAATGACCTGTTGCGCTCAACAGCGATGCCAGAAAAGGATTCTATCATCCATTTTATGTGCGTAGAGCACAGTTTCAGCGAAGAAAGAATAAGCAAATTCGTAGACAAGCTAATAGCGAGCAGAGCCGAAGGCAGCCAAGCAGGTATAAGCCGATGGTTTAAGTAAAAGAAGTAGTTGATTCCTATCTGTGCAAGCAGAAGTATTTTATACTTAATAATCAATAAAATTGCCTGATTTCAATGGCACGAAAAAAACAGGATGACCAGGCAGGAATTGATGCAAAAGACCTGAATGATATAAACAGGTTCCTAAACAAGTTCCTAGAGGAAACCAACAGGCAGCTTGCGAGTAGCGGTGCCCTCAATCAACCGCTGGTATTCAGCTTTAACATAAAAATAGGCGCAGGCGGCGCACCCGCGATTGAGAGGTTCGGTAATATAGAAGCGAAAAGCGAACGCGTTACCCTTTCTGAAAACCGCGAGCCCCTTGTCGATGTCATAGATAGAGGAGATGAAATTACTGTAATCGCTGAGATGCCTGGTGTTGAAGAAAAAGATATAAGGCTGTCTTTTGAAGGTAAAAAACTTGATATTGCAGCTGCAAGCGTTGGCAGGTCTTACCATAAGGTGATGGAGCTGCGCAGCGATGTAGATCAAAGCAATTATGCGTACAAGTACAATAATGGTGTGCTCGAGGTCACCCTCAAGAAAAAGCATGTGTAAACTGCTCTGGTTTTGCCGTGATTCATATGCAGAAAAATATACCAAAATCAAACAGGAAAATAGGAAAGAAATATAGGAAGCAGAAAGCCTCGAGGCTAAAGAGGCAGCACAGAAAAGTGTTTAGGCTCCAAAAGGCGAAGTTGCTTAGATAAGACCCTACACGATATCGCGGTATGTCCTATTGTTGAACTCGTATAACACCGTATCTTCTCCACCACTAAGTGAGCTTATAAGCTCTTCTGAATTTTTAAACTTCTTTACTCCATTTTCATTGTCGAGCATGTATACCTCCCCTCCGAATTCGAAATAGACAAATGTCTTCCTGTTGTTGTCCTTTATATTCATGAGCACTTTAGCTGAGGGGTTGCCCAGTGCTATTAGCATGCTACACATCAGTATATTCTTATCTACTTCGTCACCCATTCCAAAGCTCATGGTTTCCCTTGGGGTGAGCCAGAATTGCACTGGCAGCACCACATTCTCTATGCTGTTTTTCACAAAATCAAACACCATCATACTAGCATCGTAAAAATTAGATTCATAGGAATAGTTAGTAAACCTTGCCTTTATCTCGTTGACTTTCTTGAGCACCAGTTCATCATTTGGAGTTACAAGTGTTGGAAGCTCTGCAACTGAAAGGCTTTCCTTCTGCTCTATGTAATCCTTGTACCTTTCTATTACCAAGAGATAAAGTTTACTGTATTTTCTTTCTTCCCCATCTCCGTGCTCTTCAGGCATATATACCCATAAATAGATTGATTAGAAAGAGATAAAATAACTATTTAAAGTTCAAAATTAGCGCGGTTTCATGAAAAACAAGATGGTTGCTGATATATTCAATGAAATTGCTGCGATGCTGAGCATAGAGGAAACCCCCAGCTCCAGATTCGAGGTAAACGCTTACCAGAAGGCGGCGCTAACAATCTCTACCATGCAGGAGCCCATAGAAGATATATACGCCAAAGGCGGCAAGGAAGCCCTTATGAAGCTTCCAGGAGTTGGCAAAGGCCTTGCCGAAAGGATAGAAGAGTATCTGCTCACAGGCAAAATAAAGAAATATGAGGATTTGAAAAAGAGGTATCCTATAGATTTCAAATCTCTGCTCGAGATAGAAGGGATGGGCGCCAAAAAGATAGTCACGCTTTACAGATCCCTCGGAGTTAAGAACATAGAGGATCTTAAGAAGGCTATAGCTGACCACAAAATACGCGACCTGCCAAGATTCGGAGAAAAAAGTGAAGAGCAGCTTAAGGCAGGAATAGAGCTGTTGAATTCGAGCAAGGGCAGAATGCTGCTTGGAGAAGCGCTGCCTGTCGCAGAGTCAATAGTAAAAAAAATACTTGAGAGTGGACTGGTAGAGAAGGCGATAATCTCGGGATCTACGCGCAGGATGCGCGAGACGATAGGCGACATAGACATACTTGCGCTTTCCAACAACGGCATTAAGGTGATGGATTACTTCTCGGCCCTTGACGATGTTGACCGCTTGCTAGTGAAGGGCGACACAAAGACCACAGTTTGGCTGAAGATCGGTACAAGTTGTGACCTCCGCGTCATAGAGCCGCAGAGCTTCGGCGCAGCCTTGCAGTATTTTACAGGCAGCAAGCAGCACAATATAAAAGTAAGGAAAATTGCGATAAAGAAAGGGTACAAACTCAACGAATACGGCCTTTTTGATAAAAAGGGAAAGATAATACCAGTATCCGGAGAGGAAAGCATATATGAGAAGCTTGGAATGCAGTACATGCCTCCAGAGATGCGAGAGGACAGGGGCGAGGTAGAGCTCGCGCTGGAGCATAAAATCCCAAGGCTCGTGGAGCTTGGAGATATAAGAGGAGACCTGCATACGCACACAAAGGAGACCGACGGAGCTAATACTATGGAGGAAATGGCGGAAGCTGCAATCGCGCTAAAGCGCGAGTACATTGCAACTACAAACCATACGAAAAGCCTGAAGGTTGCGCGTGGCATGGACGAGCAGCAGTTCCGCGAGTTTTTCAAGAAAGTAGATAGGCTGAATGATAAGCTCGAAGGAAAAATCAGAATACTAAAAGGCGCAGAAATGGACATCCTGAAGGACGGCTCTCTAGATTTGGACAAAAGCCTGCTAAAGGAAATGGACTGCGTACTGGGCGCAGTGCATTCCTCTTTCAATATGAGCGAAGAGGAAATGACAAACCGCATAATAAAGGCCCTGGATACAGGCTGCATAAACATACTTGCCCATCCGACAGGCAGGCTCATAAACGGCAGAGACGCATATCCCTTAAACCTTGAGAAGGTGCTAGAGGCCGCGGAGAGGAACGGAGTTGCAATGGAGATAAACTCATTTCCAAACAGGCTTGACCTTAACGACACCAACATAATGCTTGCGTCGAAGTACAAAATAAGATTCTCAATCGGCACTGATTCGCATAGGACATCGCACCTCCAGTTCATGAGGTACGGAGTAGGCACAGCGAGAAGGGGTTGGCTGCAGAAGGAGAAGGTGATCAACGCTCTTCCTCTTGAAAAGCTCCTTAAGGAGCTTTCAAGATAGCATCATTGCCAGAGTAGTCGTTGGCGTTGCCGTTGAGGGGCCACCAGCCAATAAGGCTCTGCAGGTCGATTGGCGCTCCTCCTATGCCTTCAGTATAAAGGGCTTTTATGTCATTTGCGGAGAGTGAAGAATAGTAAAGTTGGAGATTACTTAAGCTCGTTTCCTTCTATTTCCTCTGCAATCTTTGAAGAAAGGTAAAATTCTGCACCGATAGTATTTAAATACTTTCCAAACTCCTGAAATGCTGATTTAGGTGTAATATATGGATGTAAATAGTACGGGTGCTGCTGCTCAGGAAGCGCAGCTTCAGGTAGGTGAGAACACTGAAGAGTTTGGCAAGGATACGATTGTATCTAATATAAACAACAAGAGGCCAGAGATTAAGGAAGATGCGAGCGGAAAGATAAGCCCTATACTTGCCCCATATCACCGTACCATGGAGGAGATAGAGCAGATGCCTATAATAGAGAAGACCATGACCGTCTGCCCCGAGTGTAAGCTAGTAATACCAGGCACAATATATAAGGATGGGGATAATGTAATGATAAGGAAGCTCTGCCCAGAGCATGGTTGGACTGTGGAGAAATACTGGGAGGACTATGACATGTACATGAAGATGCGCGGCTACAACTATTTTGGCAGGGGCTTTGACAATCCAAATGTAGTTTCAGAGAATAAGGGCGTGAACTGCCCGTTCGATTGTGGAATGTGCGAAAGGCATAAATCTCATACCGGCCTTGCCAATGTAGTAGTAACAAATAGGTGCCATCTTAGCTGCTGGTACTGCTTCTTCTACGCAAAGGAAGGAGAGCCAATCTATGAGCCAAGCGTTGAGGAACTAAGGAAGATGTTCAGAAACCTTAAGAATCAGAAGCCGATTCCCGCCAATGCAATACAGATAACAGGCGGGGAGCCTACAATGCACCCAAAGATAATAGAGATAATCAAGGCCGCGAAAGAAGAAGGCTTTGATCAAATCCAGCTCAATACAACAGGCATAAATCTTGGATTGAATCCTGATCTCGCGGTAAAGCTAAGGTATGCTGGAGTCAGCACGCTCTACATGAGCTTTGACGGAGTAAGCGCTCGCGCAAACCCAAAGAACCACTGGGAGGTACCGCTAACTCTTGAGGCAGCAAGAAAAGCCGGAATAGGTATAGTGCTTGTACCTACAGTAATAAGGGGCATAAACGACCACGAACTGGGCGCTATGATAAACTTCGCCCTGAACAACGCTGACATAGTAAGATCTGTTAACTTCCAGCCGGTTTCGCTGGTAGGGCGCATGCCCACAAGGCTCCGCGAGTCGCAGAGGATAACCATACCGGGGGCGATCAAGCAGATTGAAGAGCAGACGCACGGCGTAATAAGGAAGGAGCATTGGTTCTCAGTGCCTTACATAGGTGGAATAAACAAGTTCATAGAAGCACTTACCGGGAAGTATGGTTATGACATGTCTATACACTTCGCATGCGGAGCAGGAACATACCTCTTCCTAGATAGCGACAACAAGATAGTGCCTATAACGGAGTTCATAGATGCAGCCGGGCTAATGGAGCACCTACAGCAGGGCATAAGCGAATTGGAAGGCAAGGGTCCGCTTGCAAGAAAAGCCATAGCGCTTAAGACTGTGCTTGGCATGAGCAAGTTCATAGATAAAGCAAAGCAGCCGAAGTCAGTGAACTTCACAAAGTTGCTCACCTCGGTAATACTAAAGCACGACTTCTCAACGCTCGGCAAGTTTCACATGAGGTCTATATTCCTGGGCATGATGCACTTCCAAGATGAATACACTTACGACATTCACAGAGTAGAAAAGTGCGACATACACTATGCAATGCCGGACGGCGAAGTGCTGCCTTTCTGCACCTTCAATGTGTTTCCTGAAGTATATAGGGATAAGATACAGAGGCAGTACAGCATACCTGCGAAAGACTGGCAAAGAACGCATCCAGATTGGAGCTATCCAAAGGACAAATATGTTAGGGACATAAAGGCATTAACTTCCATGCCTATCTACAGAAAAACCTACGGCCAGATGACTGACTTCTTCGCGCTTGACGTGAATGGCGGCAAAGGTGTCTCGAACTTCATAAACGAGACCTTCAATGACATGCCGCAAACTAAGCCGATAGAAATGGTAGAGGAAGAATAAACGAAGCAAACTCTAAGAGATTGAAAATACAGTGCGGTGCTATAATGGACAGAAGAGAGAGCGGGCCCAAGGCTCAGGGCTATAGCGAGGAGCTGAAGAAAGAGGAAGGAATGGAGATAGACCTCTCGAAGGAGTACATCATCGAAAACGGCAACCGCGTGCGCATGCCCTACAGGATAGTGAAGAGGGTACTGTTTTCTGGTGTAAGCAAAGCTGAGCTAAAGGATCAGCCACATGCAGCAAGGCTGCAGTACAGGCTCATGCTGCTTGAGCCTGTGATAAAGGCGTACGTAAACTTCCTGAAAGGCCAGATAATAGTGATTTACAATCCGATCGGAGCCGACAACATCAAGGACAAAATGAGCCTGGAGGAGCTTATAGATTTTCTTGGCAAGGAAGGCGTACATGTGAGCGC
>JAVYYS010000005.1:0-21426 GCA_038876335.1 Candidatus Micrarchaeaceae archaeon | reverse complement strand
GCATAGACATGCCGAAGGGGAGCGAGACGCAAAATCCAATAAGAAAACTAATCGTCCTTGAGAACCTGCTGGAGCATGTTGAAGAGAATGTAAGGGACAGTTTTGAGAACACTATTTCTAAGCTCTCGGGGCTGGGTTTTGAAATAGAGAATAAGAAGGCTGAGGAGCTTGAGAGCTCAATAGCTGTCTACTATATAATAGCAATGGCTGAGGCATCTACTAACCTAGCCAAGTACACAGGCTTCAAATATGGAAATTCGCTCGGGGATTTCTCGAAGGACTACAACGAATTCTTTACGGAAGCTAGGGACAAGTTCGGCGAAGAAGCGAAAAGGAGGATAGTGCTCGGAACCTATATCAGGAGCGCAAGCGTAAGGGAAAGGTATTACTACAAAGCACTGCAGATACGGAGGCGCATAGGCCAAAGGCTTTCCGGAATAGCAAAAGATGGGGGAATAATATTGCCGACCATGCCAATGCTGCCTCCGAAGCTAAGCGAGGCAAAAGAGCTGAGCCCGCTTCAGTCATACATGGTGGACATGCTAACTGTACCCGCAAACCTTACGGGCCTTCCACATATCTCCTTCCCAACGGACTACAAAAACGGCCTTCCTGTAGGCACGCAGGTGATAGGCGCACCGTACGAAGAATATAGACTACTAGATCTGGCAGAAACTTGGGAAAAGGGCTTTAGATACAGATTCGCGTATAATCTGGGGTCTTTATGAAAATAGGATTAGAGGTGCATGTTGCGCTTCCTACGAAAACTAAACTCTTCTGCAGCTGCAAAGCGTTTGCAGAAGAGCCGAATACTTCTATATGCCCAATATGCATGGGTATGCCAGGCTCAAAGCCTAAGCTGAACAAGGAAGCACTTAGGCTTGGACTTAGCGTCGCGTCTGCTCTTAATTGCAAGATAAAAAGCAGCACAGGGTTTGTAAGAAAGGTTTATTTTTATCCAGACCTGCCGAAAAGCTACCAGATATCGCAGCTTTATGACCCTGTGGGATACGAAGGTTACATAGAGCTGAGCGATAAGAAAATAGGCATACGAAGAGTGCAGCTGGAAGAGGATCCTGCAAGGATTTACAGGGAGGATGATTACACTCTGCTTGACTTCAATAGATCCGGCACACCACTCCTTGAAATAGTCACCGAGCCGGACATTGCGAGTGAGGAAGAACTGCGCGAATTTTATGCTGAGCTTAGGAGCATACTCTACTACTTCGGCATAGAAATAGACAGGGAGATGAAAGCAGATCTTAACATCTCCCTCTCAGGGCCGAGGGTAGAGATCAAGAATATAACCGGAATAAAAAACTTGATAGATGCGGCGAGATACGAGGTAAAAAGACAAGGCGAAATGCTTGAACGCGGCGAGAAACCGCAGACAGAAACAAGGAGCTACATACCGGAGCGCATGGCTACGGAGCGCACTAGGGAGAAGGAAACAGATGAAGAATATGGCTACATTTTCGAGCCCGATCTCACGTTCTACTCCACATCAGTGGAACTCATTAAACCAGTATACGCAAGCAAGATAGCCAAAGAGTATGCCCAAAGATATAATGCAAACGAAAAAACATTGAAAGAGCTTATAGCTTATGATAAGAACTCTCTGGAGCTTTTGGAGGCCAGCGCCGAAAAGCATGGCATACAAGAGATAATTGCAGCCCTGGAGCTGCTCAAGAAATATAAAGTAGCAATGGGGCCAGATTCCTTCTCAAAAGTAGTGGAGCTTATTGAAAAGAGGGTGGACATTGATGAAGAGAAGTTGAAAGCCATAGCAGAAGGCAAAAACGTCACTGTTGGAGAAGGGATAAGCGAAAAGAGGATAATCGAAGAAATAGAGCGCTTTGTAAAGGACAATCCCTGGATTGTTGAAGAGATAAAAAAGAATCCAAAGAGTATAAACACTATCGTTGGCAAAGTATCAAAAAGCATAGGCGCAAACCCAAGGGCGGTGCTGGAACTCGCGAAGAAGTTGCTCGGATAAAGCACGCATTATCCCACTCAGTGTTTACTCTCCCATCTGCAGAGGGAGACTGCCGCTCTCAGAGATGACCGAAGCTATAGTTCCTCCCATAGCTATTATGAGTATTTTCGCTTTGTGAGTTGCAACCTTATGGGGAGGTTCGGCTTCCTTAATTATTATGAGAGAAGCGCGCCGTTAAATGCAGTTTGCACGAAACTATTTTAAGGATATTAGATAAAGCACAAACATACAGGGTGGGGAGATGAGCGAAAAGACTGCTGAAAAAGAATGGGTTACTGGATTTGTAGATCTGCAGTTCACGGATCTGACAGGCAGGCTCCATGGAGTCACAGTAACAGGGAAGGAGCTAGAGAGTGAAGAAGCAATAAGAAACGGTTTTGGAAAGCTCGACGGCAGCAGCATCAATGGGTTTGCTGAGATAAATGAGAGCGATATGGTGCTTGTGCCTGTTATGAAAACACTGAGGAGGATTCCGTGGGAAAAAGACACGTACAGGGTGTTGTGCGATATACGAAAAGGCCGTGGAGAGGGTGAGTTTGAAAAAGATCCAAGGGCCGTTGCGAATCGGGCAGAAAAATACCAGGCAAAAATAGGGTATAAAAGTTACTTTGGTCCAGAAATTGAATTCTTTATTTTTGACAATATAAGGATAGATGCGGCCAATCCAAGCTCTGGAACAGGATATAAGATAGAGTCATCTGAAGCTCCATGGGGAGAAGGCAGCGCCATGCAGGAAAAGAAGGCGTACTACGCGGTTTCGCCTGCCGATAGGACAGGAAGTATAAGGAAGGAGATAATACGCACACTTAGGGACGATTTTGGTTTTATTATAGAGGCAACGCACCATGAGGTAGCAACTGCCGGGCAAAGCGAGATAAACTTCAGGTATGCGGAGCTTACGGCCGCGGCTGATATGGTGCAGACGCTGAAATACGTGACAAAGAACGTCGCATACAACATGGGCGCAAAAGCGACTTTCCTACCAAAGCCAATGTACGGAGATAATGGCAGCGGGATGCATGTGAACTTTAGTCTTTGGGATTTGGAGGGTAAAAAGAATATTATCTATGATCCTGAGGATTCTTACGCTGAGATAAGCGAGAAAGGCAGGTACGCCATTGGAGGGCTGCTGGAGCATGCAGAAGCGCTTTCTGCAATAGTCTCGCCTACTGTAAACAGCTACCATAGGCTTATACCGGGCTACGAAGCCCCTGTCTACCTCGCATGGAGCAGATCTAATAGAAGCGCTATAGTAAGAATTCCATCATATTATGTAAAAGAGGAGAGGTCAAAAAGAATTGAGTATAGGGCTCCGGATCCGTCAGCAAACCCATACCTCGCATTTCCAGCCATACTCATGGCTGCACTTGATGGTATAAATAAAAAGACAAGCCCAGGCGAGCCAGCCAATGCAAACATCTACCATATGACGCCTTCAGAAAGGAGAGCTCTAGGTATAAAGGAGCTGCCAAAAAGCCTTGACGCAGCGCTCGATGCGCTTGAAGCAGACAACGGATTCCTTAACCCTGTGTTCACACAGGACCTTATAAATACTTATATAGAAATAAAGAGGGCAGAGGCAAGAGAGATAGCAAGGTATCCCACGCCTGTAGAGATACTATATTACCATGATGTGTAGTGGCGGAAGGCTAAGTCGCGGTCGCAAAAAGATATTTAGCTTTGCATTGCCTCAGCTATAAAGCCTCTAGAAATTTTTATCCTAAAAATATATCGACTTGATAGCATGGATGCTTATACTGCTAATTGCGGCGAATTGGGCAAAGAGCACATAGGGAAAAAGGTAAGGCTCTGTGGTTGGTGCAGATTGATTAGGAACCATGGCTACAAGCTGTTTGTAGATCTTGTAGATAGGTACGGTAGCACACAGCTTCTCTTCGAGGAAGAAAGCGAGATGCGCAACAGCATAGGCAAGGAATACGCAATCGAAGTAATAGGGGAGGTAAAGAAGAGGGATGAAGAGACTGTTGACAAATCGAATCCTACAGGTGAAATTGAGGTCAAAGTGGAGAAGCTTAAATTGCTCGGCAAATCAAAACTCCCACCGTTCGAGCTCTTCACCGAAAAGAAGAAGTTCATAGCAGATGAAGAGCTAAGGCTCAAATATAGGTTTCTCGATTTGCGGAGGAGGGAAATGCTTAGCAATATCCTTTTCAGAGATAAAGCTACAAAGATTATAAGGAAGTATTTCTGGGACAATGATTTTATAGAGGCTGAAACGCCAATACTCATGAAGGACACTTATGAAACAGGATCTAGGACCTTCCTCGTGCCTTCAAGAGTAAAAAAAGGCTCTTTCTTCGCGCTCGCGCAATCCCCGCAGATATTCAAACAGCTCGCAATGATCGGAGGCCTTGGCAATTACTTCCAGATAGCGCGCTGTTTTAGAGACGAAGACCCCAGAGAGGATAGGCAGCCCGAATTCACCCAGGTTGATTTGGAAGTCTCTTTCAAGGACGAAAGCTATATCCAATCGCTTATAGAAAAGTTAATGCAGAAGCTTTTCAAGGAGATGCTCAATATAAAGATAGATGTGCCGTTCCCACATCTCGGATTTTATGAGGCTATGCATAGGTATGGCAGCGACAAGCCAGACCTCCGCTTTGAGATGGAGCTTATAGAAGTAACGGAGGAGCTCAAAGAATCAGAATATAAAACTGTCAAGAGAGTAGTTTCGCATGGGGGAAAGGCATACGCATTCAGCATAGACGCAAAGTTCGATGGCAAAGAAGGTGCCTTCAAAGAGAATGATGCACTTAAGCTTATAGAAGAGGCAAAAAGGCTAGGGCTTGGAGGACTAACATGGATTTATATTAAAGGGGGGCGCATCCACTCTGTGCCAGAGAGCATAGCTGAAAGCCTTAAGAATGCGGAATCGAACATCATCAAAAAGCTCTCGGCAAAGGATGGGGATATAGTAGTAGTAGGCGCAGACATGTCCGAAAGCCTGCTGCTAAGCGTGTTAGGGAAGTTAAGAAAGGAGGTAGGCACAAAGCTGAAGAGCTTCAAAAGCAGGTTTGCATTCGCCTGGATAGACAACTTCCCTCTATTTGAAAAGGATGAGGTGACTGGCAAGCTTAAGCCTTCCCATAACCCCTTCACTGCGCCCACAGATGAAACTTCTACATACATCGACACCGACCCAACGCAGGTAATTGGGAGGCAATATGATATAGTATTAAACGGATATGAGATAGGGGGCGGATCTATAAGAATAAACGATCCTGATTTGCAGAAGAAAGTGTTCGAAAAGATAGGAATGCAGGAAGAAAGTATAGAGAGAAGCTTTGGATTTATGCTGGAAGCGCTTTCATATGGGGCACCTACCCATGGAGGGATTGCACTCGGGCTTGACAGGCTGATCGCTATAATGAAAGACGAAGAGAATATAAGGGAGTTTATACTATTCCCGAAAAATAAGAAGCAGGAACTGCTTGTAGATGGTTCTCCTGCGCCCATCTCCCAGAAAAGGCTGAAGGATGACTATGGAATTACGACCCATGCAGGGCAGTAGCGCTTGCAGGTTTACGGCAATAGCGCGCAATTCCGCAAATGCTTTTCAACGAAAGAGTTAAAAAACTAATCAACGATAGTATTAGCGCAAAGGCGGCGCGCAAAATGGTGAAAAAATGGGAATTTTTGACAAGTTAGGAAAGACCCTTGGAGTCTCAAAAGAGCTCGACATTGAAGAGTACATGAATTCTGCGGAAATGGAGAACGTAGACATAATGAATGAGCCCGCAGATTTCTATGTAAAGCCAGTGGCCCTTAAAGAGGAGGAAGATGTTGGACTAATAGAAGAGGAGTTGCAGAAGAAAAATATCATACTGCTCAATATTTCTGAAATGGCGAAGAGGCCAAATACCCTTACCAAAGTTGTTGATTCGCTGAAGGAGTACATAGCCAAAACCAATGGGGACATAGCCAAGATCGACGACGAGAAGATACTCATTACACCAGCGAAGGTAAAGATAATAAAAACGAAGAAAGCACAGGAGAAGTAGTTGCTTTCCCGTCAGTTCTTTTTTAAGGAGATTGCTGCAGCTACCGCATTAAGCTCTTTCTTGGTAGGATGGGACTTGTCGACTATCCTTTTGAACGCAGCAGCCACTTCTCGCTTATCCTTAACATTTTTGTTGTGCTTCACAAAAAGTGCGAAAAGCTTGGTAAGCCTGTCCTTATCGCTTTGTGAGGCATAAAAGCTTTCGAACTGCCTCGAGTAGGGTTTTGAAAGGGAATGCCGGCGGAGTTCGTATAGTATTACTGCGAGGGCATGCGAGATATTGAGCACAGGATAGAGTGGGCTGGCCTGTACGAAAACAACTATGTCGCACTTTTCTATCTCATCCTTGCGCAGTCCCGTATCGTCCCTGCCTAGCACTATCGCAATCCGCTTTGCGCCGGACTTTCCTATCATCC
Organism: Candidatus Micrarchaeaceae archaeon; assembly: GCA_038876335.1. Lineage (GTDB taxonomy): Archaea > Micrarchaeota > Micrarchaeia > Micrarchaeales > Micrarchaeaceae > JAKATY01. The sequence continues at coordinate 14,993 of JAVYYS010000005.1, read as the reverse complement.
CTGCGGCACGTGAGGGAGTGTATATACTGTAGGACGCGGAGCCTCCCTTTCTCCATATGCCAGTTGTGGCTACGGAGAAGGTGCCGCGTATCGATTCCTCAAACTTTTTCCTTAAGATTGCAGAATCTATGAGCCAGCGAGCCGCCTTCGAATATTTTATAGCTGTTTTGCCGTGAACATTGCATCTGGGGTTAACGATTTCCAACTTCTCTACACCAAAATTCGCAGAAACTCTTGCGATGTACCCAACATTGAGCTGGTACTTCGGGGACACTACAACCACTTTGATTTTAACACCGTCAATCATTTGCCGCACCAATATGATTAGCTAGTTCTGGTTTTTTGATTCACAGGAATAGCACAAGTATTGTAAGAAGGTTTACCAGCCCATGGCCTATTATTGTAGCGTAAAGTGATTTCGTCTTCTTGAATACGTAACCGGCCAGAAGACCGAATATAAATGCAGCAACAAATTCCGAAACTGAAAGGTAGCTAATGTGAAATAAAGAAAATATCAGAGCGCTTAGTATGATACCCACTCTTGGCACCAAGAACCCCCTAAAGAGGATTTCTTCATCTATCGGAGCAATCACTACAGAGAAAACTAAGAGGTAAAAAGGCATGCCTTGAAGCAGAGCAAGGACATTAGTTGGAATCGGTATGTGTGTGACTGTCTGAAAGGCAGAAAAACCCACTTCAAGAAGGAATATCGCTGCAAACAGCGCGACGCCGGCTGCGATCGCTTTTATCGTGAATGCGCTTGAATTAAGATGGAGGCTTTCCACTATGCTGCCAAACCCTAAGCCTTTGTGAAGCAGGTATGAGAATACAAGCATTGGAAAAAGAAGTGAGAGAGCGATTGTTGAATTGGCTTCAAACGAAATAGACGTTATAACGTTGTGTGAATAAAGCCACCCGAACAGAGGAAACAGGATGATTAAGATGAAGGTTGCAACATAGAATAAGGATTTTATAAACCGGTTAGAAAGCGCCGGCACGCTGGCGGAGGCACTCCTTTTTTTCCTTGCTGTTTTACTATACTTATCTCTATTTCTTATAGAGCGTTGCGAAGCTGATTTATTGCTTAATAACAAAGTCAATCAGGCACCCGGCTTTCGCTTGAATTCTGTATATCCGCATCTGCCGCAGGCGTACCTGTCTTGATGGTCTCCCATCCTTGCACCGCATTTTGGACACATTTTACCTTGGGTGTAAGCTTTAAACTCTTTTTTCTTGCCTCCTTTCTTTTCTTCTGCCATAATTACACCTACTTCCTGCTATTTTTCGGCTTTTACTTAATTTTTTGCGTTGGCACCCTGTGGTTTTACAGGTTCATGCTTGCCCTCTTTGTGCTCCGTTGCGGCATTTATTCCTTTCTCTGCATTTTCTCCAAGAGCGGGCTCCGCTTTTTCTCCTTTTTCATTTTTGACTTCTTGAGCTGGGGTTGAGGACAACTTGCTGTATCTCTTCAATAGATGTTTGGGCTCCATCCTTTCCATAGAGGCCTTGTCCTTGTAAGAATAGAAGACACCATCGCTTCTGCGCTCTCCAAAGCGCTGAGAAATTTTCTCAACTATGGAGCTGTCGGGGTTCGTGTTGAGCTTCCTGCAGAGCTCAACTTTCAACTGCTCCTTTGAAACTGTGGAAGACTCCTGCGAAACCACAAATTTCACTTCTCTTCTCTGCAGCAAAGCATTCTGAACGTCAGAGATTATTTCTATGTCCATAAGACCTACCGTTCACTCATTTATAGCGCGCATTATTGCTTTCTTGCCCATCGCTTCCATAACCTCCACTGAGGTTCCGGCATTGATGCTTCCCCTAAGGTCTTCTGGTATAGGGAGCTCAAATACCTCGTATGTCTCAGAATCCATAAGCTGTGCGCTATCTCCAGTGACCGACACTACTTGGGCACGCCTCTTGGATATAATTGGTATATCCACATAGGCGTCAGATGGCTTAAGTATGGTTCTCTTTTTTCCATCAAACACTCCTATCCCAGTTATGCGCATTTTCGCTGAGCCGTGCTTGCCGGGTGCGCTCACATCGATCTCCACGGCCCTGCAAGGCTCACCATCTATCAGCAAGAACCTGCCAGGCTTTATATCTTTCATTATTACGTGCTCTACTTCATCGCTCATAAAATCCTCTGCTGAATTAGTTGATAGATAGGCTTAGTAGCAAAAATATTTATATATACTCGGTAGACTTGGGCAAACAAACTATTGAGATGGTAGATGAAACCTGCTGCAGGATGGATCTACGCTGCGCTTTCGCAAAGCGCAGAGGTTTTCAGCTAGGCCTTCTTTAAAAGCATACAGTAATGCTGGCCCTCAATGGCAGATAGTTTTTCAAGATTGAATCCTCTGAAATACCCTATATAGTCTTCAGGGGACATCTTTATGCTGGATGGGGGCCCAAATTTAGAATTTTTATTCCAATCTATGATTATTACGCTTCCGCGCTCCTTCAATATGCGTGATATCTCATTTACCACAGCGTTCTTGTTTTCCATGTCATGGAAGGAATTAGCCATGAACACGATGTCTACAGATTTGCTTGGAAGGTCAGTATTCTCTGCAGAGGCATTTATGCAGACCATCCTGTCGCTTTTTACGGCCTCTGTCGCTGCTAACAGCGCCTCCTTGTCTACATCTACGCAGTAGACCCTGTTAGCATAATCTAGCAAATACTTAGAATAGAAACCCCTGCCGCAACCTAGATCGGCTATCACGTCAACATGCGAAGTTATGAGTGAGGAGAGCAGAGCTCTAGTATTGCCGCGTTCTGGGGCGCCATGCGCATAATGGTGATGCGCAGGAGGCCCTAAATCACTGCCTTTTCCTTTTAGGCTGTAGCCATACACTGAAACACGCGCTTTTCTTTCTTTTCTTTCTTTATTTCTATACGGAACATTTCACAGTGTTCCGCAGGGCATCTATACCGCAGAAAAATAGAGAAATAAAAATAAAGGCAAAAATCAGATGCTTTCTATCCCTTTTAGGAAATCTAGGCCCGGGCTTGTGGTCATGGATACATATTTCGCGCTACCGAACCGTGGCGTAACTCCAGTGACTATTGACATGACGCGGATCTCGTCGCGCATTTCTGGAACCAGCCTCGCTCCGAATATAACATTTGCCTTTTCATCTAGCCCTTCTGTTACCCCTTCACCTACCTTTGTCGCTTCTTCTATTGAAAGGGATAGCCCGCCAGCCACATGGACCATTGCGCCTTTAGCGCCTTCATAATCCACATCTAGCATAGGATGCGACACTGTAGACTTTATTGCCTTCTCAACTTTGTCGTTTCCAGAGCCGTAACCAAGGTTTATTACGGCAGTGCCTGCATCCCTCAGCGTAGACCTCACGTCAGCGAAGTCGAGGTTTATCAAGCTTGGCAGCATTATCGTATCTGCGATGCCTTTCACTGCACTCATGACCACGTTATCTATAAGATCAAACGCCTTCTCTATCTGCAAGTTTGGGGCATAGCTGAGTATCCTGTCGTTCTCAAGCACTATTGTAGTATCTGCATTTTTGTAAAGCTGCTCAAGTCCCCAGTCTGCTTTCTGCTTTCTTATTCTTTCAAGAGAGAAGGGATAGGTTACGAATGCCACAACAAGTGAGCCCTGCTCTCTTGCGAGCTGAGCGATTATAGGAGCTGAACCTGTGCCTGTGCCTCCGCCCATGCCTGCGCACAAGAATATCAGATCATAGTTGCTTATTGCCTCAGCAAGCTCATTCCTGCTCGCATCGGCCGCCTTGGCCGCTATCTCTGGAAAGCCGCCGGCTCCGAGACCTCTTGTTATCTCTTTGCCTATGAGTATCTTCTTGTCAGCGTTTATCATGTTTAGGTGCTTTGCATCTGTATTTACTGCGATCGTGGTAGCGCTCTTTATGCCTCTAGTGTAAAGCTTATTGACAAGGTTGCTGCCCTGCCCTCCTGCTCCTACAACAGCGATCCGTGCTACGAATTCTTCATCTGCCATTTTCCAGCACCCTATATCATTTCAAGATCACTGTAGGCCTGTGGCTTCTTTGCTTCCATCCTGCCGACTATGCTCGAACCCTTAACTCCTGTGACTATCGCCACGATTTCCAGCTGGTCTTCATAGCCTGGTATGATTCTTGCACCCCACTTTATGTTGGCTTTTGAATCCATTCTCTCTGTTATAATCTCTCCAGCCTTTATCGCATCCCCTATTGTAAGCGAAGAGCCTCCAGAGATGTGGATCAGCGCGCCAGAAGCGCCTTCGTAGTCAACATCGAGCAGCTTGTTCTTAAGCACCGACTCTGATGCCGCATTGACCTTGTCTGTACCCTTTCCTATCCCTACGGAGATGAACCCAACATCCCCATTAGACATTATAGACCTTACGTCAGCAAAATCTATGTTTATAAGGCTAGGCTGCGTTATAGTCCATACAAGCCCCCCTATAGCCTTGGCAAGCACCTCATCAGCAAGTGCGAATGCATCATTCATTGGAAGGTTTGGCACCAGCTTCACAAGCCTGTTGTTGTCCAGTATAATCACGCTGTTGCTAAACTTCCTGAGGTTCTGTATGCCCTCCTCAGCCTTGACTTTCCTTACCCTCTCAAGGTCAAAAGGATACGTGACCATCGATATTACTATAGCTCCCTGTTCCCTTGCAATCTGCGCGGCAATTGGTGCAGCGCCTGTGCCTGTGCCTCCGCCCATGCCTGCGCACAAAAAGACGAGCTGTGATCCCTTAAAAACATCCTCTAGAGATTGCCTATCAACCTCCGCTGCCTTCTCGCCTATTTTTGGATCTCCGCCAGCGCCGAGACCCTTCGTTATAGTCTTTCCTATAAGCACTTTCTTTATTCTATCGTCGATTATCTTAAAATGCTGCGCGTCAGTATTTACTGCAACAAATTCGGTGCCTTTTACCCCAGCTTTGACAAGCCTGTTAACTATGTTGCAGCCTGCACCGCCAAAACCTACCGTAACAATTTTTATCTCAGAAGAGCTAAACGGCTCCTCGCTTTTCTGCCCCAAGACGTCACTGACAAGGTCGCTCATCTAATCGCCAGAGATTGATACTCTAAGAAACTTTAAAAACCTTGTGCTGGCGTGTGTATATATGGCAGTTTGGGAACTATTATAGAAATAATAAGGGGTGAGTGTAAGATTTGTTTATTTAAGTATACAAAATTTTATCATTGTAAACTGCTGGCAGATTGTTGCAGCAGAGTTTCTACTGCTTAAATCCAATCGATTGCACTGCTTTCCTAAAAACGCGTGATACCAAATTATTTTTATTATTTCTGCACGGCAAAGCTGCCTAATACACCTCCAGTGCTGCCCAAAACTACATACTCAGAATAATTTGAATCAGAAGCAGTATAATTGACTAGCCAGACATTGCTGAGATTCTTTCCAAGCGGAGTTGAGGAGGAGGCCAAACTGCTGTAAAAATGGGCATGGGCGACTGTTTTATTGTATCCGAAAAGGCTTGCATACGAAGACGCCTGCATAGAAGAGTTTGTTGCTATTGCAATTGCGACCTGTGGTAGGCTTATGAGGTAAGATGAAACGTTTGAGAGGCCGTGCACGGCGCAGGGTATGGTACCTGTAGTATATGAATCCACTACGCTTGAGAGTGTAAGCGCAGGATAGTCAAAACTCTTTACAAGTACTGTAGGGCAAGCCCGCGTGCTGTTATAGATTATGCTTACCATAATGCTCCAGCTACCGCTTTTTAGGGTTGAGGGCGCCGCATTTATTACATTTATGCTGGCGTTGGGGTTGCTCTGCATTAGATCTGAAATTACGAATGACTCGGCCTGCTGCTTGGTTATCGCTGAAGAAGCCGGCTGCCTTGCTGCGTAGAAAACGATAAGCGCAAGCAAGATTATTATTATTGCGATTAGAGTAACTTTTGATAACAAGTGCATAATTTATTTTCCCCTGCTTAAGAATTTATAGGTATCGCATAGGCGCTTTTGATAAAAAGCAAGCTGAACATTGTGCACGAGTGGCCAATTTACTTCTCCTTTGAGAGATAGAGGAGTATGGCTTTAGCGAGCAGCATCTTGTTCTTCGCCTGCTCCCATACAATGCTTCTGGGTCCGTCAAGCACTTCCGAAGTTATCTCTTCTCCTCTGTGCGCAGGAAGGCAGTGCATAACCAGAGCGTCTTTTTTAGCATACTCTAGCATCTTGCTGTTCACCTGGTATTTGGCAAACAGTGCCTTTCTGCTTTCAGCTTCCTGCTCCTGCCCCATGCTAACAAAAGTGTCAGTGTATATTATGTCTGCATCCTCAAGAGCCTCTTCTGGTTCACTGTAGGTATCCACTTTTCCATATTCGCGGGATTTGGTAAAATAGAAGCTCTGCGGCATGTAGCCTTTTGGCCCAAGCAGCGCCACTTCAATGCCAAGCTTGGCTGCAGTGAGCATAAGGGAATTTGCGGTATTAGCGGCTATGTCTCCTACGAACACAAGCTTGAGGTTCTTCAGGTTCTTCTTGGCGCTGCGAATTGTATAGACATCTGTCAGCGCCTGCGTGGGGTGCTCAAGATCGGTAAGCGCATTTATCACTGGCACTGTGGAGTTGCTGGCCAGCCCTATGATATCGCTGTGGCTGTAAAGCCTCGCTGCTATGAAATCGCAGTAGCTGCTTAGCATGCGCGCCGTATCAGAAAAGCTTTCTCCTCTCTTAAGATGCGTGCTTTGAGCATCTATGTATATCGCATGGCCTCCAAGCTGTGCGATTGCCACCTCAAAAGAAACTCTGGTACGCGTGGAAGGTTTTTCAAATAGCAGCGCGAGCACCGAATGCTCTTTTAGCGTTATTTCCTCTTTGCCTTCTCTGATCGAATCTGCAATCTCAAATATTTCCAGGATTTGGTCTTTTGAAAGATCGTCTGAGCTCAGTAGGTTCAATCAACCACCTAATACAAGACCAACCCCATAGTTGCCTTTAGACTCATCCTCCTCTACTATGCTTATAATTTTCCTCTCAGTTTCCGCATCTGCGCGCTTGCAGCTTTGAATCTCTTTTGAAAGCTTCTCCTCTGCACCCTGGAAAAACTCCTCTGGCGCCTTTAGATAAAGGTAGTACTTGCCTGCGTCCATCCCAATCAGCGCGCCATCCTTTATAGTATAGCTCTGCCGTGCAAATATTATATTTGCATATCTATCTCCACGCAGCTTTGCAAGCTGCTCTGCGCCGAGGCTCGTATCAAGATACGGATCGTACTCCAGTAGATTCTTCAGCTTTTCGTAATCGGCTTTGTCGCACACATAAACTCTTATAGCCATTCAATCCGCCACAATCTTCGCATTGACTGTGCCTTCCCTTCCGGGTCTGTTTACTACTACAGCCCTGCCGAGTTCTGTCTCGATAATCGCGCCCTTTGTAAGTATGCCCTGCCTCGCGAAGTTCCGGTTGTCCCTCGACTCTATAACTGCCTTTATCTTGACCTTCTTGAAACCGTCCTTCGTCAGCACATTCGCAAAGGAAATTCTGCTTGCACGCGGGAGAAGGTTGCCGCCGCGCCTCCTGAACGCCTTTATTTCATTATCCTGCGAAACGCGCGTAGCGGAAAAGTAGTTTCCTGACTCGCTTCTCCTCTTATCCCTGAATTTTGCTCTTTTCTTGCCATTGCCCACGCTCTTCGACTGGGATTTTGTGCTGAACTGCTTTCCAAATTGGCTCATAACATCAACTTCGCTTTAATAAAAACCGGCCGCCACACATTTGCGCGACCGTCACCGTCACATATGATTACGAGAAAAGCAATAAAATACTTTACTTTAAAATTTTACATGCTGCGCTTCAACGTATGGCAGAGCAAGGAGCTATGTTGAGAATTGCATACTAATGATTTGATAATATGGTTAGATGGACAATGAAGTTAAAATGACTGATGGAAGATTTTTCATAAGCACGGAGCACGGAGAGGCTGAGCTTCTTTACAGAATTGATGGAAACGTGATGGAGGCGTTCCACACCTTTACTCCACAGGAGGAAAGGGGAAAAGGCATCGCTGAAAGGCTGGCGTTTGCAGCAATTGAATTTGCTAAGGAGCATTCTCTAAAAGTAAAGCCGGAATGCACTTACATGCAATTTTTCTTTTACAAACACCCGGAGCTGAAAGAGTATGAAGAACCGCTTTGACTCTACCCAGACGGCGGTTGCTTACAATTGAAACGCTGTCGACATATCAGCAATGGCATAACAATTACAAAGCGCATTCTGGCATAGCGGGCTTTGCCCATTGTTTGCAGTGTATTTTCCTGTGCGCCCTTGCCGGAAAGATTTATAGCTTTTCAACTATTTTAAAATAATGATTATGTGGTAACAATAAATGAATTCGCAAACATAGACCTCAGAGTTGGAAAGATCGTAGAGATTGATGATCTTGAAGGTGCAAGGGGTCCGATATACAGGGCTAAGGTAGATTTAGGAGAGCTTGGGATCAGGAATATCGCAATGGGCCTGAAAGATGTCTACAGCAAGGAGGAGCTGCTCAATAGGCTCGTCATTGTAGTTGCAAACCTTGAACCTAAGAAAATAGCTAATTTTATTTCTGAGGGCATGCTGCTTGCAGCGGAAGATGGCACTGGCACGATATCGCTTCTGCAACCCGACAAAAATCTCAAACCTGGTAGCAAAATTAGGTAATGGGCGCTGGCATGAAAGCAGAGGCTGAACTTATAGCAGGAAACAGAAGGTTTATTGAAAAAGGGGGAACGGACTTTGAAGCGCTTTCTAAGGGGCAACATCCAAAAAGTGTTGTGATTGCCTGCTCAGATTCAAGAGTTGCCCCTGAAATCATATTCGATGCAAAGCTTGGGGAACTTTTCGTTGTAAGAACAGCGGGGGGAGTGGTAGATAGTGCTGCGCTCGCTTCAGTAGAATACGCGGTAGAGCACCTTGGCACGAAGCACATCGCAATAGTTGCACACACGAAATGCGGAGCGGTAACCGCCGCGATGCAGTCTTTGGAAAAGAAAATAGATTCAAAAAATGTGCGCAAAAATGAAATGAGGAGCAGCCTTGACAACTTAATCGAAGATATCTATACAAACATATCGGCCAAAATATCGGAAAAAAACAGAAATACTGTAGACTTAGATTCCGCAATCATATACAATATGAAGGCACAGGTAAAAAAGTTGAGGGGCAGCAGAATTATCAAAAAATACTTAGATAGAGGGCTTAAAATTTCACCGCTGATCTATGAAATAGAAACGGGCAGGCTGAAAAAAATCTAGAGAGGGAATCTTTGCTATAGAGATCTTTTCTATAGGGATCTTTTCTATAGGGATCTTTGCTATAGGGATAATTGCACTACGCTGTGGAGAACTTCTCCAGCTTCGCCTTTTCGACTTCAGTAACTTTGCTGAAAATTGATTTTATCTCAATTCCTGTGTCAAGCTTAAGATCTTTGTCAAGCTCGGAGAAAAGTGGTTTCTTTATTCTAAAATAGCGCAGCGCCTTCTCTCCAGCAGAAGGGGAAAAGGGCCACAACATAAGAGAAACCGCTCTCGCAGTATATAGGAGGTCGGAGATAAGCTGGAGGAATTTCTCTCTGTCACTTGCTATTCCGCTTTTTGCAAGCTTCCATGGCTCTTCCGCGCTCATTGCCTCATTGCCTTTTGACGCGAGAGCTACCACATCGCGCAACGCTTCGCGAATGCGCACCTTGGAGAAATTATTATTGTAACTCTCAATTGCGTCTCGCAGAATTTTGTCAAATGAAGGGCTTAATGGAACTACAGATGCAACACTGTTCTGCTTCGCAATTGACAAAACCCTATGTATGAAATTGCCTATATTGTCATTCATGGTCTTGTTTATTATTTCAATTAGCGCTGCGATTGAGAACTCCATGTCCGCAGTTTCAGGCAGCATGTATGCAAGCGCAAACCTCCAGTAATCTGCATTCAAAACTTCGAGCGCGCTCTCTATATTAAGGCCTACCCCTTTGCTCTTGGAGAATTTGACGCTCTTGCTCACGAGGAACTCATATGCGAAGATAGTTGTAGGTAGGATGAATCCAAGCCCAGAGCCGATAAGCATACCGGGCCACATCAGCGTATGAAACTCTATGTTGTCCTTGCCCATGAACTGCACAAGCTTCGTGCCTTTGCCCTTCCAGTAATCCAGCCACTTCTCTTCGCTCCACTCCTTTGTTATCCCTATGTAGCCGATAGGGGCGTCGAACCAGACGTAGAAAACCTTGTCCTTCATTCCAGGAACCTCGAACCCCCATTTCATGCTTCTTGTTATCGCTCTTGGCTCAAGCCCCTGTTCAATGTAACTGAGCGACTTGTTCACTGCATTTTTGCTCCATGCGTTTATCTTGTTTCGCTCTATAAAGTCCTTGATTTTGGGAGAGAGCTTTTTAAGGTCAAGGGCGAGGTCCTCGGTCTTCATGAATGAGATATCTCCGCTGCCACAAATGACGCAGTGTGGCTCTAGGAGGTCTTTTGGGTTTAAGAGCCGACCGCATGATTCGCATTGATCCCCCCTTGCACCCTCGGCGCCGCAGTAGGGGCATTTACCTTCAATAAACCTATCGGTGAGGAACCGCTGATCCACGTTGCAATATGCCTGTTCGCTTTCTATTTTAAAAATGTAGCCGTTTGACTTTAATCCGTTGAAGATATCATACACAACGCTTCTGTTGGCTTCACTGTGCGTCCTACCATAATAGGTGAAAGTGCACTCAAACTTTTCAAGATAATGCTTTATCTGCAGGTGTGTTTTGACGGAAAGCTCTTCGGGGCTCTCTTTCCTCTTAAATGCCTGCAACTCTATAGGGGTGCCGTGCTGGTCAGATCCACATATGTATATAGCGTCTTTTTCCTGCATGAGCAAATGCTTATAGTAGATGTCGGCTGGAAGTATAGAGCCTACGAGATTGCCAAGGTGTGGCAGCGCCTCCGCATAAGGCAGCGCTGAAGTCACAATTATTTTTCCTTCGCTTGACATTTTTGCACCAATATAATTTTCATGAATACTTTTATAGATTTTGAGTCCAAAATACAACATGCTGCAGCTTATATTTTATAACACGCCACTGCAATGCCGGTAATTGCAAAACTCGCAAAGGCATATATAAATGCTGTGAGAGCTATATAAGTTTCTTGGACTTCGACTTTGAAGTATAATGGGGAGGTGCAGATGCCAGATGCTGTAATAGAGGGTATAAAATCAAGGTTCGAGGACTTCTTTCAAAAGTACTACAGGGATGAAGTAAATGAGCTAAAGGTTTTGTATCCGAATCAGAAAAGCTTGAGAGTAGATATAAAGGAGCTTGCTAAGTTCGACACAGAGATAGCGGAGGAACTGATTGAGAGGCCTGATACAATAATTGAGAGCGCGCGGGAGGCGCTGGCCGGGATGCTGGGAGATGTGATAACAGAGGAGAACGACGTATATGTAAGGTTTTTCGGGCAAAACGTAAATACGCCGCTTGTGATGGATGTAGGCTCCGCGTACATAAATAAGATTATAGATGTAGATGCGCTTGTGGTTAAAAGGTCTGAGATTATACCGAGGGTGAAGATAGGGGTATATAGGTGCAGCTACTGCGGCTCTGTATATAAGATAAGAAGCGGCAAGGACGAAGTGCCGGAAGTCTGCCCAGAATGCAAGAGGAAGTCCCTAAAGGCAGTGGAGGAAGAATCAAAATTTGTAGATCTGCAGAAGATTGCAGTGCAGGACCCGCTAGAGAAGCTTAGAGGCAACACACCAACTTGGCAGCTCGAGGTTTGGTTGATCGATGATCTTGTAAACAAGGTAATACCAGGAGATAGGATAGACATAACAGGGGTGCTGAGGATAAGGAAGAGGAGAAGCATAAGGGGAAAAATAGAAAAGGACCTTTATACGATGTATCTTGATGCCCTTTCTCTGAGCCCAAAACAGAAGGAGTTCGCTGAAATAGCGATAAGCGAGGAGGAGGAGAGGAGCATCATAGAGCTTTCAAAGGACCCACAGATATTCGAGAAGATATGGAAATCTGTAGTGCCTTCGGTATACGGCCATGAGGAGGTCAAGCAATCGATAGTACTGCAGCTGTTTGGAGGCACGCCTAACAAGACGCTTGTAGATGGTGGAGTGATAAGGAGCGACATACACATACTGCTCATAGGTGATCCGGGAAGCGCAAAGACCAGGATACTGCAGACTGTTACAAAACTCGTGCCAAAGGGGATATATGTAAGCGGAAAATCTGTAACTGGAGGCGGAATGACCGCTGTCGCTGAAAGGGATGAGTTTGCCGAAGGAGGGTGGACTCTGCGGGCGGGAGCGCTGGTTCTTGGAAGCGGGGGAGTAGTGTGCATCGATGAATTTGATAAGATAGAGGAGATAGATAGGGCAGCGCTGCACGAGGCACTGGAATCACAAACGATAAGTGTAGCCAAAGCAGGAATAATCGCAACGTTCAACGCAAAGGCCGCAGTGCTTGCTGCTGCAAATCCGAAGTATGGAAGATTTGACCCCAATATCTATCCCAGCGAGCAGTTTGACATCCCACCAACGCTCCTTTCGAGGTTCGACCTCATATTTCCTATCAAGGATATAATGGATGAGGAGCTAGACAAGAGGATAGCAGACTATATACTGGTGCAGCATGCGGCCGCGGGGGCGGCGCTGGCAGACATAAAAGGATACAAGCAAGTCGAAGCGCCGCCGATAGATGGAGAGATGCTTAGAAAATATATAGCCTACTCAAAGAAGAATGTGATCCCGAGACTAAGCGAAGAGGCGTCTAAGATGATACAGGATTATTATGTAGAGCTCAGAAAGGCTGGGGCAAGGCAGGGCGCAGTGCCTATAACCCCAAGGCAGATAGAAGGCCTAGTGAGGCTTGCCGAAGCGAGCGCAAAGACCAGGTTGGACAACGTTGTTACGGAGAAGGATGCCGAAAGGGCGATCGCACTCTCTGAATTCATGCTCAAGACGCTTGCAGTAGACAGGGGAGGCAGGAGGGATATAGATACGTTGCTAACGGGGATGCCAAGGGAGAAAGTTGATAAGATAAACAGCGTGCTCAACATAATAAAGAACCTTGAGGAAAAGGAGGCCAGTGCGAAGATGCAGAGGATAATAGAAGAGGCTGAGAAGGCGGGCATCGATGCAGGCACTACTACGAAGTACATAAACGAACTGGAAAAGAGCGGGGATGTATTCTCTCCAAGGCCAGGGATAATAAAAATAGTAAAGAGAGAGAGCGAGTGAGGCGATGGCGCGAGGGATGGCAGGGGTAAGCAGGAGCAGGCAGATGCTCAGCATAATAGCAATGTTCATGATCGTCCAGTTTTCTGGCATACTGTTTGCGAGTTTTGTGTTCAGCGGTTCGAGCTACTCGCAGGTCAGCTCGGTGCATGTGCTCTCTTCGCTGAACAAAGTCATATTCTACATCTTCTACATAGCCGTGCTTGCTCTGATACTCGTATTCATAATGAAGATATACAAGGGGGACAAGCTTTTCATCGCCTTCGAGGGAGTTGTCATATTCATAGCTTCGTTCTTCATCTTCCTCATAGCTATTGGGGAGCTTACGCACAGCGTGCAGAGCTCCCTGTTTAGCAGCAGCATCAGCGCGCAGTTCATCGCCGCGGCGATACTGGCCCTGCTCCTCGTAATTGCCAAGAACAAGTGGCAGAGGCTCAGGAACACTGCTGCAATCATAGCGAGCATAGGTGTTGGCGTAGTGCTCGGAATAAGCTTTAGCTTTGCCTTGGCGCTACTTTTTATGGGGCTGCTAGCAATCTATGATTTCATCGCTGTGTTCATAACGAAGCACATGATAACAATAGCCAATGCTGCAGTAAACAGAAACCTAGCGCTCTTCATAGGCGCGAGCGAGATCGAGGCGCTGCCCAAGTCTGATTTCACTAAGGCAGAGGTAATGAGATTTGAGGAGATGAGGAAGAGGGCTAAGAGAAAGCCCCCCATAATAAGCGCGCTTAAGGGGAAGGGGCTTGTGCCTGTAGAAGTGCCGGCCATGCTTGGAACAGGTGACCTTGCCGTGCCGCTCATGGTAAGCATCTCTGCGTATTCGGCAACGCTCAGCTTCACGCTGAGCTTCTTCGTCGCAATAGGCGCGGTGTTCGGGCTAATACTCACGATGTTCATGCTGCAGAGGCTCAACCGCGCGCTGCCCGCGATACCGCCCCTGCTCTTAGGAGTACTGGTATTCGTAGGATTGTACATGCTGATTTACTGAATCCGCAAATTTTGATCCGCAGATTTTGAGCAGAATAAACTGGAGATATAAGAAGCCTTATAAACTTTTCAAGTTATACCAAGATAGATATTGCATTAGATATTGCATTTTTAGCGTTTCTTCAGGCTGATTCGATGAAAACTTCGTATTACAAAGCAGGGATTTTTGGAGTTGCTGCGTTTACATTTATAATCGCGATGGCGCTGATGGCATCTCCGCTTTCGTACGCCCAGACATTGGTGGGCAGCGCGCAGATGCACGCGCCTGCTGTAATAACAAGCAACAATACTGGAGTGCTTACGCTAATCCACCTTTCTGTATATAGGGGCAACGGCACTGTTAACGTAAGCGGACCCGAAGAGGTCGGCGCGTCAACGGTCGATTCCGCAATTACCGCAGCGAAATACGCTGCTGAATACCTTGGTCTTGACTTTTACAACTACAGCTTCAACTACACAATACTAAACAGCAACAGCGTCAACGTCTCAGGCCCTAGCGCGGGAGGCGTAATGACTGTGCTTGCAATATCGGCGCTTACGGGCAGGCACCTGCCTAACGACTTTACTATGACAGGCACGATAAGCAGCAACGGCAGCATAGGCTTGATAGGAGGGGTTTACGACAAGGCAAGTGCGGCGAAAGCTGGAGGCATGAAGTTCATACTCGTCCCCGCCACCCAGAAGAGCAGCAGCGAAGAGATGCTTTATGCGCTAGTTCAAGATGAATTTGGCCTGCCTTTGGTCCAAGTCGCAAATGTAAGCGAAGCGCTGCAATAC
>JAVYYS010000004.1:0-24394 GCA_038876335.1 Candidatus Micrarchaeaceae archaeon | reverse complement strand
ATACTGGTCTACGATAGGATAAAAGCAAAGGAGGAGCAGAAGCAATCTGCCCAATCTGTCGGCCAGCCCATACAACCGCAAGAGATTAATAAATAGCCAAAGCAATTTATTGCGATATTCCAGTGTTATTAATCGTTTAAGGTGTGTAATTTGCCAAAACCTATGTACAGATCCGGAAGTTTCAGAAAGGTAAATAGGATAACTCCAAAAGGGCGCAATGTTATCCACTATAAAAGGAGATCCAACAAGAAGCCCCATTGCGCAGTGTGCGGTGCAGAGCTTAATGGTATAAGTACAGGCGGCGGCAAGTCGCGGAAGACAAATTCCAGAATATTTGGAGGGGTGCTTTGTTCAAAGTGTACATCGCGCATAGTTGTAACAAAAAGCAGGGTCGAGCAGGGAGACATGAAGCTTGATGATATAAGCATAAGAGACAAGGCATATGTGCTCCAGCTTCTTGCTCACTGATAGCATGGTATCCCAAAAAATCAAGATTTGCATAAGCGGATTAACTGGGAGCGGAAAGACTACTCTCGGAACCATAATTTCAAAAGAGCTTGGGATATTGCATATTACAAAGGCCCAAACACAAACTTACTCGGAGATAGAGAATAGATTAAAAGAAAAACCCAATAGAGCGCTTTCGATAGGCCAATCAGCAACCCCCAAATATGCCAAACTATTTGACAGTGAAATAGTAAAAGCAGCATCCAAACATAATTGTGTGGTAACCACATGGCTTGGGCCGTGGATGATAAAAGATGCAACCCTGCGCATCTGGCTGAATGCTAGCTTTGAAGAGCGCGCAAGGAGAAAGGCAAACGATATGCGCATCAGCCTAAAAAAAGCAAAAGCATATGTATTAGAAAAAGATTTCTATGCTATAAAACAGTTTCGCCGGATCTATGGAATAGATATAATACACGACCACAATATCTTTGATCTCGAAATCAATACAGAGAAGCTAGACCATACAAAGGTGGCTGCAGTAGTTTCTATGCTATCCCTGCTCAAAGACAGCAGGAGATTTTAGCGCAGACTAAGTAAAGCGCAGTTGTACCCTGATTTAGATTCGCCCAATCAACATCAGATGCAAACTATTTTTAAACTTGCAGATTTATAAATAGTATAAACCAGTGATCATATGATAATAGAGCCTGGAAGGGTTTGTATAAAAAAATAT
Organism: Candidatus Micrarchaeaceae archaeon; assembly: GCA_038876335.1. GTDB lineage: Archaea > Micrarchaeota > Micrarchaeia > Micrarchaeales > Micrarchaeaceae > JAKATY01. The sequence goes on along the minus strand of JAVYYS010000004.1, from coordinate 23,211 downwards.
GGCAGAGATGCAGGCAGTAGGGCCGTTATTCTAAAAGTCGAGAATGATAATTTTGTAAAGATTGTCACTGCAGTGAGAAGAAAAGAAAGGAGGTGCAACGTTAGACATTTAGAATTTCTGAATGAAAAAGTCAATCCAAATTCTTCAGAAGAGCTTGACAGAGTTCTAGGATCTAAGAAATCGTCCTCCAAAGGGCATACAGGCGCATAAGGTTCACCTCTCCTCGTAAATCTTATAGAGGTCTTCTATTACTGTTTTGACTACTTTATCCTTGTTTCCATCCGCGCTGAGCAGTTCAAAAAGCGAAGACGCATCGACTTTGCCTCCATATCCATACTCTTTAAGCCTTTCCTTGAGCAACTGTACGCCTCTTTCCTTTATTGGGACTCCATCAAGCTTGCTTTTCCTTGCCTCTTCCATACTTTCTTCAAGCTCAGGATTTTCGAGCTTTGACGTGTCTATTTCTATTATGGCTTTATCTGAATACTTCTTGGCCATTGCCCTAAGCTGCAAGTCTGAACCCCCATACCCCATGGCTATTTCTCCTTCAACCACTAACTTTATTATGGGTATCTCCCCAATTTTGCCAATCTCTTCAGCTATGCTCCTTTCACATTTTTCAGCGATTTCACTTGGAGTAAGCTTCTCGCTCTTTATGTGCAATACTACAAACCTCCTAGAGTTAATCTTAATGAAATCATAGCTCTTGTTAATCGTATCATAAAGCACAAACCCTTTGCTTTCTTGCTCGCCCTCTTTAAGCTGCGTAAGTACAGTGCTTCCAGGTATTATGAACTGCCTGCCGTGCACATTTGCATTTACTCTGCTATGTATGTGACCGTCTACATAAAGGTCAAACCCTCTAGGCAGATCTTCATAGTGCATGAAATCGCTGTTAAACGGTAGTAACTCATATATTGATTGGTGGAACATAAATATACTGAAAGCCCCTGCCTCCGGCTTAGGGTTCAATTCCTTAATCTTCTCCTTAATCTTCTCTTCTGATACTCCTCCGATTCCAAATACTGCAACTCTCTCGCCGTTTTTTTCAACTATGGTCTTAGCTTCGCTTGTGTCTACCAATATCCCAGCGAGTCCGAGTAGCATAAGCGCGTTTTCGTTTCCTACTGCAGTTCTTTCATGGGTGCCTGATATTGCAACTATAGGTACCTCCGTATATAGCTTCCCATCTCCTCCTTCTTTTTTTATCACTTTTGATTTTCCCTTTATTATGTTTCCAGCCTCCCTGAATACTTTTATCGCGTCCGCTATTACGCGCGGTGGCGGGGCTCTTTTATCAAATACGTCCCCTGGAACTATTATCATGTCGGCCATTTCTGCAGCTTTTAGCAACGCTTCTCTCGCTTGCTTCAGCGCGTCTTCTTCAAATCTTTCATACCCTATATGCATGTCAGATACTATTCCAATTCTCATGTTGCGTCACGAAAATATAGCACTCTCTCCTCAATTCATTTTTGCATTTTCTATTTTTTTCTGGCACTCTGAAAAAAACTTTCTAATGAATTCTTCTCCAGCAAGTTTCAATGGACCATACGCACCTGCGGCAGAAGGGTGCCCGCCACCAGTTCCTTTTATTATGGGGGCAAGCTCACGCATGATTTTGCCTAAATGGATATTATACCTTTTGTCAAGATCAGTGTTTAATCTAGCAGAAAACGATATCTCATTTTCGTTTTCAGAGTAGAAAAGCGAAATGTCTGCGCCAAGGCGCACTGCGTTATCAGCAGAAAGGTTTGCATGTGCATGCGCTCTGCCAGATACAAACAAGATTCCATTGCTTATGGTTATCTCCGCCCCTAAGAGATCTTTTATAGCCCAGGCTCTAGCTTCTGCAGATTCTTCTTTTGCCATAATCTTCCTTATTTCATAATAATTCAATTTCGATATTTTAAGCAAAGAACCTATCTGTTCAAAGGTCATAGGTGTGGAGTTTCGCAATTCTGCAGAATCGGCTATGATTCCAGTAAGCAGCAGCATGGCTTCTTTCTTTCCTATTTGCATCCCAAGAAGGCCAAGCAGTTCATAAATTATGCTTGCTGTAGCGCAGTAATTCTCATCGTCAAAAATGAATAGGTTCTCTTTATCTATTTGGTTTTGCAAGTGGTGGTCTATTATGATTATGGTCCCCGGAAATTCAGAAATTCGTTTTTCCAGGCTGCCGCATTCCTCAAAATTATTTGCATCTAGAAGTATTATGAGCTCTGCCTTTTCGTAGAATTCAGTAGGTATCTTCATACTTTCAAAACCAACTCTGTTCAGTATCATGTTTGCATTAGAAGTTATTATGTCAGGAGTCACTATTTTAGCCTCATTAAAATACTCCGAGAGTGCCACGGCAGATGAAACAGCATCAGTATCTCCAACTGAATGGAAAGTGAGCATGACTCTTTTTCCTCTTTGAGTTTGGAGAAATTCTGCTAATTCCTTTGTGTTTTTAAAGCGATGCATTAAATCATTGGTCTTTCTTAATTAGGCTGTTTATCTTTTCCAGCAATTCTTTGTTCCTTTTTTCTGTTTCTGAGTACTGCTTCTCAATAATGCTGAGCTTAAGATCTATCGAATCCTGCTCATCTTTTATTGCCTTTATCGATTCCTCTTTGGATACTTCTATGAGTATATTGCCCTTTGTTGTGTACACCTTGCCTTGCGTTTTCTCTACCTCTTCCAAAGCCTTTTTGTATTCTTCTTTTTCGGCAGAAAGTTGTGCTTTCTGAAGTGCCAAAGCCTGCAGCCTGTTATTAGCCTTTTGGTACTCTATCGTAAGATTTTCAATTTCGTCCATTAAACCACATATATGTATTTCAACGCAAAACTAATAAACCACAGCTTTATAGAATGCCTTACTATCTGTCTATTTCTGCCATTACTACGTCCAAGCTGCCAAGTATGGGAAACAGATCAGCAAATTTTGACCCTTTTGTTATCTTCCTAAGTATAGAAAGATTTATGAAAGCAGGAGAACGCAGCGAAATTCTGTAAGGCTTTTGCTTGTCTGGTATCATGTAAATTAATCCTTCTCCTCTGGCAAGTTCTCTGCTCACTATGACTTCATCCGGCTTTGCTGGCGTGCTTATCAACTTTATTGGCATACCTTTCACTGTGCCTTCAGGCATCGCATCAAGGGCCTGCCTTATAATATTTATGCTTTCAAGCATTTCGAAGTATCTGACTCGATACCGCGCGTATACGTCCCCAGAGCTGAACGTCTGTACCTTGAATTTTATCTTGCTGTAGGCGTAGTATGGCATGGATTTTCTTACATCTTCCTCAACTCCGGATCCACGCAGTACAGGCCCACTTACCCCATATGCTATTGCATCTTCTTTACTTATTACTCCGACCTTTTTGGTTCTTTCCAAGAATACTCCATCACTTTCCGTTACATCAAGATACTGATTTATCTGCTCTTCCAAATAATCTGTTAGCTCATAAGCCCTTTCTGAAAAATCTAGCGGCAGCTCTCTATCCAAACCGCCGGGTCTTAGATTCACATAAAACATCCTACTTCCAGCCACATCTTCTAAGAATTTTAGAACTTTGGCCCTTTCACGGAAGCACCACATAAACAGTGTGAAAAATTGGCCTATGTCGTTCAAAAATGTTCCAAGCCATAACAAATGGCTAGCTATTCTTTGGAATTCGAGCAGAATCATCCTTGCGTACTGCGCCCTTTCCTTTACTTCTATTCCTGTCGCTTTTTCGACTGCCGCTACATATAGGTCATCCCACCCCAATGGCGCCACATAATCCAGTTTTTCCACATATGGGGGGTTTACCATATACATTCTGGTTTCCATAAGCTTTTCCACTCCCCTGTGCAAAAATCCAATGTGTGGCTCCACATCCACTATTTCGTCACCGTCAAGATCCACTATTATTCTTAGTACTCCGTGGGTACTTGGGTGTATCGGCCCTACATTTATCCTTGTTATCGTCATGTTCTTCTCATCCTAGTTTTTTGTAGTTTTTACCCCACTCAAAACTCTTTAGCAGTGGCGGGGTTTCTCCATTCCATTTCTCTAGCAATAGCCGTTTTACCTCTCTTCCATTTATTTTTATCCCAAACATCTCATAAATTTCCCTTTCATACCAGTCCGCCGCTGGATACAAGCCCGTTATAGTCTCAACTTCCGGGTTATCGTGAGGCAGTTTTATCTTCACTACCTCTTGCTTTTTAGTTTCAGTATTAAAAAGAATGTAGACTACCTCAAAGTAAGAGTTATAGTCTACTGCAGTTATTTTTTTCAGGTAGTCAAACTCTTTTTTCATTTTCTCTAATGTTTGGAGCAATGCTCCTTCCTCTATCTCCTGCAACTTTACCACCTATCTTCTCTTGTAGTTTCATGAAAGCGGCAAACAGGTTCTCCGGTTTCGGTGGGCATCCTGCAACATATACATCTACTGGCAGAATTTGGTCAATGCCTTGTATTATATTATAACTCTCCCACCATGGCCCTCCTGAAGTCGCACATTCCCCAAAAGCTATAACATACTTTGGACTTGCCATCTGCTCATATAATCTTTTAACTCTGGGAGCCATGGATTTTGTTACCCACCCCGCCACTATCATTACGTCATTCTGCCTTGGGGTGCCCCTAAATATAAGATACCCTTTTCTATCTGCATCTATCCTTGAGGCTGCAAAGTCGAATAGTTCCATTGCGCAGCATGCAAGGCCGAATTGTGCAGGCCAAAGAGAATTTGATCTGCCCCACTTTATCAGGCCCTTCGCACCAGCCTTTACCACTTCGCTTAATTTGGCGAACATTACACTGTTCTGATTACTCTTTTTTTTGTAAGAATCAACAAGAAGTTTATTCATCTCTTTTTCAGCATTCTCAAACTCCTCTTGGGTGTAAGGCGCGGCGGTACCAGCATCCACATCATTCTCTTCCATCTCTATTACCTTTTCTATCGTAGGAGTTTATTAAGACGTATCCTGCCATGGCGAAAACGAACCCCAGTACAACAAGCAATATTACTCCCAATCCAAAATTAAAACTTTCCAAATAGATGCCCGCGGCAAAAAAAAGTACAAGAACCGCGATTATCTCTAATGGAAGGAACAGCATAATAAAAGGGAAGTACTCATTGTCCACAGCACCCAATTTTCCTATCGTTTCCTCTCCACTTTCGTAAGGCGCGTTTTTGACTTTGTTACCTGTATAGTTTTCACGCATTAATTTAGACGCCAACAGAAAAAGAGACGGTATGGCTATGGAAAACACTGTGAAAAAGAGCAGATAAACATATGCGTATGTTATTGGGGTGCCCACAACCATCAACATTGTATTTATCTATACAATCTATTTTATTATTTTTCATTTTAAAATGGTTTATTAAAGTTTAAAGTTTTGTGGTTGCAATGCGGAAGCCCCTTATCGCTTACTCTCTAAAAGACAATACCTCCGTTTCAATAGCCAACAAACTTTTCGATATTATCGATTTTGAAGAGATCGAGCCGCAAAATGGTATGCGGAGATTCAAATCAGATTCTGCAGAGGCAATTGAACTTGAAGGAGAGCATATATTTGCGGATTTTCTTACTAATTATTCTGCTGACTACATAGTCTTCTTGAGCAAGCATTTTAGCTCTAAAGGGATAGCGTCTTTTACTACGCATGCTGAAGGCAACTGGTCCTCTGTCGCAGATCTTGGGGGTAAGCCACACGAACTTAGCATAGCTTCTCCAGACAATATGCTTAAACTGCTCAAACAATTGAACAAATATAACCATTATGGTATAAATGTAACGTATGAGGCTACACACCATGGCCCCCTTCTTGCAATCCCCTCCTTGTTTGTAGAGGTAGGCGGAAATGAAGCAGCAATTTCTAGCGAGAATATTGTAGAAGTAATAGCCAACAGCGTGGCAGATCTGCTTTTAGGAACTGCAGAAACGCATTACAATAAAGTGGCTATTGGGATAGGTTCTACCCATTATCCGAGGAAATTCAGCTTATTAGCACTAGAAAAGGATTATGCCTTTTCGCATATAATGCCTCGCTATTACTCTTCGGAAATAAGTATGCTGGAGCAAGCTTTGAATCGCAGTTCGATCCGCGCAGAAATCGGGGTGATCGAATGGAAAAGTATAAATAGCGAAGAACGAAACAATATAATAAAAGAGTTAGAGAATCTTGGTATAGATTATGAAAGGATATAATTATGCTCTACTGGCAGTTGCATCTTTAATAATTTTAGATTTGTCTATCAATGTTCCTGCTGCACAGTACTGGTTCCAAAGCGGAGTTAGAAGCTCAAATAGTGCCGCATTTAATACTGGCGCATTGGCAAATATACAAACCATATATCAAAATGTAAGTGGCGGTTCATTCGGATTCTGGATTGGAGAAGATCTTTCCAATGGCGCATTCGTGCAGGTAGGGTACGAGATATCAAATTCCAGCGGTTATTTCCCGCGGACTTGCAGTCCTTCTGGTTGTAGCAATTATACTTTTATAAGTGCAGGAGTTCCTACTTGGTTCTGGGAGTATTTTCCGAGCGGTTACTCAGGGAGTAACTTTTATGGGGGTATAGGCGTAAATGCTTCGGCAGGAAGCAATGGTACTTTTAATACTTACTCTTTTAGTTCAAGCGGCAACACTTGGAATTTTTATTTTAATGGAAACCTTATGGGCAGCGTTGACCTAGGCACAGGCAGTTCTGGTCCCAATCCCCCTACTGCATTTGCTGAATATGCTAATTCAAATACAAACAATATGCATATGCAACCCGTGAAATTCAGGAACCTGGAGTTTATGCAAGGCGGAGTTTATAAACTTGTGCCAAAAGGGTATTCTTATATAGGATACGGAAAAGGCAGCGAAAGCGCCCTTCCAAATCCATATGGCGTTTCTGAGATCAACAATTACGTAGACTATTTCGAGGTCGGCTCTGGTATACCATACGTTCCAAATAATACCCTGCTATGGACTTTAGGCTATTCTTTAGATATACGGTCAGAGTATGCCAACCTCTCTTCTATAGAGAATTACTCAGCTTATTCTATGGCGGATATAAGCGCGCCTAGAGTTATTTATCTTTCAAAGACCGAAAGGGTAGTATTCGAAGGATGGCAAGGCGCAGGGCCCGGCTCATATTCGGGGAACAACCCAAACGCTACCGTGCAGATGAATGGTAATATAACTGAAACGGCATTGTGGCAAAAGCAGTATTACCTGAATGTTACTACAAAGTATGGCAGCGTGGTTGGCGGTGGTTGGTACAATGCCGACACGGTGGCCCAAATTGGCGTAAGTCAAGAAATTGTACCTGTAAGCAATGGGGTTAGGGCCGTGTTCAAAGGGTGGAGTACCGGTATTTCAAGCAATAGCATCAAGTTAGTTGTTAATTCCTCTTTGAACATTTCAGCAGTTTGGCAGTTGCAATATCTAGTAAACGCGTCTTCTCCTTATGGGAAAGTAAGCGGCGTAGGTTGGTATAATGCCGATTCTCCTGCTCAGATAAAGATAAATATAACAAACGTTACAACAGGGCCCGATTCCAGAATGTCATTTGAAAAATGGACCAACGGCTATGAAAATGCCTCAATATCAGTTGAGGTCACCACTCCTTTATTCATCTCAGCAGTTTTTGTTCCTCAGTACCTTATAAATTTTGTCATGGAGAATGCATACGGCAATCCGATAAGTGTCCAATACTTAAATGTTGCCGGGTCAAACATCACAAGCCAGACTTTTCTCACTGAAAACAAAACCTACTCTGTAAGTTACGCAGAATATAAAGGCGTGCTACTACTTAGCAACCAGAGGTTTTCGGTATCCTCTCCACAATCAGTCTATGTTAAGCTGCCTGTTTATAACGTTGCGATCCATACATCAAGCATCTTTGGAACTCCAGTAAATGCAAGCCTATTAATTAAATTTAAAAACGGAACAACCTCAACATTATATACGGGAAAGAACGGAACGGCCATTCTTTATAATGTCCCTTACGGATATGTGGATGCTCAGCTTCAATATTTTGGGATCTCCCAAACCGCTTTTGCGGAAAACGGAAATGCAATTAATGTAACAATGATAACACCATCGCTTATAATAATAATTATTTTAGGGGCGTTGATTATAATTGTGGTAGGAAAAGCCGCAGCGATAATAAACTCTAAGACTGAAAACAAAGGATTACAAACTCCAAAATCAAAGTTATAAATTTCGGAGCAGTTTCTGTAAATCGTCCCGGGGTGTTTGTATAAAAAACATATACAGTTTTTTTCTAAATAAATATAAGGAACTCTACGATTTGCAAAAATCCGCAATCGCAGAAATAAACAACAAGCGAAACTGCCTAATATTGGCCCCTACCGGCAGCGGCAAAACCGAAGCGGCCATGCTCCCAATACTAGATTCTCTTTCTAAATCTACAAACGCTCCTGGCATAAAAACTATCTACATAACACCCCTTCGTGCCTTAAATCGCGATTTGATAAGAAGACTAGAGGAGATGTCTAACTATGTAGGCGTAAGTATCGCAGTAAGGCACGGAGACACTTCTCAAAGCGAAAGAACACGACAAAGTAAAAAGGCTCCGCAGATACTTATAACTACCCCAGAAACATTGCAAAGTATACTACCTACAAAATATATGGGCGCATATCTGCGAAATGTAAAGTATGTCGTGGTAGACGAATTGCACGAACTCTACTCGAGTAAGAGGGGTGCACAACTTTCACTTGCTCTGGAGAGGCTTGAGGAGAAGTCCCCAGGGTTTCAGCGTATAGGATTGAGTGCGACAATAGGAGATGTAGAGTTGGTAAAGCGGTTTCTATGCGGATCTAGGGCATGCGCGCTTGTTTCATCTCCGCAAAAAAGAGAACTTAGGCTTGCTGTAGAAATGCCACAAAGTGCGAATTCGTATGAGGAGTTGAGAGAGCACTTCGGCCTTGATGAAGCTTCTTCGGCACGCCTTTTTGCAGTTGCAAAGCATATCGAGGAATCAGATACTACTCTTGTATTTGCAAATACCCGCCAAGTAGTAGAGGCTGTCGGCAGCCGACTTATTTTTCTTAATAAATTAAAACCATTTGGTGGGATTGGTGTGCATCATAGTTCGTTAGACAAAAAAGAGAGGATAGAGCTAGAAGACCTTTTTAAGTCTCATATGCTCAAAGCAATAATTGCAACGAGTTCTCTCGAGTTAGGCATCGATATAGGTCATATAGACGAAGTTGTACAGTATGGTTCTCCAAGGCAGGCAGTGCGGCTGGTACAGCGCGTAGGAAGATCTGGCCATTCAAAAGGTCGCATTCCAAATGGCACAATAATCGCACTGAATCCTGTAGATGCTATAGAGTCTATTGCAATATGCAAACTCGCAGAATCGGGTTTTCTCGAAACTTTTAATATGCACGAAAAGGCACTCGACGTGCTCGCTAACCAGATTGCAGGAATAGCCCTAGATAAGGGGGTATGCTCATTGAAAGAATTATTTGAAATAATAAAAAGATCTGCACCATACAAAGATATCCAGTTTGAAGAGCTGCGATCACTTCTTGATTTTATGCGAAGACAGAAAATCGTGGGTTTCGATGGAAATTTGATAAGTTCTGGAAATAGGACCCGCATGTTTTACTATAATCACCTCAGCGTTATACCGGAAGTAAAGCGTTTCTTAGTCAAAAATTCTATAGATAACAGAATTATTTCTACTTTAGACGAAGAATTCGTAGTCAATAATATAGACGAAGAAAGCACTTTTATAACAAAAGGGTTGCCATGGAAAGTAATCAGCATAGAAAAAGATTGTATATTCGTCGAACCCTCAAGCGAAATTGAGGCAGCAATCCCCGACTGGAGCGGAGAGGACATACCAGTAAGCTCCCATGTGGCCGAAGAAGTTTCTCGCATGGTGCAAAATCCTAGCATAATTGTTGATTCTGAATTTGTAAAAGATGATGAAACCCGCGTTGCTCTAAAGAACTTTACCGAATCTCAAAAATCACAGATCTTCGACTCCAAGACACTTATAATAGAGCAGGCGGATGATAATACGGTTGTGTACCTGCCGGCCGGAACGATGGCAAACGAAGCTATTGGCAGAATCATCGCGCATTTTTCTGCCACTAAACTTGGTTATAGTGTATATATGAAATCTTCCCCTTATTTTATCTATCTCGATACGCCAAATAGTTCAGAAATAGGGAGGTATCTCGAATCCATCAAGCCCCAAAAGATAGAAGGCTTGCTTTCCAACATCATAGTAGAAACAGAACTTTTCAGATATAAGTTTATACAGATAGCCAAGATGTTCGGAATAGTAGACAAGGACGCCACAGTATCAAAGTCGTTAGCAAGAAGGCTGATAAGTATCTACAAAGAAACTCCAGTCTACACAGAAGCATTGCGCGAGCTTATGAACAATTATTTTGATGTTTCATTTCTCAAAGAACTTTTTTCTAAAATAGAGAAAAGAGAAATATTAATAGTTCAAAAGAAGGTAAGCTCTATGTCGCATTTTGCAATTACTGTAATTAATTCGTTTTATTATACGAAAGAGCTAATAATGCCTTCTGTTCCGAATAGCGAAATAATAAACTCATTTGAAAAGTTTATGCTTGGTAAAGATATCGGCCTCATTTGCATGTACTGTGGATTTAGATTTTCAAGAAGACTTTCAGAGTTAAAAGATGAGGAAAAATTAGTATGTCCCAGTTGTGGTGGAACCGTAATATCTATTTACAGCGAAGAACGAGACAAAATAATGAGGAAGAAGATAGCAGGCAAGATGTTGAATCAAAAAGAAAAAGCGTCGCTTTCAGATGCGCTCAAGATTGCCGGTCTGCTCAATGCCTTCGGCGGTAAAGGCGCGATCGCCCTTTCAACATATGGTATAGGAGCCAAAACTGCTGCAAGAGTGCTAAGAATGTTCCGGCATGAAGACCGTTTGTTCTATACTGATTTGCTTTTAGCCCAGAAGAATTTTATAAAAAATAGGAAGTATTGGTCAATATAACCAGCTAGCGGCAGAAGCATTTTTCATGTCTTTGCTTGCCTTATCTTATATTTTGCATTGTTAAATCTTATAGCGAGCTCTCTGCCGCTGTAGAACATATGAAGAAAGACAGCTATCGAAGATATTGTAGAATGCGGTTGCGTAGTTATACTCACATTGAAATCAACCATTCTCTTTATCTCTTTTTTGGTATTCTGTAATGATACAATGAGCAGTATGTTCTTGTACGTCCTTACACTGTAGATTATTTTGTTTATGGCCACACCATCCATTGTAAGGTATATCTTTTCATAATTTTTCTTGCTCTCTATGCTTTTTCTCCAATCTCGTTCAAATTTTACTTCAAAATTGCCACCCCATCTCCTGTTCAACGATCTGAAATATTCTATAAGGCGCCGGTTCTTTCTCAATGTGAAAATTACGTTGTTTGCCCCAAAGGCTCTTGACGCTAGAGCAATATCTTTGCAATTCTCATAACTTCCATTACCAAGCACGAGTACAGAAATCAACCACCCACCAATTGCTCAGATTTTATTCCTTGTACATCAATGAGCTTTGTACCGGGCTCAAGTTTCATAAGTTTAACACCTGATGCATTTCTGCCTGTTACCCTTATTGCAACCGTGCCTATCTCTATAGAAAGCCCCTTTGAATTTATAAGTATTAAGTTGTCTGCCCCTGACACATTTATCGATTTAACAACGTCTCCTGTTTTATCATTTATCCTAATGTTTAGCACTCCTTTGCCTCCCCTTTTCTGGAGCCTATACTTTTCAACAGCTGTTATCTTTCCGTATCCTTTTTCAGTTACTACAAGTATGCTGTCTTTTTCGTTTGCCGTTAACACATTTGTTACTTCGTCTCCATCATCTAGTTTTATTCCTCTAACCCCTTTTGCAACCCTACCCATTAGTCTTATGTCAGATTCGCTGAATCTCATCGCCTTCCCTTTCTTCGTAGATATTATAAGATTGCTATTTCCTGGAGTAATCGTTACATTAGCAAGCGCATCTCCGCTATCTAAGGGTATTGCTTTTATGCCATTGGCCCTTGGGCGGGAAAATTTCTCAGCTGCAGTTCTCTTTATCTTTCCATATTTTGTAACGAACACTATGCTCTTCCCGGAGAATTCTCTAGTGTTTATAATCTCCTCTATTTTCTCTCCCTCTTGTAGTTTTACAAGGTTAACCGCCGCTTTGCCTCCTCCGTACCTAGAGCCCTCTGGTACTTGGTATGCTTTAAGCCAATATGCTTTGCCTTTGTTAGAGATGAGAAGCAAATAATCCTTTGCTCTGCATGATATAATTCTTTTTACAAAATCATTTTCTTTTAGCCCTATAGCTATCACACCCTTTCCTCCTCTGCCCTGTAGCCTGTACGCTTTTGCCGGCATGCGCTTAATGTAATTGCCACTGGTAAGCGTTATAATCGATTCTTCGTCGTTGATTGCGTCTTCACTGGTAATCTCCCCCCATTGAGCACTTTCCTCTATGGTGGTCTTCCTTGGCACTCCATACTCCTCTTTCAATCTTTCAGTTTCATTTTTTATAACATCGAGTACATTTTTTTCTTCTGAAAGTATCTCCCTAAATCCTTTTATGCTTTTTTCGAGCTCTGCTAATTCTTCACTAAGGGCAGCGTTTTCCAGTCCGGTAAGTTTACCCAGTTTCATGTCGAGTATCGCATTTGCTTGCTTTTCAGAGATGGAGAGCCTTTCCATAAGTGCCTCTTTTGCTTCATGCTGATCTTTTTTGCTTTTTATTAAAGCCGTAACAGTGTCTATATTTTCTATAGCCTTCAGCAGTCCCTCCACAATATGAAGTCGATTTGAAGCTACGCCAAGATCATAAGCTGTCCTTCTTTTTACTACTTCTATTCTGTGGTTTACAAAAATCCTTATAAAATCTTTTATGTTTAATGTGAGTAGCCTTTTTCCTATTACCGCTACGTTCATTACTGGCATTGAGAGTTGGAGTTGTGTGTGCATGTAAAGTGCGTTTATCACGTAATCCACGTTCGCATCATCCCTAAGCTCTACTACTATCCTTATCCCATTTTTATCGCTTTCATCCCTCAATCCAGAGATTCCAGTTATAATCTTATCTTTTGAAAGTTCTGCTATCTTTGCTACAAGCGAAGATTTGTTCACCGTAAACGGTATCTCCTTTATGATTATCTGCTTTTTCTCCCCATTTTCTATTTCTACCTTCCCTCTTATTGTGACGGAGCCTCTTCCAGTAAGATACGATTGCATAAGCTCTTCATTCAGGACTACGATGCCTCCTGTTGGAAAATCAGGCCCTTTTATATAATTAAGCAATTCGTTTGGTGCTATCTCCCTGTTATCTATATAAGCTATGATTGCATCACACACTTCTTTGAGATTGTGTGGCAGTATGTTTGTTGCAACACCTACTGCTATTCCTGAAGAGCCATTTACTAAGAGATTGGGCATTTTTGAAGGCAGCACTACCGGTTCTATTTCTGTATTATCGAAATTTGGTACCATCGTCACTGCATCTTTATCTATGTCCAGTAGCATCTCCTCCGCGATTTTGGTAAGTCTTACCTCTGTATAACGCTGCGCCGCGGGCGGGTCTCCATCAATAGACCCCATATTTCCTTGCCCTTCTACAAGGGTGTGGTTCATAGAGAAAGGCTGTGCCATCCTTACAAGGGTGTCATATGCTGCGATATCTCCATGTGGGTGGTACTTTCCTAAAACCTCCCCCACTATCCTTGCGCTTTTCTTGGTGGGTTTGTCATGCGTGTTTCCAAGCATATACATCGCATAAAGAATGCGCCTGTGTGCAGGCTTTAGTCCATCCCTCGCATCAGGCAGCGCCCTTCCAACTATAACGCTCATAGAATAGTCAATATAGCTTGTCTGCATCTCTTTCTCTATCGTAGTTTCTTCAAGTTCTCTTGAGGGCACAACAACACCTATACATCGAGGAATGAAACTTCAGACGAATGTTCTTCAAGAAATCTTCTCCTCTCTTTTGAATCCATTCCCATTAAGATCGAAAAGATCGAATCGGCCAATTCAGCGTCTTTCACCGTGATCTTCTTAAGTATTCTTGAATTCGGATCGAGGGTCGTTTCCCATAGCTGCTCCGGATTCATCTCGCCGAGCCCCTTGTATCTCTGCACAGCCCCCTTTCCCCCACTTTCCTTAAGTAAATCGTTTAACTCTTGGTCGTTATAAGCATACTTGACGGACTTTCCAAACGAGACCCTATAAAGGGGCGGATTTGCTATGTAAACGTATCCTTTATCTATAAGCGGTCGCAAATATCTAAAGAAGAAGGTGAGCAAAAGCGTTTTTATGTGGCTTCCATCGACATCTGCATCTGTAAGGAAAATTATCTTTTTGTACCTTATCTCATCTGCGTTTACGGTACCATTCATGTTTGCGCCTAGTGCAGTAACTATTGCCCTCAGTTCAGCATTGCCAAATATTTTTTCATCAGCAGCTTTTTCTACATTAAGTATCTTCCCCCGTAGTGGGAGTATAGCCTGGTAATTCCTATCTCTTCCCTGTTTACTAGAGCCGGCTGCGCTTTCCCCTTCTACTATGAACAGTTCAGATTTCTCTGGATCCGTTTCCGTGCAATCAGCAAGCTTGCCCGGTAACACTGATCCCTCTAGCAAGTTCCTCTTCCTGGTAAGTTCCCTTGCTCTTTTTGCCGCTTCCCTTGCTTCTGCAGCTTTTGTTACCTTATCCACAATTTTTGCAGCCTCTGATGGATTTTCCTCAAGGTATTCTGTAAGGAAAAGGTATACAGAGTTCTCCACAACTGATTTTATGTTTGTGTTCCCTAATTTTTCTTTTGTCTGACCTTCAAATTCTGGATTCTGGAGCAATACGGATATTATGCCTATCAATCCTTCATGTGTATCATCGCCTTCGATAGACACATTTTTGCCGTTCTTCTTTACGTTCTTATTTATATAATTAGATATGGCCCGGGTGAGTGCCGCATGGAATCCCGACACATGGCTGCCCCCCTCATACGTTCTTATATTGTTTACAAAAGAGAGTAGTTCTTCGCTGTATCCTTCTATATACTGGATGGCCACGGCAATGTTTACGGAATCGGTATTCTTATTAAATACAATCTGCTTTGTTACTTCATTCCTGCCCTTCCTCAAATATTCTAGAAAGTCTCTCATATAATTCTGGGAGTAGAAAACCGAAGTTTCTTCTACACCCCCTCTAGTATCTATTAAGGTAATTTTTATTTTGGGGTTCAGGAAAGAAAGGTCTCTAATCCTCTCAGTTAGTAGAATCGTGTCAAAACTATTCACGGAAAATATCTCAGAATCAGGTTTAAAGCGTATCTTTGTACCCGTCTCGTTTGATTGCAGTTCACCAACAATCTCAAGCGGGGAAAGCACATTGCCTCTTCCAAATCTTTGCCTATACACCTTCCCATTTCTCTTTACTGTAACTTCGACGTATTCAGATAATGCATTAACAACAGTAAGTCCCACACCATGCAGTCCACCCGACACTTTATATGCTTTGTTTTCAAATTTTGCCCCAGAATGAAGCGAAGTCATTATAACTTCCAACGCCGGTTTATTGAGCTTGGGTATTATATCTACAGGTATACCTCGACCATCGTCGCTCACTTCGGCAACATCAACACCATTTTCATTTTCAAGCCTTACTACTATGTTTTTGCAGAATCCAGCTACTGCTTCATCTATAGAGTTGTCCAGCACCTCAAACAGGAGGTGTATAAACCCAGAACTACCGGTTGAGCCTACATACATTGCCGGTCTCTTTCTGACTCCTTGTGGGCCAGACAGAACTAAAATGTCACTCGCTGTATACTCTTCTCCGCTCATTAAATCAGCTTGCCAAAACAGACCGTTATCGCCTGTAAATTGATTGGAATTTTAGCTTTAAAACCCTTTTGGTACTCTCCTTTTATCACCATCTTGTAAGTCTTTGCTGCGCTGCTGAACTTCAAAAGTTTTCCTACTGCAAGAGTGGATTCAGACAAGCCGAGTTGAGATTTGTGCAGCAGCCTAATCCATGATTCTGTATGCCCTGCAGTAAGTGTCAAGCCCCAACAGCTGTTAGGTACGAGTTCCTTTGTTGGAATTATCTTAATGCATTACTTACTGGCGTCCCACAATCTACATTCACAAACCTATAAATATTTTGGATGGAGATTTATTATAAAGAGCAAGCGCGTGCTAAATATGGAAAAGGAAGCTATACTGTGGAGACAACTGGGTGGCGGGCGCGTTGAATGCATAGCCTGTGCAAGAAGGTGCAAAATACCAGAAGGCGGGAGGGGCTTTTGCTTCATACGCAAGAACAAAGGCGGAAAGCTTTACCTTGATAGTTACGGCAAACTCGAAGCCGTACAGCTTGACCCAATAGAGAAGAAACCTTTCAACCACTTCATGCCAGGAAGCTACGTGTTAGGCGTAGGCACTTCATCATGCAATTTTGGGTGCCTGTTCTGTCAGAACCATAATATCTCCAAAGAGCGCGAGATAAAAGGCGTTGATATCATGCCAGAAAAGCTTGTAGAGCTTGCGAAGCATCACGGCGCGCAGGGTATAGCTTTTACCTACAATGAACCTACCATATTCATAGAGTACGCTTTGGATGTAGCGAAGATCGCCCATGAACACGGGCTTTTCACCATGTTTGTCACAAACGGTTACATGACTGCCGAGGCTGTCTCGGAAATGAAAGGAGTTATAGACGCGGCAGTTGTGGACTTCAAAGGAAATGGAGAAGATAAATTCGCGAACAAATATGAAGCAATAGTGTCTAGTGACAATATAAAAACTGCTTTGTTGGAGATGAAAAAGGCTAGAATACATATAGAGATAACAGATCTCATAATACCCAAGGTAGGCGAATCGCTAGACGCCTGCGATAAACTTACAAAGTGGATCGAGAGTGAACTAGGCCCAGACACCCCAATTCAATTTACCCGCTTCCATCCTGATTACAAAATGCTGGACTATCCGGAAACGCCTTTTGCTACGTTGCTGGCGCATTATAACGTCGCGAGATCAAATGGATTGAATTATGTCTATATAGGCAATGTACCTGGCAATAAATATGAAAGTACGTATTGTCCAAAATGTGGTGCTAAACTCATAGGCCGCGAAGGGTTCTATATAACAGAATGGAACCTGACAAAGGAAAACGCCTGCCCTCGCTGTCATACAAAAGTACCAATAGTGGGGAATATACCACAAGCATTTGCTTACAGGAACATAAGTGTGCTTTATTAACTGCCTCGCCCCTATGGGTTAGTCAGTTTACATAGTGCTTTTTATATATTTTGTAGAATTATATTGTGATTGCATGTCCGCTTTGAATAAGAATGCGATAAAAGTTATAATTTTAGGGGCCGCAGGGCGCGATTTCCACGATTTTAACGTGCTTTTTAGGGATAATCCGCAATATGAAGTTGTGGCGTTTACCGCTACGCAAATTCCATTCATCTCAGACAGAATGTATCCAAAAGAATTAAGCGGAAAATACTATCCACGCGGAATAAGGATCTACGATGAATCCGAGCTTCCCAAGCTCATAAAGAAATTTAGGGCCGATGTTTGCATACAGGCGTATAGCGACTTAGCATATGGTACTGTCATGCAAAAAGCCTCGATAGCCAATGCAAATGGTGCAGACTTCTGGCTGGTCGCCCCTGAAAGGACTATGATAAAGTCGTCGAAGCCGGTAATAGCCGTCTGTGCTGTAAGAACAGGATCGGGAAAAAGCCAAACCTCCAGGTATTTAGCGACCCTACTCAAAAGGAAAGGCCTGCGCGTGACCATAATACGGCATCCTATGCCATATGGGATCTTAAAGGAGCAGATAGTAGAAAGGTTTGCAACACTCAAAGACCTTGACAAGTATAAGACAACTATAGAGGAACGAGAGGACTACGAGCCTCACATAAGAAATGGATTTGTAGTATACTCTGGCGTGGATTATCAGAAGATATTAGATAGCGCTGAAAAAGAATCCGATATCATAATATGGGACGGTGGAAACAATGATGCTCCTTTCATAAAGCCCGACCTTATGATAACGGTAGCAGATCCCCTCCGTGCCGGCAATGAAGTTTCTTATTATCCCGGCGAAATAGTTGCCAGGATGGCCGATACACTAATTATTAACAAGGTAAATTCTGCTACAAAGAGCCAAATAACCGAAGTAGTTGCAAACCTAAAAAGAATAAACGCCACGGCTCGGGTGATATATGCGGATTCAGTTGTAACCCCAGATAACCCAAACCTAATAAGAGGAAAGAGGGTGCTTGTTATAGAGGACGGCCCTACAATAACTCATGGGGGTATGCTGTTTGGTGCTGGTACAGTAGCAGCAAAAGAGTTTGGTGCGCGTGAAATTGTAAGCGCAAAAGAGTACGCTGTAGGAACTATAAAGTCAACGTTTGACAAGTACCCTAATCTTAAAGATGAACTTCCAGCTGTAGGTTATTCGCCAAAACAGATAAGAGATCTTCAAGACACGATAAATAGGATAGATTGCGACTCCGTGATTTCCGCAACTCCGACAGACCTGCGCCGCCTTCTTACCGTGAATAAGCCAATCGTGCAAGTAAGATACGAATTAAAGCCTCACGGCAGCGAGTTTGATGATCAGATTACTAAATTCATACTCAAAATGCAAAGAGGGAAGAAAGTCACTTAAACAATATGCAAGATCAAAACTTAAAATGGGTCTTATGGAAAACGTCCTAAAACTGGTTTTTGCGATACTTTTAATAGGCCTTGCGGTATCGGCTTATTTGGTATACGTTAGTTTTAACGAGAATGCCCTCTTCTGCCCAAACACCGGGCTTATAAATTGTGCTACGGTTCTATCAAGCAGTTTTTCAAGGATATTCGGCGTACCACTTTCCTTTTATGCATTTGCATGGTTTTCAATCGCAATAGCGGTAACGTTGAAATTCCGAAGTCATTTAAAGTTATGGTCTGCCTTGGGTATGGCGGGCCTAGCCTATTCCGTTGCCGCTATGGCGGAACTAGGCAAGATATGTATATATTGTTCAATACTTGATATAATTCTGCTGCTGAATTTCGTAATACTATTGTGGTGGTCTGGTGGGGATCACAAGGTTTAGGATTCGCGATCCAATTCTGGGAGATATAAAGGCCGACGCTATAGAACTTTCAGTAATAAGTACCCCAGAAATGCAAAGGCTAAGAAGGGTATCCCAGAATGGATTTGTTAGCTTTGTGTACCCTGGTGCTACTCATACAAGATTCTCGCATTCATTAGGGACTATGCAGATAACAAAAGAAATATACGGAAACATATTCAACAATGACAGCGAGGAACTCTACCTGGCGGCACTTCTGCATGATATAGGCCATGCTCCCTTTTCGCATTCTACTGATGGGATACTTCGCAAATATTTGCATACCGATCATGAAAAGTTGGGGGAACAGAAGATAAGGAATGGAGTTATAAAGGACATAATCTCTTCAACGCATTCATTTAACAAGTTCCTGCGCTATTTCGAAGGGAAAGGAATAGGGATAATATTCACGGGCGCGTTGGGGGCTGATAGAATGGATTACCTTGCTCGGGACGCATATTATACAGGGGTAAGCTACGGGGTAATAGACCTCCATAGGCTTAAATATAAGTTGCGCATAGAAAAAGGAAAACTCGCAGTTTATAATTACGATGTACCTGTAGCAGAAGCTATGCTCATAGCAAGATACTTAATGTTCAATGTAGTATACAATCACCATACTACCATTATTGCTACAAGCATGTATGAAAAAGCGTTATCGCAGGCAATAGAAAGCAGAGAGATAGATGCCAAAAGTATAATTGACTGCGATGATGGGCAGCTTACTTCAGAGCTGCTCAATGCAAAAGCCTCTTCGCATTTAGCCAAGAAATTATTCTCAAGGAAGCTGTATAAGCGTGCAGTATATACCGAAGCAAGCGTCTCAGTCAGCAAAGAGGAAGTGATTGCCGCTCTAGAGAAAAGTGGCGAAGAAGAGTTCATAGTAGAAAAAATAAAAATGAAAGGAAATGGAGATGACTTATATGTAATAGACAAAGACGATAGCGTAGTCGGCACTCTCTCTGAGATATCACCAATAGTAAAATCCATAAATGATGTTATAAAATCGAAGACCGTGTTCCTAGTTGCATGCGAAAGGAGCAGAGTAGAAAAAGTTAAAAGGATTGTAGGTAAACTCATATAGCACATTAGGCGCGGGCCCATAGCTCAGCATGGTCAGAGCGGCTGGCTCTTAACCAGTAGGCCGAGGGTCCAAATAATTTTGGGCTATAAAACGTTTGCCCAATCAATGGGAATCCCTCTGGGCCCGCTTTATCAATAATGTGTTGGAGCTGCAAACGGCGAACCAGCACTAAGTTTGGTTTACAGTTGCAACAATCCTGTAAAACCGATCAGCAGCTTCGAAGAATATAGGGTAAAAGTGCTATAAATACAGAGGCAGGCCGGAGATAGAGATTGAATGGTAGCGGCGACACACCAGTTTAGCCAAAAATATCCTTCTTTATCCTAGAATTCTCCGAAAATACCAAAAAAGTTATTATTATGAAGTCTATTATTATCGCGAAATGCATTATAGTGCAGTACAGGCAAATTGCGTGCAGCACTGCAAATTCTAAGTAAACAAGGTAAGGCACTATCGCAAGCCCGAAAAATCTCCAGGCAAAAAGGACTTTAAATATTATTCTCGAAAGTTCTTTGCGCACAGAGACGAGAGCGGTTACAAGAGCAAGATTTACAATAAACCAAATTGCAGCAAGCATGTCAAGAGATACGCCATCTATTTCTGAGTAGCTGCTAAAAAGCACCGTGGCGCAGTCAATCTTGGCTCCAAACAATGAAGGGCCTCCTGAGAGAGTGCACAAGGGTGGAAGCGTTCCGAGTACGTTAAGCTCATAGATCACAAGAACAGAAGAGGCGAGCCCCACAATTGACATTAGTGTAAGTATAAGGAATTCAGTCCTCGTTGTTCTCGTAAAGGCACCGCCGCGTTTATAAGATTTAAAAAATAAAATACTTGGAAATTTGTTTTAGTCGAACGCACGCGCTCTATCTAATTTTTCCTTCTTT
The DNA here is from genome assembly GCA_038876335.1 of Candidatus Micrarchaeaceae archaeon. Classification (GTDB taxonomy): domain Archaea; phylum Micrarchaeota; class Micrarchaeia; order Micrarchaeales; family Micrarchaeaceae; genus JAKATY01. The sequence goes on along the minus strand of JAVYYS010000004.1, from coordinate 2,098 downwards.
TGTATCGTATTCTATCCAGCTGTTGTAGGTATCCAGATCCCTGTCCTTCAATTTCGCCAATACCCTGCTTCTTATCTCATCTGTTGTGGCGGACTCCGAAGCAGCAAGCTCCTGCTCTATCTCTTCCGCAATCGCGCGGCCAAGTTCCACCTTTCCGCCCGCTTTCACTACTGATACGACTATTTTTTCTCTAACAAATTCCTCTTCCATTCCATTTCTTCTTCTTACCTTCACAGACTCACTTTTCAATTACCTACCCCTCAATAAAAATCTTTATAGGTTTCGGCGAACGCGTTGATGCCGTATCTTTCCATCCATTGAAAAATTTTATGTTCTCTCAGGGTGCAACCATATCTTCCGTCTCTATGCCAAAACTATGTTGAAAATGGCCTTTCTGTGTTCTATATATGACCCCTTACAAAGAGCGGGGTATATATACCTAGCTTTCTGAACTTGAGTTCAGAATAAAGCGAGAGGATAGCACAGATATCCGCAATAGAGTGCTTAGCCTAACGCCGCAAGACCGCAAGAGGTTAAGCATAAATAAATCAACGTTGTGGTATATGCAGAAGCATGTAAGAGAAGGAAAGAAAATCAAGGTTTATGGAAAGGTTATGAAGAAAATGGGTGTATTAAATGACCGATAAAACTACTACTGTTAAAGAGCTGAAAGACGAAGTGCAAAAGTTCTGTGAGGATAGAGACTGGGATCAATTCCATAATGCTAAAGACCTTGCAATAGGGATATCCACTGAAGCTTCGGAACTGCTAGATTTGTTTAGATTCAAATCCCAAGAGGATATAGACAAGATGATGCAAGATCCTACAAGGCGCGAAAGGATTGGAGAAGAACTTGCTGATGTGATCTATTTTACATTCAGATTTGCACAAAGGTTTAACTTTGACATATCAACTGAACTGCTGAGCAAATTAAAGAAGAATAATGAAAAATATCCAGTTGAAAAAGCTAAAGGATCGAACAAAAAGTACAATGAGGTATAGTGTTTTATATGGCAGAGATATACCTTATGCCAATTGGTTCTGAAGATGCAGCAGAATACATGAATAATACTTTACTAGCTGTTCGGCAGACCAAAATAGCCCCACTAGAAGTCACTGTATCAGATGGTGTTTATTCTGGCAGCAGCACGAACGTGTGGGATAAGGAGGATACAGCTGAAAGGTTAAGAAAGGTTAATAAAGTCAAGTTTTTGTTGCATACGTAAAAGAACGAGATAGTTACAGATGCAAGGTCTGCGGCTTTGCCTTTACTAAGCGGGATGGAGAACAATATCCTCGCTCTATATATAACCCCAAGCGAAGAGTGGGCCTGGAGAGATTTGAACTCTCGATCTACGGCTTATAAGACCGGCGCTCTAACCAGGCTGAGCTACAGGCCCATGCGTTATTATTGGTAGCGTCAGGAATAAAAACCTTCACGGCAGCGTAAAGTTGTTGTGAACCCAGGCCGGCTTTTGCACTACGGGCGGGAGCTGGCCGGTGAAGTTGTCAAGCGCGAATATCCTTATAGGGTAGGTGCCGTTCACGAAGTTTATGCCTGTAGCGTTTTGCGGATACACTTGCGTGAACCCTGGCAGGCTGCCTAGGAAAAACGCCTTATAGAAGTTGGAGCTGTAGAACTCGCTTGGCGCATTCGTTATAGTGCCGTTGGCAGAGTTTGGTGTGTAGATCATAAGGAACTCCACATAGGGTTCTCCTTGCACGTTTATAACTCCAAGGTAGTACGTGCCTTGTATGTAGGCATTGATTCTTGCGCCGTTGGTGTTGTATACGTTGAAGAGTGTGCTTGCACTGTTCTGCGTCTTGATGCACACCGTTTCGTTTGAGAGCGCTTGCCCCACCACAAGCAAAGCCTTGATGTATTGTGAGGTAGAGTTTGATATTGAGCAATACATGCCAAGAGTAGTGTTGCTTTGCAGCAATGCAGGGAGCGGCACTAAGGCGAACTGCGGGTCATGCGCAACCTCGCACGGCGATGTGCCAAGCACATACGGGCTTCCGGTGCCTACTGCCTGCGCCTTCGCATACGCCTCCGATGTTGCGTTTATGTTGATGCATGCTAGAAAATCGAGTGCCT
>JAVYYS010000003.1:13745-29413 GCA_038876335.1 Candidatus Micrarchaeaceae archaeon | reverse complement strand
TTCCTGGTCTTGATCTTTGAAACCAGCTGTTTTCTGTCTTCGTCGTAGTAGCAGAATTTCTTTAACTGTGGTATTGATACTGGATACGAATACGCAGCGAGGCTCATAAGCTTGCCTTCATCTTCGCTGTATCGCATATCGCACGCTACGGTAGCGGCTCCGTATAATATCCCCAAGCTAGAACTGGCAGCAAATTCTGCAAGGCGCTTTAGCTCCCCATTATCCCCGATTGAAATGCTGCCTGAGAGACCGTCTCCGGCTCCGTCCAGTGTGATAACCAGCGCCTCTTTAAATCCAGAGGCGTAATATGCTGACGCGGCGTGGGCGAGATGGTGCTCTACTATATACAACTTTTTCTCAACTAGAGAGCGATCTATCTTCGCAAGTCGTTTCCTCGTTATGCGCGAGCTTACCGAATTGCCTACAAACCGCCACAAGACCCTGGGGTGCTGATTTTGTGTAAGCCTGTATATGAAATTGGATAGGTGCATGCTGATTCTTGATGGTTTCGGCAGCTCTCGCCGCCATAGCTTGCGGCGCTTAACATCCCAAGACGGAAACATCCTTGAAATTAGTGCGTTTCCGCCTATCCAACCCAAGGAAACAGCCTCAATCTCAGCTTCGGACGAATTAATTGTATAATGCACGGAGTGGTATGGAAACCCCACGTCGTTTTTTAACCCGGTAAACCTCTCTTCGTTTGCTGCAAAAAGGGGCACCCCCTTATCAATTGCCGCGGCTCCGGAGTTTGCAGAATCGTTTATTCCTAAAACAGCCATAAACTCACATTTATATTGTATTGCAGATCATACAAATGCAAGAGAAGCATAGGCCACCACGCTCGAGTAATCTCCGGTTACATCTCCTGAATTTGAATATTTAAGCAGCTCGCCTTTTGCCGCGCCCATGCCTTTTGCATATAGTAGAGCAGTCGCCATAGGTCCGAAACCGCAGGCGCTGTCTTTAAGCGTGTAAACTTGTTTGTAAAATTCTCTGTAGTCAAACTTTAATAATGCTTCGATAAGTTTGCGGTCCTTGCCTTCGGCCACTTTGGCTGGCTCATAATGGTCGAAATCTGAACTCGCAATTACTGTTATTTTCCGGCCTAATTTTTCCATTGTTTTAAGCAAAGATTTTGATACAAGCAAGCTGGCCTCAGGGCTCTGGTCCCCCATACATATAAATACATATTTGACGTCTTTTCTTTCCCTGAATACAGTTTGGAGAAAAGGAATCTGCACCTCTATTGAATGCTCGGCTCTGTGGGCTTCTTCATCTATGCTAAACGCCTTAGATTCGCTCGCCAGGGCGTTAGAGAATTCCAGATCATTTATCGCTATTCCAATCGGCGTGCGCCAATTATCTGCTGAAACTGAAAGTGCTTCACCGTAACCAGTATGATTTGGCCCCACTACCACAACCGTATCTATATCCTCAAGGTTTTCGTTCTTCGAAAGAGCACAATAGGTATAAGCCGCCGTGGATCCTGAATACATGTAGCCTGCATGCGGCGAAATGTAGGCGTACGCATTCTTAACTGCGCTTTCATCAATTTTAGAGGATTTTATGGCTGAATTTATGAAAGACTCCAGTGCGCTTTTCTCTACAGGATAAAAGCTTCCTGCCACGGCCTCATTTCTCATAGCATATCAATTCAAATATTTGCAATCATATTTTTATAATAAGCGGTGGAAGGCATGGTTGTGGCGCTCATAGACATGGATTACTTCTTTGGCGCTTGCGAGGAGCTTAGACATCATGAGCTCAAAGGCAAACCGTTTGTAGTTGGTACTTCTCCGGAGAAGGATAAGATGAAGGGTGTTGTACAAACTGCAAACTATGAAGCAAGGAAATACGGCATAAAGAGCGGTATATCCACGGTGCAGGCATATAGACTGTACAAGGATCTCATATATCTACAGGAGGATTATGATTACTATGAAAGTGTTTCTAAAAAGATATTCGCACTGCTCCTTTCCTATCATAAACCAGTTGAACAGATGAGCATAGACGAATTCGCCATTGACTTTGGAAAAGATACAAGCTACCATGAGGCGGAGCTCCTTGCAATGGAATTTAAGGAAAGAATAAACAAGGAGATAGGCCTACCATGCACTGTTGGTATTAGCTATGGAAAAGTGTTCGCCAAGATGGTATGCGACAGCGCCAAACCAAATGGATTCAAAACGGTGAAAGAGGAGGATATTTGGAATTTTCTGGAAGATAAAAGTGTGGGCGAACTGCCTGGCATAGGAGTGAAAACTGAAGAAAAACTCAAGGAGATGGGAATAGCTAAAATTGGGGAGCTTGCAAAAGTAAATCCGCTTGTGCTTGAAGAGAAGTTTGGATCTTTCGGAATAGAAATGCACGAGCTTGCAAACGGAATAGACAAAAGCAAGGTAATAGAGAGGTATGAGGTGCTTTCCATAAGCAGAGAATCGACTCTTGAAGAGCCGACGAAGGATCTCGGAAAAATAAAGAGTAAGCTGAAGGAACTCTCAGAAGATGTCAAAAAAGAGATAGACAAAAATGGCTATGTGTTCAAGACAATAGGGGTTAAAGTGCGCTACAGCGATTTTAGCGGAGCGATAAAGAACAAGAGCATGGAACGTTACTCAAACTCCGGAGAGCTGATATTTGAGACTGCTTGCAAACTTATTGAACTACTTGTTGAAGGTAAAGAGGTAAGAAAAGTTGGGGTTAGGGTTTCTTCTTTCTCAGGAGGACCGGGACAAAGAAAATTGTTTTGATTAGAAAGTTAACCTAGATTCTGAAAGTACGCTCTGACCTCCAATGCTGCTTTAGTGCCGCTTGCAGAAGCGGTAACCGCCTGTTTATATATATAGTCTGAGACATCGCCAGCAACAAATACTCCTGGCAACTTGGTCTTGACTTCGTCGATGGTTACTATATACCCCCTTTCATCAAGATCTAGTTTTCCCTCTAGGAATTTTGTGTTAGGCGTATAGCCTATCGCAACAAATACGCCATCTACCGGCAATTCAGTAACCTCATTAGTGACAACATTTCTTATTTTTACACCTGAGACCTTTTTGTCTCCTAGAATCTCCTCTACAATTGAATTGAATAACACTTTTATTTTTGGATTAGATAGGGCGCGCTCCTGCATAATTTTGCTAGCCCTAAAAGTATCGCGTCTATGTACAATCGTCACACTAGTTGCAAATTTTGTCAGGAAAATTGAATCCTCCATGGCTGTATCGCCGCCCCCTACTACAATTACATTCTTGTTCTTGAAAAAGGCGGCATCACATGTAGCGCAGCTACTCACGCCTTTGCCAATGAACTTTGCTTCTGAAGGTATTCCAAGCCACTTTGCAGAAGCACCAGTAGCGATTATCACGGTTTTAGCTTCATAGGTTCCGCTTGCGGTTTTTACTTTATATGGTTGAGACGAAAAATCAACTTCTGTCACATCTTCGCGCACGAATCTTGCGCCAAATTTCTCGGCTTGCTTATGCATCTGATCCATAAGAACAGGGCCGAGCACCCCTTCGGCAAAGCCTGGAAAGTTTTCGACTGTGGTAGTAAGCAGCAACTGGCCCCCCGCATTGAAGCCTTCTATTACCAAAGGCTTGAAGTCATCCCTTGCAGTGTATATAGCTGCAGTTAGACCAGCGGGCCCTGAACCTATTATTATAACATTTTCTACCGTTTTTACACCTCAACAAAAGGATAATTTACACATTTAGAGAATTTTGCACAACAAGATATTTATAAGCTATTTTGGAATTTATTACGCAGAGGCGACCTAATGCATGGATATTATACGATAGGAATTTCACTTGATAGCAAGGCAAAGGATTCAGAAATAGACTTTATATCTCACGCACATACTGACCACACATCCGCGGCAAAGAGTTCAAATAGCATGTTGATGAGCAATGAGACCGGCAGCCTACTTGAAGAGATATACGGAATACAGACTAAAGGCAAAATAGTACGCCACGTGAAAAATTTGAAGCTGCTAGAAGCCGGACATATACTGGGATCGAAGCAACTGGTAATAAACGATGAAGTACTTGGAAAGAAGATCATATATAGTGGAGACTTCCAAATGGAAAAACCAGTTGCTTCAAAACCGATAGAGATAGAAAGTGCTGATACATTAATACTAGATTCTACATACCCGCAGTATGGTTTGAAATTCGATGAGAAAAATGAAGTAGGAGAAAAATTCGTAAAGTGGGTAAAAGAAAGATTAGAAACTGGTATCGTAATAATAAATGCGTACGCTATAGGGAAGGCACAGGAGCTGATAAAGATGCTCAATGAAGATAATATAGTTCCCGTAGTAAGCAATAAGATTTCGAAGGCCTGCGATGTGTATAACAGGTATTCATTCAACTTGAAGACTGTGTCTGCGTTCGCGGAAGATACGGAGTACGAATCGGCATTAAGCAGAAATTTTGTTGGAGTAACGGAAAAGAATGCGAAGAAGCTTGCAATGGCGCTCCATGAGATATATGGAAAGAGGGTGTTTACTGCCATAGCGACAGGGTTCTCAGCTATGTACAAATTTGACACTGATGCACAGTTTACAATAAGCGACCATGCAGACTTCTATCAAAGGCTAGATTACATAAACGAAGTGTCTCCACGCGACATTTTTACATACGGAAAAGATTCTGAGGTGCTTGCAAACACCCTCAAGAAAGCAGGATACAAAGCGGAGCCTTATAATAAAAGGGTCTTTTCAACAAATATTATTGTGGAATTGAACGAAGAGCGGCTACGAGTTTAATGTTGTTGTTCGCTGTTTGATCTAACCGGAGCTATTGTTCTTTTAAAAAATTTAGTGTGGCTTTCTAAGAGAAGAAAGGAGACGATAAAATCAGAATGGCTACTGGAGCAGTAAAAAATTGGCAACGTGCCAGTATCAATAACCTCTGGCCAAGAAATTAGGGTTGATATAACGAAGACTATACTATAGCAATTAGCAATAGTTACTAAAAGAGTGGGCCCGCGGAGATTTGAACTCCGGACCTCTCGATTATCAGTCGAGCGCTCCAACCAGGCTAAGCTACGGGCCCAAAGCTATTCAAGCTTAACTTCTACTATAGCACCTCTGGGTGACTCTTCCCTAAACACTTGGGTTTCAAATTTATATAGGTTCACATTTGGCTGTTTCCAGTAATCCTTTGGCAGTCCCGCCTTAAGGCACACTTCTTCCAGGAATTTCGTTTTGTTCCACTTTTCTTCTACAGCGACTATCGGCAGGAGCAGACCGGAATAGAATCCATACTCTACCATAAGGCCATCCCTGCCCACTTTTATGCCGCTGAGCCTGGCCTTCTCGCTTTTGCCAATAAGCTTGGGCTCTGATAATATACTTACTTCAAAAATCAGCTCGTCAAGTTCACGATGAGAAACAGGCACGAACCTCGGATCTTCTGCAGCTGCCGCAAGAGCAGCCTCGACCACGCTATTATTTAAGGCACCATATGCACGTGGAAAACCTATGCAGCCGCGTAAGGTTTTGGTTGGATAATATTCTATTGTAACGAATACACCATACTTGTCTGTTGCAATATGCCGTATGGACTCCTTTACAATATTCTTGTCGAAGTGCGGACTCTTTAGGTACAGCTCCACCGCGTTCCTCGCCGCACTTACAAGGCTCTTACCATCTTCAAGTGATAGAATTCTCATCGGCTTACCCAAAGCATTGGAAATTGACACACTGTTGAAAAGCAATTACATTACGTATTACATTACGTATTAGATATAAGAAATAAATAGCTATGTGAGCACAAACCCTAGTAGAGCCAGGATGGCAGATCGGCTATGCAGCCGCCTGCAGAGCGGCATAGAGGGGTTCGACACTTTTGCGAAAATCCCCTTCCTGGCTTTTCATGATATCGTTTAGCAAGTATATCCCATGCGTAAGCGTGGGAGAATTGCGAGCATAAGTATGAATGTTTTGCTGCTGCCGAAAGTAGCTTACTTTAGACATCCACAACTATGTTTATTATGAATAATTTACCTCGCCTTTTTAATGATAGATTGTAGCGCGAGATACCTTTTACTTCGAACTTCGAATATTCAGGCCTTTCATTTTTGCCTAGCAAAATCACAGACAAGTTATATCCGTTTCCCTGCTTCTTTATTCCTATGCTTCTTATTCTGTAAAAGAATATACCTCTCGCATCCCCTAGTGAGAGAGCGCTCTGCAAAGATTGCCATATTAGATCTTCGATTGTCTTCGCATGAACTTTCAACCTTACAACCTTGCTATTGCTGGCATGATGAGATACCTTTTTCACATACGCAATTGTATCGAAAAGTGCATAAAAAGAATTTGACAGGGCTGTCGTCAGTGTGGGACCGTATGCACGAAATTCTACATCTGCTGTATGATTTATATACCTAAACTTTGCCATTCAAACGCCGGTTTGCGGAACCTTGCAGTACACAGCACTTATATGTCACGAAGAAGGCTTATTAATGTTATCCGAAAATACTATATGTCCAATGATAAAAAGAGTAACTACTGAATAGTGATGATGTCCATATCGATTGAGGACAAAATTTTGCTGATCCGATGAAAGAGAAAACTATCGGGATAATTATACTGCTCGTGGCGTTCTTCATAGGCAGTTTCAACGTACTTTACAGAACCAGTTTTGTAATACAGGACAACGATCCGACTACATACGTAGTAGTAGTAATGCTGATGCTATTCGTAATGCTTGCATTTGGGATAAAGGAGAACTTAGCATTGACCTACAGAAGAAAGGATGCTATACTTGGAGTTCTTGCGTTGATAGCATACATCTTGATAGTTTCGTATGTACGCCTGCTTATGTCGTTTGTCTTCTATACTTATAGGATAGATGCACTTTTACTCCCGCTACTTTTGATTGGAATTATACTAGTAATTTTTGGAACTGACGGAGTTAAAAAACTCAAAAAGCAGCTTGTCTATTCGATATTTGCGTCTCCGGTAGTGCTCTTACCAATAATAGAGGAGAACACGGGATTTGTTAACTCTGTAGCATACCTTACTTATTGGCTTATGAAAGTAGTCGGTGAGCCGGTTACGAAAAGCGGACTAACCATAATCGCGCCATCCTCTTACACTATATCAATAGCTGCTACATGCGCCGACCTTGGCGCATTCATAGCTGTTGTCATGTTTCTTGCGCCTATAGCGTATTTCTATATAGGTAGCAGGATGCGCAAATTTTACTGGGTAGTATCGGGGGTTCTACTATTTTTCGCTTTTAACATGATTAGAGTATTCTCGATAGCAAGCATATGGGTATATTATGGGATTGACAGAGCCGTTGCTTTGTTCCACATGTTTGCGGGGCAGCTCCTCTTCTACTTGGCAATTATCATCATGATACTCATAGCGAGCAGGTTTGACCTGCACATCTGGATAGGTCAGATACCACAACGTACAAAAAGAGTTTATGAAGTCAAAAGCAAGCAAAAAAAGGTAAGGTTTTATCCGAATTTATCACTGGCGCTGGCCATAGGGCTGCTAGGGCTAGCAATTACTCTACCATACCAGAATGCGATTTACGCACCGCTTATATTACTTAATACAACTCAGAGCGTAAGCGTACTTACTTTATACAGGAGCGTTGGGCTGCCGCTTGAAAACGCAGAAATGAACTTGAGCATACTTGAAGCCACCAACAGTTCCGCAATACTCGCGTTGAGCAACCAGACATACAACAGGACGAATCCCATATACGTAATAGCTAAACTTGAGGGCAGGGCTGTGCAATACGGTATGCTTGCAAATTATAGTAGTGCTTCGGGCAGGTCTGCGCTTGCGCTCAGTAACGGTATAACCATCAACTCGGCGGTTATAATCTCAGGAGGCCGCAGATTTTACATAAATTATTTCTTGTTTCCATATAGGCAACCAAATGGAAATTGGAACGTTGTGGGCTATGAAATGTTTTATGTGTTGAATAGCACTGCAACTAAAATAGCTAGCTGCATGGCAAGCACTGGAGTTATAAACAAGATAGAGTCTGGCATATATAACTTATTGAATCTCCACGTGCCATTCAACAACAGCATGATGTGTGCGAGTTATAAAGTCGCAGAAAGCGCACAGGCATGATTTTTCTGTAAATTGCGGGAGGACGAAAATGAGGTTCGAATTCAGTTCGGGGGCGCTTGTATACAAATATGAAAGAGGGTACAAATTCCTGTTTCTGAAAAGAGAGGAAGGCTTCCTTGATCTTACAAAAGGCCATATCGAAAAAGGGGAAAATGCAAAAGAAGCAGCGCTCAGAGAAGTAAAAGAGGAGAGCGGCCTGAACGTGAAGCTCGACCCTTTTTACACCTACAGGCTGCATTACTGGTTTGTACTTAATGGAGAGAAGGTAAAGAAGGAGGTAGTGCTTTTCCTTGCAGAGACTAATAGCAACTCAAAAGTTATTACATCAAATGAGCATACTGGATACGTATGGCTTAATTATATGCAGGCGTTAGAGCTTATAAAGTTCAAAGACATGCGCGAGTTTTTGAAGGATGCATATTCTTACTTAGAAAAGCGGGATATGTTAAGCAGACTTAATAAGGATTACAAAGAACTCCCGAAGAAGTATAAGGGATGGAATCTTAGCAAAAGGTTTGTCCCAGGAGAGGGACCGGCGAATTCTAAGATAATGATAGTAGGGCAAGCGCCGGGAGATACCGAAGATAAATATGGTAGGCCTTTTATAGGCATTAGCGGAAAACTGCTTGAGCATCTTCTAAATCTCGCAAAAATTAAGAGAAGCAGTGTATATATAACAAGCGTAGTGCAATTCTATCCGCCACGGAATAGGGCACCAAACAGAGAGGAGATAGCCGCTTGCAGGGCTTTCCTAAATAGGCAGATAGCTATAATAAAACCTAGGCTTGTAGTGCTTCTTGGAAATGTAGCAGCTGCAGAACTTCTAGGCGTTGGCAAGGTTTTAAAGTTACATGGTAGTTTGATAAAGAAGAGGGGTGTTTACTACTTTGTTACACTGCACCCATCTGCAGCCGTAAGAATAAAAAGAAACCTCCCAACTATAGAATCTGATTTCAGAAGGTTAAAGGGTATAGTGGAGAAAGTACTAGGCCAAAGGCCTTAGGCAGAAAGCTGGCCTCCTTTCTTTCCCTTATTCTCCTTTTTTTCCATAGGAAACAGGATGACTTCCTTTATGCTATTTTTGCCTGTGAACAACATAACCAGCCTGTCTATTCCCATCCCCAAGCCGCCAGTTGGTGGCATACCGTATTCCATAGCCTCGAGAAAGTCTAAATCCATCGGTTCGGCCTCTTTATCCCCTTCCGTAATCTTTTTTGCTTCCATCTCAAAGTTCTCTCTCTGAATCAAGGGATTGTTAAGCTCTGAGTATGAATTTGCAATCTCCAAGCCGCCAATATAAAGCTCGAAACGTTCTACAAGCTTTGGATTTCCGCGCTTAGGGCGGGTAAGAGGCGACGTCTCGCGCGGATAGTCCATCACAAATGTAGGCTGCACAAGCTCTGGCTGCACAAGTGAGCTGAACAGTTTATCATAAGCATGAGCGCGGTGCCGCTTTCCTTTTTCTAGCTTAAGGCCTTTGCTTTCCACTAGCGAAAACAGCTCTTTATCGCTTATAGAGAGCACGTCGAGGCCTACCTTCTCGTTTATGCTGTCTACATACTTTATCTTTTTGAAAGGAGAGGCTAATAAGATAGTTCTGCCTTGATAAGAAAGCGCATTGCTGCCCAAAACACTTTTCGCGATGCTTCCAAGCATCTCCTCTGTGAGATTCATCATATCATTGTAATCGGCATAGGCCTGGTACCATTCTATCATTGTGAATTCAGGGCTGTGTTCACTGTCGAGGTCCTCATTTCTGAAGTCCTTACATATCTCATATACTTTATCGAAGCCGCCTATGATAAGCCTTTTCAGATACAACTCGTCAGATATCCTAAGGTAGCCTTTCTCATTTAAGGTACTGATAAAGGTCTCGAATGGCTCTGCATCGCCTCCGCCGTATAACGGTTGTATGGTTGGAGTCTCAAACTCTATGAATCCTCTTGTGTCAAGGAACTCACGGATATATTTCAGTATCTTGCTACGCATTATGAATACTTTTCTTGATTCGGAATTCAGTATAAGGTCGAGGTATCTTTTCCTATACCTGAGTTCGGGATCTTTAAGCCCGTACCACTCGCTGGGAAGAGGCCGCAACGCTTTTGACAGTAACTCAAATTTTTCTACATTCACACTTATTTCTCCTGGATTTGTCTTGAACACTTTACCTTTAACTCCTATTATGTCGCCGGAATTAATGGCTTTAAGGCTGTCGAATACACCCGCAAGTCTGGCATAGTCAAAATAGCATTGAATCTTTCCTGTAGAGTCGAGTACGTCCATGAATATAAGCTTGCCTGAGCGCCTTATCGCCACAACTCTTCCAGCTATCGAAACTGCTTTGCCTTCACTTTTTGTATAATCCTTTTTTATTTCTGCAGCGTAGTCAGATACGTCGTAAGTATAGGGCAGGCTGGATAAAATGGCGCTTATATCATCTTTGGCGGGTTGCACTTATTTCACCATTGGTAAAATGATTATCTAATCTTTTCTTATATTATATTGGTAAGCATTGTTGATCCTTAAGAGACGGCATGACGAACAAACGCTGCTGCACATCCACATTTTTTTATTTGGAATAATCATGCTATTCTCCCCTCTGCTATGCGTTCTGTTCCACCCCCTTTAAGCTTCGCGTCCTTACCTCCTATATTCTCAACATTTTCATTAAGAAGCTTAAGCGCACTTCTACCTGACTCAGGACCTGATATTGCCACTGCATCTCCGGCGCTATTGTAGAGCAGGACAGACTTCTCACCATTGCGCTCCACAATCTTTGTCGCTATTAATCTAAGCATCTTCTGCTCGTAATCAAGCTTCATTATTATGACCGTCTCTTTCGAATTAGAAATTTGTTGCGCTAAGCTCTGCGCAAGCTCACCTTGCATCCTCTTATAGCTGTCCTTTATAGCGCTGAGCTCTGAGAGCTTTGCCTCTATTCCGCTTCCTATCTTATACACATCTGTGCCAACACTCTGAGCTATCTTTTTTATGCTAGATTCCATAGAGCTTATATAATCAAGCGCTGCTCTTCCTGCAACAAATTCGAGCCTGTCTATGCCATCATGTATTCTGTATGAGGATATAATTTTTATTAAACCTATATTTGACTCTCTTCCTGCAAGATGCAACCCGCCGCATGCCTCTGCATCTATCAGCCTTCCCTGCAGATCATCTATTTCTACAATTCTCAGTGTTCCAGAAGGCACACCATGGCCTTGATATATTGAGAAACCGAACTTCCCCTCAGCGCTCTTACGCGGCATCTCTTTCACACTTACTTTTATACCATTAAGTATGAAATCATTCGCTGTATTTTCTATCTCCTTTATCTGTTGATCTGTAAGCCTCTCGTAATGCGCAATATCAATGTGCGCCTTATCCTCACTTTTCTTTGCGCCCTCCTGCCATGCATGCGCACCTAGTACTTTTCTTGCGGCGGCACTAACCAAGTGCGTCGCAGTATGGTGGGCCATAAGCCTTGACCTACGATCCAGATTTACTTCGCACTTCACGTGCTTGCCTTTTTTAAAACGCTTAGTCGACCTGAGGAAATGGACGATTACCCCATCTGCGCTCTTTACATCTACAACTGCTTCCCCGTCTATCGTGCCGTGATCGGCCTCCTGGCCACCCCCCTCAGGATAGAATGGTGTCTGATCCAACACCACCATATTCGATTCTGATTTAAGTACTTTTGCCGTTGCGGAGCTTGCAAACTGGTAGTAGAGCTTCTTTGTAGGCTTAATGCCCGACAAGTTCATACCTATCTCCCTCTCTCTCTTCTTCCTGGCTTCTACAAAATCTCCTGTAATTATTCCTGAGTAGGCGTCCTCTGGTAGGTTTAACTCAACTCCGCGCTCCTTTGCTACAGCGCTTATGAAATCCGGGGTTATGCCGTTGCTTTCATAAAGTGTTTTCAGCTTCTCCTTTGTGGGTGGCTCTTTCTTTTCTAGTAACTCCACAACTATTCTCCTCGCAGCGCTTTTCGTATTTGCATACCTCTTTCTTTCTATTTCTATTACCTCGCTTATCTCATCTATATTGTCATCTATGTTTCTGTAAATAGGCTTCAGCTCCTTTGCCTCCATCTCTATTACTTTCATTAGGTCTATGCTGAGGTTATAACGCTCAACAAAATCAAACACTCTGCGCAGAAGCACGCGCAAATTGTAACCGCCACCCACATTACTCGGAAGAGCGCCATCGCTTACCCCGAAAAGAAGGCTACGCATATGGTCTGGTATGGCGTACATCGCCTGCATTGGCTTTATGATTTCAAGATAGTCGCTCTTTGATACGCCGAGCCGTTCAGCAAGCCTCTCCTCCTCTCCTTCCCTGTGTTCTTCGGCTACATCTATCGCTCCTACAACACCCGCTATTCTTGAATACAATTCTTTATCAGGTTTGAATCCTGAGCTTGAGTATAGGTATTTGAGCTCGTTCGGGAAGGTGGAATCATATGCCGTCTGCTCACCGGACTTAAACCACAGCAAGCGCTCAAATCCCCAACCCACATCCACAACCTTGCCATTAAGCTCGGAAACCGCCCCGTTAGAGTATTCGAACTGCGTGAATACGCTATTTACTATCTCAAGCCCATTAGAGAAACTCTCAAGGCATGGCCCAAACTCAGAGAAGTCGCCCATCGCCCATACATCTTCAACATAAGTTAGGTTTTCTTTTCTTATGCCAAGCAGCTTTGTGAGCGCCGAGAAGTTTAGCTCTATAGTCCTGTCGCGCCAATAGCCCTCCTTTGGGTAGTTGAACGCTGTTTGATTTGCCATCATGAAAGAGGTGAAATGACGGCCACTGACGCCAACGTTAGGTATATCGCTGAAGCGCATGCACATCTGCGGAACCAGTAAGGGGTTTGCGCTATACTCAAACCCTATCCTCCCATTTTCTATACGCTGGAAATCCTGTATTCCAGCTATTACAAAGTAGAGATCCGGCCTCCATCTGCTAACCACAGGATAACTCTCTATTATCTCATGCCCGTTCTTCCTGAAGAATTCGGAAAACTGCTTCCAGAATCCTGAGTAGTTCACTCTGTTTGGGTTTTTCTTTATAAAAGAGTAAGGCTCATGAGAAGGATCGCCGCATAACTCTCTTGCGCTGTCTGCAGTCCAGAAATACTTTCCGCAAAGCTTGCACTTATTCCTTACGAACCCCTCATTTTCGAACAGCTTGGTGCTATAATACCTTTTATAATCTTTTGAGAATTTCTCCCGCAGGCTATTTTTGTTGAGCATTTTTAGAGCACCCTCTGTTTTTCTGTATACCATACCACGCACTGCTTGCCAAAGAATGGGCAGTAATTGCATTTCCACTTCTCGCTTTCTGGAACTGGCAATGCTTCTCTCTCCCCGCGCCAATAAGCCATTGCGTACTTAAGCTTCTCGGCAAACACCTTTTCATCGTAATCTACACTGTAGATTTTTATAATATTGCCTGTGATTGAGTTTAGGTAGCGCAGATATGCCTTCTTTGCAACAGCACCTGAATCTTTAATAGAAGAAAAGTACATGCGAACAATACCTTCTATGCTCCTGGCTTCTTCCTCTATTTCCATTTCTTCAAGCTGATGCTCGAATTCTGAAGTGAGTTCCATTCCTGCAATATTATAGCTGTTCAAGAAGTTGTCGAACCCGTATACGCCGCTCCTAATCTCATTTACCATCTTAACATAGAGTTCTACTTGAACCCTATGAGAGGCGAGCTGTGCTTCCGTGGGTTCCTGGTCACTTTTCTTTGTCTTATCCTCATAGATGTAGAATGAGCCGCTCTCCATCCTAATCTCGTCTATCTTCCCTGCGAGCTTGAAGCCATTCGCTGAGCCATAAATGCTTATTTCCCTAGCAACGCCGCGCTCTGGAAGTGTGTGCACCGCAATATAGCTAGAATAGAGGTTTTTGTATAAAGAGTCGGCATAGCTTTTTGGCTTGAGTTTTACTGGAACATTTATTATGCTTTCTATCTCCTTGTGGGCTGCGCTGCCGCTGCGCATTTCGGCACTCTCTTTTCTGCCATAGAGATAGCTTAGCTCCATCTGCTTCTCGCACCAAAACTGTGCAGCTATGTCGGTGGCCCTTATTACACGCTTATGGAGCCTTGCCATCGCATCCTTGTTGTGCGGCACATTTGCACCTTCACTATATCTGCGGTCATTATCGCGGTTGAAATCCAACAAATCAGCCTGTTTACTGTTCGTCATTGCATTTGCTCGGTGATCACCTTATTCATCACAGCAGAGTTTATCAATGCAAGGAATAAATAGGTTAATGCTTGCGTCTGAGCCTTTTTATCGCAAGGGCGTACACAATGTAGAGCAGAAGCACGAATACCCCTATAGCGGCGAGTATGTCTACCGCGCTGTTTCCCGAAAGCGCGTAGAAGCCGAATGACATTAGTACGGCGTTCCATATCAGCGCTCCGGAAATGGAATACGCAAAAAACTCCTTCGGCTTCATCTTTGCAAATCCTGCGGGGAAGCTCATTACCGTGCGTATCACTGGAACAAGCCTTGTCAGAAACACAGCGGCAATTCCATTCCTTTCAAACCATACATCGAATGCGTCAAGCTGCTCCTTTTTAATGCGGAAGAGGCGCAGGTGCTTGTAGACAATGTCCTTGCCTATGTAGTAGCCGATGTAGTAATCTATGGCTATACCGGCTGCGCTGCCGAGCACAGAAGCGGCAAGAGCGGGATAGAATCCGAATATGTGCCGAGCGGCGAATATCCCTGCAAGGGGCATTACAACCTCGCTTGGTATTGGGATGGTGGCGCTCTCAAGCATCATGAGAGAGAAGACTGCGAAATAGCCATAAGAGTGGAAAAAGTTAGTGATAAGCGTATAGAAACTTGCGTAGTAGTTTGAAAGGCTGAAACCAAATAGCAGCACATTTGCAAGCATTTTCTTACCTGGCCTTAACCTGGTTTTAGGGATTGACAGCCACCGCTTAAATACCTTGCGCATATCTTTTGAGGCCAGAGCGCTTCGAGAATGCGCGGCCAAGATGGGCAACTTATTTATTATTTTCGCCCCAAATTCTATTAATTGGTGTTGGGTGGAGCACGGGATGGTGTACGCCGAGATAGGGGCAAAGCAGCACAGAAACTTAGCTGAAGCAGAGTATATACCCAAAAAATCAATAGAACCCTGTAATTCTGACATACAGCTAACGCGGCACGCTTCTAAAATGATGCTAAGGCGTGGAGTGGACTCGAACAAACTCGTCGAAACAGTATACAGTCCGAAAGAGATCAGAGAAGATGATCGGGGCGAGATAATATACATTTCTACTTCGGAACGGCATAGAATAGAGGCTATATGCGCGCTGGAGAGATGCGGCAAGCATGATAAGTATACTATTAGGGTAATAACAGTACACTCTTTGTGAGTTGCGAGCCACTTTGCTTGCTTTTTTAGTTTGTTTGAGGCATCATGAGTAGCAAGAGGGGCATAGCATAATGTATATATATTTGGAGCTGGAGTAAACTAATTGTATGTACAGGATAACGATTTCACCGCCGCCGCTGTGCGAGGAATCTATAAAGTAT
>JAVYYS010000003.1:0-13735 GCA_038876335.1 Candidatus Micrarchaeaceae archaeon | reverse complement strand
TAGCATAATGTATATATATTTGGAGCTGGAGTAAACTAATTGTATGTACAGGATAACGTACAGGATAACGATTTCACCGCCGCCGCTGTGCGAGGAATCTATAAAGTATACAAAACACGCACTAAGAAGAGGGATGGAGAGGGGAATAGACCGAAAGAAAATAGAAGAGACATTAATGCATCCGGAAAGAGTCACCGTTGAGAGTATTGGCGCAGTTTGCTACGAGAAAGAAATAGGAGGCAACAGAATTCATGTTTTAGTCAATCCTAATGCGCCCAAAGGCAAGGCACTCATAATTACTGTATATTCCGACAATACAAGACATCTCCGCGACAATACAAGACATCTCCGCGTTTGATTCGGAGGTTTCTCAAAAAGTTTATAAATGTTCTCGTTCACATACTAAGCGCTGATTTTCCCGCAACTACTGCAGCGCTGTTTGCAGGAGGGATCGTCATGGAAAAGGAGAAGCTAGATATATTTAACAAACTCTTGGAGGAGGGGAAAGGCAAGCGCAAGTTCGTTCAGAGCGTTGAGCTTGCCATAAACTTCAAAGGAATTGATTTCTCAAAGCAGGAGAACAGGCTAAACATCGAAGTGGTGCTTCCAAATGGGAAAGGGAGCGAAAGCAAGGTAATAGTGTTCGCTGATGACACCAACATACTTAACGCAGTAGGTAAGCTTGGGGCGCGCGTGGTAAGAAGCGCGGAGTTGCCAGGAGCCGCAAACGACAAGTCTATGCAGAAGGAAATGCTAAAGAGCGAGCTGTTCGCTCAAGCGAGCTTAATGCCTATAATAGCCAAGAACCTAGGCCAATTTCTGGGGCCTAGGAATAAGATGCCAAAGCCTTTGGTAGGAAGTGATATTGAAAGAGCGGTAAAGACCTCACTCAACTCAGTATATCTCAGGAGCAAAGGCAAATACTTGCCTACTGTGCATTGTATTGTGGGCAAGGAGAATATGGAGCCAGAAAAGCTGGCTGAGAACATAGATGCTGTAGTAAACGCATTGGAGAAGAAGGTTGGTAAGCAACATATAAAGTCTGTGTATGCTAAGCTCACTATGAGCAAGCCTGCAAAAATTATGTGATTTTATGCTTACACGAGAACAGAAGATTGAATTTGTAAAAAGTGCTTCGGAGAAGCTTAAGCACTACAAAACTATAGGCATAATATCGCTCAATGCAGTTCCAGACAGGCTGCTGCAGAGTGTAAGAAACAAGCTCAAGGGCGAGGGCGAGTTTATAATAGGGAGAAAGAACAGCCTCAAGAGAGTTCTAGAAAGTGATGAAAACACGAAGAAGTTAGTTGGAGAGCTTGAGGGTACTAGCATTATAGTGCTGACCAATAAAACTCCTTTTGAGCTCTATTCTATATTCAAAAGTAATGAGATAAAGCTGGCGGCCAAGCCTAAGCAGGTCGCAAGCGAAGATATATATATAAATGAAGGGGAGACTTCACTTCAACCAGGGCAGGCTGTAACAGGACTCAAGAAGGCGGGCATAGATGTGCAAATACAGAAGGGCAAAGTGGTAATAGCTAAAAGCAAAGTAATCGTAAGCAAAGGAGGAGTAATCAGCAGGGCTGTTGCAGAGGCCCTTCATACGCTTGGCATCACGCCGTTCACTGCTATGCTAGAGCCGAAAGTACTGCTTAGCGAAGGCATCACTTATAAGCTTGACGTGCTTAAGATAACAAAAGAAAGTGTGCTGTTGGACATTGCTAACGCATTTGCGCGCGCGCGCGGCGTTGCGCTGGAGCTCAACATAGTGACGCAGTATACTATAAGGGAAATGCTCACAAAGGCTTACTTCACAGGAATAGCGTTGGGCCTCGGCTTAAACGCGTATGATACAGGCATAGCAGACAAGCTCGTGGCAAAGGCCGCGATGGAGGCTGCTGCATTGGGGGTTGTGGGAAGCCAAAGCGGAGAGGCGCAATGAAGAATTGATACGCTGCAAAATGCAATAACGCTAAAAGGTGAAAAGAATGGAATATGTATACGCTGCTCTGCTTCTTAGTGAAGCAGGCAAGGAGATAAACGAAAAGAACCTCATGGAAGTAGTCAAAGCTGCAGGATTTGAACCAGACGAAGCCAGGGCGAAGGCGATGGTTTCATCACTCAAGGGGGTCGACATAAAGGAGGTAATAAAAAACGCCCAGGCACAGCCTACGGTAGCAGCAGCGCCTGCAGCACAGGGGGCGCCACAGCATGCTGGAGAGAAGGCACAGAAAAAAGAGGAGAAGAAGGAGGAGGAAGCGGCAGAAGGGCTAGCGAGCCTGTTCGGCTGAAAGCGGCAGCATGGGCAGGTGAGGCAAAGCGGTAGACAATGATGCAAATGGCAACACCTTCTGAAAAGGTAGTAATGCCGGGAGAGAAACTCGGCCTGGAGGAAGAATACCTAGCCGATCGAAACACATATACTGAAGAAGGGAATGTCTACTCAGCGGTTTTCGGTGAGGCAGAGCCAGACAATGGGAGGATAATTGTTAAGAGCTTCGGCACCGAAATAAGGCGCATAGAAAAAGGCATGCCGGCGCTGGGAGTGATTGTAAGCGACATTGGTAAGGTAATGTTCGTAAAGATAGACGAGATAAAGATAGGCAAAACGCTTTATGTAGCTTCCGAAGATGGAAAGATAATAAAGGAGAGGAGCAGGCAAATTCATAGAAATGGGCAATATGGCACAGCTGGGCATAGTCAGGAGAGGCATGCCACACCATGCAAAGAAGGAGACGCCATACTCGCAAGGATAGCAAGGATCGAACAAGGGGTTTACATGCTTGATATTTATGGCGCTGAAATGGGGGTTATATATGCGAGATGCAGCAACTGCGGAGCGGATATGGAATACAATGAAAAGTTGGAAGCGCTGGTATGCAGAGTATGCGGTCATGTGGAGCACAGCAAGGTAAGCCCCTTCTACGGAAAACCAAACACCATAAAAAGTTTGCTTGAGAAGGAGCTAGCGCATTAGTGAATTGGTAAAGGTGTTGTGATGGAGGTAACTTTCAAAAAAGATGAGAGCAAAGAGCTTATGATAGAGTTTGATACAAGCGACTTTACTTTGCCTGATCTGATTGCGGCTAGGCTTGTAAAGGACCCAGGTGTCTCTTTTGCAGGAGTATACAAAGAGCACCCAGAGATAGGGAAACCACTGCTGGTTGTAAAAACGGAAAAGAAAAGGGCTAGGGAGCTGCTTGAGAAAGCTCTGAAGGAGCTGGAAGATGAATATAGTGAGACGAAGGAAGAACTGCAGAAAAAGGTTAAATGAACGCGAACATAAGGAGCATTGAAAAGAGGGGCGTGCGCATACTTGCAGTAGCATCTGGGCCAATAGAGGGCAGAAAGAGGACTATAGCAGTTGGGGTGGTGAAAAACGGTGTTGCTATAGAGGGCATACTCTCATGCATGGTGGAAGTCGACGGCAATGATTCTGCGAAAAATATAATTGGGATGGTGGAGAGCTCAAAGTTCAGAAGCTTGATAAAGGTAATTGTGCTTGACGGGGCCGCACTTGCTGGGCTGAATATAGTAAACTTAAATGAGCTAAGAGGTAGGTTGGGTGTTCACGTTATGCTGATAACGCGGCACAAGCCTAGAAGCAAAGCCCTCAGGCGCGCGATAGTCAGGTTTGGAAAAAATGGAGGTAAGGGAGTAGAAGGAAAGCTAGCAGCGTACAAGAGCCTTGAAGCGCTGGTGGGCTTTGAAGGTAAAGCGTTTTACGCAATGAGCGATATAAAAGGCAAAATTGCGCAGGAAATAGCGGGCTACGCATTCGAAGCCCTTAGGCTTGCGCATATGATAGCAAGAGGCGTAGCCACTGGAGAATCGAGGGGCAGGATATGAATCGCGGAAGCTGAAACGGTTATTTGTGTGTTTGAAGCTGGTGAATGTATGTACGAAGAAAACAAGGATTTGAATCCCAGAACCAAAGACCTCAGCAGGGCGAGGCAATCGCTGATAGAGGAACTGCAGGCCATGATGTGGTACGACGAAAGGATAAGCGCGACGAAGGACAAAAGCCTGGCGAAGGTGCTCGCATATAATAGAGACGACGAAAAGGAGCACGCTTCACTTCTGCTTGCGTGGCTCGTAAAGCACGATTCCGTGCTTAAGGGGGAGATGAAAAAGGCAGGGGTTTGAGACTGTTTTGGCAATCCATTACTTTACTTCCCTGCCCAACAGAAAGCGAACGGTATAAATACCTTTTCTCTTATTACATTAGTTTAAATTTAAACTAGTTTAAAATAAAACCATAGAACAGTGAGAAGGTTGGAGGAGGGGCATAAAGGGGCTGGCGGCAGCAGGCACTGGCTTGGATATATGAGCAGGGACATGCAGCGCACTGTCATAAAAATCATAATAATGAGTAAGCTCAGGCTGAACAAAGAGATGTACGCCTACGCGATACTCAAGGAGCTCGGCAGGATAAAGCACCCGTTCGTGAAGGACAATCCGCAAATAAAAAATGAGGTATATAATATACTAAAATCTCTTGAGCAGGCAGGGTACATAAAGCAGAAGGGTATTGTAGAAGGCAAGCGCCTCAAGGTTTACTACAGCCTTACAAATGAGGGACTCGAAACGCTGAAGGAGACAAAACGCGTCCTACGCGAAACGGCAAGAAATATGAAAAGGATATTTGGATGAGCACAATGCGCAACATCATTGAGATAAAAGGTCTCGTAAAAAAATTTGGCAACTTCACTGCAGTAAATGGCATAGACTTAAAAATAAATGAAAATGAGATATTTGGGGTTCTGGGTCCGAATGGGGCTGGAAAAACAACAACCATAAGCTTAATGCTGGGAATACTGAAGCCTACTGCAGGCACAATAAAAATTGCAGGGCTTGACGTTCTGAAGCACGAGGAGGAGATAAAAAACATTATAGGGTTTATGACGCAGGAAACAGTAGTTGAAGCGGACCTTACCGCGGCGCAGAACCTTCAGCTCTTCTGCGAGCTTTATCATGTGGACAAAAAGGAAGTGCCAGAAAGGGTAAAGATTGCGCTGGAAGACTCTGGCCTTGTAGCCTTCGCAAACACGAAGGCGGGCACGTTCTCCGGGGGTATGCAAAGGAGGCTTTCGCTTGTGCGGTCAATGATGCACAACCCCAGAATACTGATACTCGACGAACCCACCACAGGGCTTGACGTGCAAAACAGAGTAGAGATGTGGCGCAGGATAAAGGAGCTGAAGCAGAAAGGCATGACGATAATACTCACAACTCAGTACCTTGAAGAAGCCGATGAGCTATGCGATAAGATCGCAATAATAGACCACGGCAAGATTAAGGCAGAAGGAACCCCGTCTGAACTCAAGGCAATGATAGGCAAGGGAAATGTGCTTGAGATAGTGTCAGATACGCAGGACGCGCAGAAGATAGCGAAGATGATAGAAACAAAATTTAGGATAAAGTCGGAAGTCGTAGGAGAGAAGATAAGCGCTCCGCTGCTAGACAATGGAGTAAAGATTTTCAACCAGATAGTCAGCGAGATATCAAAATCTGATTACAAAGTATTCTCAATAGGTATGCACCTGCCCACGCTTGACGATGTTTTCATAAAGCTTACAGGTTCAAGCCTGCGAGATAGCGTTGGTGAGAACACATCGCAAATCTCAAGGGCAAGAATGATGTCAAGGAGGTAATCGCATGAGTATGCTAGGAGATTCACTTACTATGCTCAAAAGGGAACTAATGATATTCAGAAGCAATTTTACGCAAAATATCATAAGGTCAATAATGTTTCCACTGCTGCTCCTTCTAATTTTCAGCGGCCTTGGAAACGGGGTATCAAACGTCCCAGTAGCAATTGTGAACTACGCTAACAACCAGCAATCACTACAATTCATCAACAAGCTAGAACTGCAGAATATGATCTCGGTTATGGCGGTAACAGGGCAGGCAAATGCATTCAACATGTTCCGAGACGGAAAAGTTGATATGGTGATAGTTATACTACCTCAGTTCCCTAACATGCGGCTGAACAATCCGAGCGTAGACATATATTATACAAATAGCCAGCTTTCAAGCCTTGGGGCGCTGCCATTTATAGAGAGTACAGCGGAGAGTTTTGGAAGCTCGGTCCAAAGCCTTAAAGAAGCGCAGGCTGCAATAGCAGCATCAGGCAGTTCAGCCGGCGCAACGAACAACATATTAGGCGTCTCTGGCAGCGACCCCGTTGGAAATGCGGCAAGCAGCAGTGTTAGTGCAATCCCTTCTTTCGCGGCTGAGGGCAACTATACAACGTTTCTTGTGGCGGGAATAATAATTATGGTAGCGGCATTCGGCGCTATGTTCTCCGGAGGAATGTCCATAATAACTGACAGAATAGCGGGCAACCTCAAGCTTTTCTTAATCGCACCAATAAACAGGCTTGCTATAGTAGTCGGCAAGATATTATCCGGATCTGTGCAGGTTATGCTTACTGTTGTGCTCACCATAATAATAGGCCTGTTATTTGGAGCGCAGATAGCAATGGGTTGGTACGGCCTGATGTGGATATTCCTGCTTGCATTCATAGCTGCTATTGGCATGGGCGGCCTCGCCGCTGCGCTTGCTGCAAGGATAAAAAGGTTCGAGGTTTACGCGATAGCCACGCAGTCAATAACGCTTCCGCTTTGGTTTGTGGCAGGGGCGTTCTTCCCTGCCAGCGAGCTTCCATCGTGGCTGTATCCGCTAAGCGTGGTTGATCCGTTCACATATGCGATACAAGGAATGAGGTATGTAATGATGAGCGGCTTCTACCCCACAAGCGCCATGACGCTCGACCTCGGAGTCACGCTTGCTTTCGCCGTAGCGATGGTGCTGCTTGCGGTTAAAATGTTCAAGACGACTATAGAGTAAATGTATTGAAGGAAGATAGCTGCGCGGTATGTTATATTTTAAGAAAGGTGTAAAAATGGGATTTATAGAAGCTTTGGACACGCATAAGAAAGCCATAGGTATTGGAAGGTTTGCGATGCTTGCGACACTTGCGGCGATGCTCATTGTGGCTGTAGCAGTTGCGCCCGACTACGCACAAGCGGTATCGACACAGGCAGATGGCGCGCTTTCGATAACGAACCTGCAGATCACGCCGCAGCCTGTAGTAGCGGGCAGCAACATAACCGTTGAGTTCCAGCTGTTTAATTCGTATTCAAACCAGCTGCAAAACGTGAATATATATCTTGAAAGCCAGAGCCCGCTGATAAACGTGTCACCTTCGCAATCGTTTCTTGTGAGCGCGATGGGTACCGGCTTATATGGGGGAAGCGGCTATGACATATTCAGCTACAAATTCCACATACCATCATCGCTGCCCGCCGGAGAGTATACTATAGACGTTGTCGCAACATACGAGGCCCAGGCCGGCGCGCAGTATCCTACGCTTCCGGCTGAATCGGTAATTCCTATTTACATATACGTATATGGAACACCGAAGATACAAATCAATTCAGCAATACAGTCGCAGGTAACGCCTGGTATACCATTCAGCATGGAACTTAGCGTAATCAATTCCGGCACTGACAAGGCAAGCAATGTAACCATAACATTTCTTAACACATCCGGCTTCAGCGCTGAAGGCCCCTATTCTTTTGGATTGGGCTCTATAGAGCAGAGCATGCAGCAGCAGATGGCAATACAGCTTATACCAGCAAGCAATATAAGCACAGGGGAGCATGACCTTAGCTTCTTGGTCAATTATACCTCGCAGACAGGCAATAGATACAGTGCCATTCAGACAGTGCCCATATATATAGCAATTAACCCGCCAGATTTGAAAGTAAGCGCAGTAGGTGCACAGCCGGGGCAGCTCTATGCAGGGCAAAATCAGACTCTTGAAGTAGCTATAGAAAATGTAGGCAATGGGGAGGCTAAGAACGTAAGCGTGCAGTTCATAAGTGGCAGTTACATAAACGTAGGCAGCTCCGCATCATACTTCAATCTTGGCAACATGGCTCCTGGTCAAATAGCGCAGGAAAGTGTCTTCATAAGCGCGGGAAGGAACGCCAATGCAACGCACTATTCGCTGCCTGTTGTGCTGAAGTACCAAAGTGCAAACCTTGAGGAGAATTACACGCAGACAGAGTACATACCAATAAGCCTGCAGTCTAGCGCAATATTCAATGTCACCTCTGAGTCAGACGCGCTGAAACCTGGATCCACTGCCGCACCAGTTACATTCACAATAAAGAATGTAGGGAATGAGCCTGCTGAAGGAGTTATGCTAAGCCTTCAGACAATCTATCCCATAAGCACTGTAATACCAAATGCGTATATAAGCAATATTGCGCCAGGGCAGAGCGAAAACGTAACGCTATATGTTAGCGTAGACTTAAAGGGCAATCCTGGCTCATACCCAGTCACACTCTATGAGCAGTGGCAACAGCCAAACGGTGCTGCACAGCAGCAATACTCTTTTTCAAACAACTATTATGTAAAGGTAGGGAGCAACAGCAGCAGCGGAGATGAAAGTTATATCATTGCCGCTGTAGTAATAATAGTAATAGCGATAATTGCTTACAGGATAAGAAGGAAAATGTCGTCCGGGAGAGTGATAAAAGAGAAAGAGAAGGAAGCAAAAAGGGGCAGGCAGTAAAGCCTGCTTTCCTACAGGCGAAATACTCCTGCCGCAGCGCCCCTGAATCAAACTGCGGATTTTTCTTGCTGATATGGACTGCAATCACTTCGATTCTTTGCGCTCTTCTGGCTTTGCCTGCTTCTTTGTAGGGTAGATGCTAACATTGAAACCAACATTAGAGTTGTACCCAAAGCCATACATACCATCCTGCGCTGGCCACTTGTTCTCGTTGAATCCTTCAGAGAAGCCTATGTTCATTTTTGTCTCTACGCCGCTTCCGTAGGCACTTTCTATGCCTTTGCCGACCTCATCGGCTTTTGATAGCGCTTTTGCGAATGCATCTATGCTGCGCCGAGCGATATCGCTCCAGTTTATCTCCCCGTGGGCTTTCATCGCCCTCCACGTCTCCTCCGTCACAGTCAGGGTTATGTTTTTTCCTCTTACCATTCCATCACTTTGCACATATTACACATAATCATGTGTATATTAAATATATATACTTTACGCTTTGTGTGTTTTTGCCCGTGCAGGTTTGCAAAAAAAGACTTGCGGGTATGTATATACCAAAGGATGAAGGAAAAACTTCCGCATCAGAGGTATAATCAGGCGTTTGCGGCGACGCTCCAAGATTCTATGTCGCGGTGGAGGCCTATTCCGTACGTCTTGGCCTTATCTATGTCAACCCCGTGCTTCTTTGCTACTCTTTCTACAAACTCCAGCATCACACTTCCACCTAGGCTTATCAGCGATCCCACAGAGTACTTGAGCGCAAGGTTCCTGTTGTTCATCGCTTTGAATGCGTCCCTCCTTGCCATTTTTGCAAGATGCCGATAAGAAGCATAATATACAGCAAGCATAGACTGCGTAAGCGGTGCGTCGAAGCTCTTCGACTTTATCCTGCCTAAAGGCATGTTGTAGAGTGGGGTTACTGTAAACTCGAAAGGCATGTGGTCCACTTTGGAGAAGCTGAGCCTGTTTATAAGCGCAACTGTATCCCAGTTATCCTCCTCTGTCTCAGATGACTGGCCTATCTGCACGGTAAACGCAGGCCTCCAGTAATTTAGATTTAGGTTCCTAACGCCATACCAGACAATCTCCTGCCATGAGCCGTCGACACCAATATTCAGCGGCAGGGTCTTGGCCGGCATGTGCTTCTTTGCAAGCACTTCGCTACCTGTTTCTAAGCCCACTTGTATGCCTATCCAGTTTGATTCCGAAGCGTGTAGTATTTTGGAAAGTTTAGCGATCAATTCTGGATATGCAGAAGGTATTGAGATCCTGCCATGCGTAGGATTTGAACGCCTTATGCCTGGTATAGACATAATAGTAGTGAAAAGGGAGGTCAGAGCTTCTTCATTGGGCACGTAGTTCTTTAGGTGCTGGTACGCAAATATCTCATCGGAATGCACCCACGCATTGTTGAACCCCCCATTATTTACATTAACCTTTATCTCATCCGCCACCTTCTCGGGAGAGTAATAACGCAGCTCGCGGAGCGTCACCTCGCAGAAGTCACATCCTATACCACAGCCTCGCATCGACTCGGTGAGTCCTTTTGTGGAAGGCGCAACTATAGCAGGTATCGAATCTAGTTTCGGAAATGTTGGTATGCCGCGCCCGCGCATTATGAATTTAGGGTCAGGCTTCATGGAACGCATAAAATTTTCATCGTAAGTTATGAAGCCGTGGCTGAACATATTTTCGTCTATATTGCCTGAAGAGATCTGCTCAAAGAGCTCAGGGGCGTAATCGTCCAGTTCCCCCTGAAAGAGGTAGTCTATGTTATGCTTCTCTACATAATCGCGCATTATCGTGTATTCCCACACTCCTGGCCCACCGATGAGCAGCTTTGCTTTCTTGCCCTTTCTCGCGGCATTAACCTTTGCTATGAGGCTTTCCCATTCCTGCTTGACATACGCATTTAGATCCCTAGATTTGAATAACACATAGTATGACATAGTAGTGGGGCCCAGACCTAGAGGGTCCATCGTGTGTATTGCTACTACTTCTGTGTCATCTTTTATTGCGGAGTTCAGATAATCCGGATGCGCTACCAGCACATCCTTGCTGCTATATTTTCTTAGCAGCGAGGCCTCTACTTTTCTAAGACCATATGGCGCGTACTTCAATCTACCATCTGGTAGCGCTGGGGCGATCTTGCCCTTTAGGAAGCGGTATATGAATCCTGGAATAGAATTTCCTGGCGCACCTGGCACGAAGTCAAGAAGCGGAAAATCCCTGTAATCATACAATAAAGTATTGTCAGACAGCAACACAAATTTTGCCATGAAAAGCACCATGTAGTATTGCATAGCATTAGTGTTATAGTGTTATAATTTTTAGAAGAATTTAAAGTAGCGCATTTATGTACAAAGTACTTTGGAGATACAAGCTATAGAGTCTTAAATTCATGGGAACCATAATCATAAACTTGCGCTTATACAGATTGAAAATACTGAATACAGCAAAGTATAAATAGGTTTCTTAGTAAAGTAGTATTGCTTTTTTCAGTTTTTGCATTGTTGATTTGCGGCGCAAGCGCCGCATGATTTGCGAAAAAGGCTATTGTGAAAATTCCTGCTTGGAATTGGATGCAGTCCCGAGTTGTGCAAAGGAGAGATAGCTGATTGCTTTAACTTGAAGCCGATTCCAGTCGATGCTGCTGGAGGGTACTGCTATCAGGTTTCGACAGCCATGCAAGTTTGCTCTACGGCTTCGTAGGGCGGCGTACGGCTCAGTAACACGTGGCTAATCTACCGTAAAGAGGGGGATACCCTTGGGAAACTGAGGTTAATATCCCATATGCAAGGGCATCTGGAAGGAGCCTTTACAGAAAAGGTACGCGAATTGCAGCGCTACCGCTTTACGATGAGGCCGCGGCGGATCAGGCAGATGGCGGGGTAACGGCCCACCATACCGATAACCCGTAGGGGATGTGAGAGCATGAGCCCCGAGAAGGGCACTGAGACAAGGGCCCTAGCGCTACGGCGTGCAGCAGGCGCGCAAACTCCACAATGCGCGGAAGCGTGATGGGGGGAACCTGAGTGGCTGACTAACGTCAGCCTTTTGCCAAGTTTAGCAAGCTTGGAGAATAAGTGCTGGGCAAGACCGGTGGCAGCCGCCACGGTAATACCGGCAGCACAAGTGGTATCCACGATTATTGGGCTTAAAGCGCCCGTAGCTGGCCGATGCCGTCTCATGTGAAATATTGGCGCTCAACGTCAATGCGCGCACGAGATACCCATCGGCTAGGGAGTGGGTTGGGTCGGGAGTACTTATGGGGGAGGGGCTAAATCCTATAATCCTATAAGGACTAACGGTGGCGAAGGCGCCCGACCAGAACACATCCGACAGTGAGGGACGAAGGCTAGGAGAACGAATCGGATCAGATACCCGAGTAGCCCTAGCAGTAAATCATGCAGACTCTGGTGTTGCATGCATCTCGAATGCATGCAGTACCGTAGCGTAAGCGTTAAGTCTGCCGCCTGGGGAGTACGGCCGCAAGGTTGAAACTTAAAACAATTGGCGGGGGAGCACACAAGGGGTGGATGCTGCGGTTTAATTGAACCCAACGTCGGAAATATTACCAGAAGCGACGGCAGTGTGAAGGTCAGACTAAAGATCTTACCTGACAAGCCGAGAGGTAGTGCATGGCGATCGTCAGCTCGTGGTGTGAACTGTTCGGTTAAGTCCGGTAAGCCGGCGAGTGATGCGATGACAAGGAAGCTTAAACTGAATCCAGATACCTGCTACATGCTTGGCATGTACAGCTGTAGCATGCGCTCTCCGATTTCCATAACGACAACCAAGAAAAGGGTAGAAGACAAATTTGCCAGGATAGCGATTGGCCTGGGCGTAGAGCCGGGCAAGATACGCGCCAAAAAAGAGAAAGACGGCGCAACGACAATATTCTTCTACAATTCAAAGCTCGAAAAGCTGTTCAAAGGCGCGCTCGCGAAAAGGGATATGCTTTTCTCGCGCAAGAACGCGTGCTCGCTCAGCTACATAGCTGGCGTGTTCGACAGCAAAGGCGGTTTCGACCGCTACGGGCTTTACATAAAGGGCCTTGATTCCGCCAATGCGGTAATCATGGAGAACCTTGGTTTTCATGTCTGGGAATCAGGAGGCAGAAATTACATACTCAATGCAAATGTATTTGCAACGCTTATTTCTGGATACAGCGCAGTGCTTTCTTACGAGCAACATTCGCGGGCCCGGTAACGAGCGAGACCTTCGCTAACAGTTGCCACCAGTTTAGAGATAAGCTGAGCACTCTGTTAGGACCGCCTCCGTTTAAGGAGGAGGAAGGAGAGGGCCACGATTCGTCAGTATGCTCTGAATCTTCTGGGCTACACGCGGCATACATAGGTTGGTACAATTGGATGCAATGCCGAGAGGCAAAGCCAATCCCCTAAAACCAACCGAGGTTCGGATTGAGGGCTGAAACTCGCCCTCATGAAGCTGGAATCCCTAGTAATCGCTTGTCACTATCGAGCGGTGAATATGTCCCCGCTCCTTGCACACACCGCCTGCCAGATCACCCAAATGAGGTTCTAACGAGGCAATAGCTTTGCTGTTTTCGAGTTAGAGTTTCGTAAGGAGGGTCAAGGCATAACAAGGCATCCGTAGGGGAACCTGCGGATAGATCACCTTAATCAAAATGTGTGCGCGGCTATTCTCCGCATTAAACTCGGGACTGCGCCCTTCCAGGGTTGGTTAACTTTTTCTCACGTTTCAGCGGGAGCGCCTCTGCGATAGCTTTATATATTTTTTTTTGCAATGTAAGCGTGATGGAATGCGGAAAATCGCGCTGAATTGGAATAAGGCAAGGCAAAGCAGCACAAGCAAAATAAGCACACACACAACAAACGCCGCGCGGGAAGGCACATCTCTTTCTACTAAAGACAGAGCAGGTTCGAAGTCTATAGATCTTTCTTTAGAGCGCTCGCGAAAATTCTCTGCGAGAGCGCAGAGCGCGATGGAGTACCTCATGACATATGGATGGGCAATCCTCATCATTGCAGTAGTTTTGGGTGCCTTGTTTGAGCTCGGAGTATTCAACGCAAACAACTTCGCGCCGAAGGCGCCGCCTGGCGCATGCCAGGTGTTTAGGCCGAACGGACCTGGCACAACGAGTTTCGTCAACCTTGAGGGCGTGTGCAATGG
>JAVYYS010000002.1:0-29971 GCA_038876335.1 Candidatus Micrarchaeaceae archaeon | reverse complement strand
CATAGCAGAGTACGGCACAAATACTGTCGTGTCGAGACCCTTATATCCGAGCGACTTGAGCAAATCGGTCATCTGCTTCTTTATTTCCTCATACTTCTGTTTGTCATAGTTTACGGCATCCATTTTATTTATGCCTATAATTATTTGCTCTATTCCAAGTACGTTCGCGAGTATTGTATGCTCCCTCGTCTGCTTGCCTATCCCCTCGGCCGCTCCTATAACGAGCACCGCGGCGTCTGCCTGGCTCGAGCCCGTTATCATGTTCTTTACAAAGTCCTTGTGTCCAGGCGCATCGATGATCGTAAAGTAATATTTCGCAGTTTGGAATTCCTTGTGCGCTATATCTATTGTAATGCCCCTTTCTCGCTCTTCCTTCTGTGCATCCATTACAAATGCGAATTCGAAAGTCGGTTTGTTGTACTGCTTTGCAAGCTCCCTATATTTATCCATGTCCCTATCCGATATGGCCCCTGTCTCAAAAAGAAGCCTTCCGACTGTAGTAGACTTTCCATGGTCTACGTGCCCTATAAAAATCAGGTTCAGATGTGGTTTTTGTACTGCCATTAAATTCACCAGTAAGCATTAAGCATAAAGTATAAATTTGCAATAAATCCGCAATTTAACTTATACTTATGCCAATAAATTTCGATAGTGAGTTAAACTTTAAACTATTATATACTTATTCCTTGCGCTCTGCTATCTGGTTCTGCTATAATCAGAAGCAGCATAAACATTGCGTCAACTGATCCTACCGCGCAATGCTTGTATTGCGCATGAGCGGTATTTGTAATCGAAGCAAAAATACATTAATATTAAGAAACGTTAAAGCTAAAAATATTCCGTCTATTCTGCGCATGAACTACCCCGCCCTTGCTGGCGAGGCTTCCAGCTCGCCGAATTAAAAATGGAGATTTAGCCAGAAGCTACTCAAATCACTATATATTTTTGCATCTTCAAAGCTATTGAGGAAGTATGAAGATACTTGGATTTCGCAAGCTGGAAGGCAGGCTCAAGCTTAGAGTGGACAATGCCGAAGACCTATGGGCGTTGCAAAGGATAGTATTCAAAGGCGATCTGGTAAAATCTGAAAGCTTGCGCAGGTTCAAGCCAAGCGAAAATGATGAGGGTGAGCTTAAGGAAGTCGTGATAGAGCTTAAGGCAGAAAAGGTAGAACTGGACAAGAATACCTTAAGGCTCAGAATTACCGGAAAGATAACAGAAGGTAGGCCGCTCGAATACGTGAGGCTTAATACCTACCATACTCTCAACATAGGAGTCCATGACGTTATAGAGATTACGAAGAGAGAGTGGCCGTCCTACATAGCGGAAGTTATAAGAGAGGCAGTTGAAGACACAAAAAAACCACGGATAGCAATCGTTCTAATCGATGAGGAAAAGGCCCTCCCAGCATATGTGCTTGGATACGGTATAGAATTCCTGAACGAGATTTATAGCAAGCTCAGCAAACGCATGAAGCCAAAAGAATTTGAGGAGCAAAGAAGAAAGTATTTCGATGAAGTAATAGAAGCGATAAGAAACCTTAATACAGACAGCGTTATAATTGCAGGTCCTGGCTTCACAAGAGAGGATATAAAAAAGTACTTAGAGGAGCGTGGGATTGGGGAAACACTGGGCAAAAGGCTCATATATGAGAGGGCAAGCGATACAGAACGCAGTGGCATGTATGAGCTCATAAAGAGCGACAGAGTAGCTGGCATAATATCAAGGGACAGAGTAAGAGAAGAGTTCAAAGAGGTGGAGGAGTTTCTTAGGGCGTATAGCCTCGGGGAAGCAAAGTACGGAATAGAAAATGTAGAAAGAGCGATCGAGTCGTACGAGTCGAAGAAGGTGTTGGTAAATGACTCTATGCTAGGTAATGAAGAGATAAAAAGAGTGCTAGACCTAGCTGAAAAGAACGGAATTAGGATAAAGATTATAAACTCGGCAAGCGAGGCCGGCGTGCAGTTGCACGGATTTAAGGATATAGCAGAGATAGAAATAGACGAAGAAGCAAAATGATAGCGGTGCTGTATGGATCAGAAGACTAAGACGGAGATTTTGTACCTTGCGATCTACTCGCTGGGTTTTTTCACAGGCATAACAATATTCGTGCTTAGCGATGAAATCAAAAATGAAAATGCTAGCAGAATCAGGTTCCATTGCATACAGGCTAGCGCAATAGGTGTGATTGCAGTTGCACTGGCGTTTGTGCCCTATATAAGAGCTATATCGCTGATCGCGTATCTTTACGGCATATATATAGGCTACAGAGCGGGAAAGGGTAACGATATTGAAGTGCCATATATAAGCGAGATAGCAAAAATCTATAAGTGAGCATCATGATGCACGGCTTAGGCTATGTAGTGCCGATTAGCACCACGCCCACAAATATTACTCCTACTCCTATCCATCTGAGTAGCGGTATATTTTCATTTAGGACCAGATCTGCAAATATTACTGCGAATATGTAAGCCAGCCCCCCAAGGCTATACGCCCAACTGAGGTGCGTTCTGCTCAGCACATAGAAATAAATTAGGGTAGAAGTGAAATATGCGGCAAGGCCCAAAAAAAGTATCAGTATGAACTCGCTGCTCTGGAAAGAGTATTTAAAAAAGAGCTGGCCGGCCGCCCCAAGCAAAGTCGAAAGAAGTATTAACAATACATTGCGTAGTTTTGCTTCCATGTTTGCACCTCGCTAGGCTGTAAAGCCTATTATTGCTATGCCTATGAACACAAGCAGCACGCCCACCAATCTTGACACCGTAATCTTCTCTTTGAGGAAGAAGTGCGAGAGCAGCGCAATGAATATGAAACTGCTTGCGAAAGTTGGGTAGATTACAGAGAGCGGAGCGGTCTTGAGTGCATAAAGATATATTACGAGGCTTACGGCGTAGCCAGCAAGTCCCAGAAGTATGCGTTTCTTATAAATAAGCCGGAGGATCTCCCTTATCCCAAGGAGCTCTCTATCCATGCTGTTCTTAAATAAGATTTGGGAAAATGACGCAATAAGAGCCGCAACAAGTGTTATAAATATAACTACGTATATAATCACAGATCACACCGTTGATGCGATGGATAGCCTGCTCGGAATAGTAATGTCTATTGCAGTGGTTGCACTGACTATATATGCCATTGCACTATTTATAACTTCTGGAGCGGGGGCGTATTTCTACGAGATTGTTGTAATAGATTTAATTATCAGCTTCGTAAATGCATGGTTTATTTCGAGCGGCAGGTACGAAAGAGCGGAGAAACAGAATCAGACGGTTCCAAAAAGCCTTTCTGCAATAACGGCACAAAGCGGCGCTGCCGCTTCAGCGGCAGCAAAAGCTGGGCGAGGAAGAAAGAGGAAAAAGAAGGGATAAGTAGAGAATCTTTCCATTTTCAATAAAGATGCTTTTTTATGAACACGCTCATAATAGCCGAGAAGCCAAGTGTAGCGCAGAGGATAGCGATAGCTGTAGGTGAAGGAAGGGCAGAGCGTAAAAGGGGCACTGGAAGAAGCAGCTATTATGAGATTAGAAATGCGGATGGGGTTGTCTACGTCGCCGCTGCAGTCGGGCATATATTTACAATAAAGCAGTCTGACGCGTCAAAAAGCTACCCTGTCTTAAACGTGGAGTGGGCACCGTCCTACACCGTGAACAGCAAGGCAGGGTTCACAAAGGACTATCTTGATACGCTCTCCATGCTCGGCAAGAATGCTGGAGAGCTGATAAACGCATGTGATTTTGATTTAGAGGGCACAGTGATAGGAACGAATATCATAAGGTATCTCAGCAAAGGAGAGCTCAAAGGCAATGCGCGGAGGATGAAGTTCTCAACCACCACTACAAAAGACCTACTGTATGCTTACCAGAATCTTTCTGCCCTAGATATGAATAATTTTTACGCTGGAGAAGCAAGGCACATGCTTGATTGGATTTGGGGCATAAATCTTAGCAGGGCGCTAATGCGCGCCATGAATGAAGGCTCAGCATCGAAGAGAGAAATACTTAGCATTGGTAGGGTGCAAGGACCTACCCTTGCAATACTCGCAAAAAGAGAGCTTGAAATTTCTGCATTCTCTCCAAAACCGTTCTGGAGGATTACAGCCCTCGTAAAAGGCATTGAGCTTACTAATACACGCGGAGACATATCAGACAAGAAGGAAATGGAGCGCGCTAAAGAGGAAACAGAACTCCATCCTAACGGCGAGGTAGAGGAGGTTGATGAGAAGATCGAAGAATTATGGCCTTATCCTCCTTTCGACCTCACTTCCCTACAGCTTGAAGCGAGTCGCGCTTTGCATATAGACCCTTCAGTAACGCTTGCAATAGCCCAATCACTTTATGAGAGATCATACATCTCTTACCCTAGAACCTCCTCCCAAAAACTGCCGGCGATACTCAATCTTCCGCAGATACTTGAAGAACTTTCGCGCAATCCTGAATATAACGAGGCTGCAGGAATGCTAATTAAAGAGAAAAGGTTCAGGCCTAGAGAGGGCTCAAAATATGACGAGGCGCATCCGGCTATATTCCCAACAGGCATAATGCCGAAAAGCTTAAACAGAACAGAGGGTGCAGTTTACGACCTAATTGTAAGGAGGTTCCTTGCCTGCTTCGCAAAGCCTGCAGTGATTGAAACCGTAAAGGTTGTAGCAAAATTTGGGGATGAACGCTATAGTGCTGTGGCTAAGAAGTTGATAGAGAGCAACTGGCTTTCCATATATAAATACACGAAAATCGAAGAAAAGTCATTGCCAAAGTTCGTGCGCGGGGAGGGAGTTTTAGCAGAAAATGTAGAGTCAAAAGAGCTGCAAACACAGCCTCCAAAGAGGTACACAAAAGCCAGCATAATAGCCGAGCTAGAAAAGAAAGGCCTCGGAACGAAGGCTACGCGCGCGAGCATATTAGATACCCTTTTTAGAAGGAGGTATATATACGGCAGTGCCATAAAAGTTACAGAGCTGGGCATGTCGGTCTACAGGGCGCTTAAGGATAACTGCGAGATGATCGTTGATGAAAGAACCACCAAAGCCCTAGAAGAGGATATGGAGAAAATAGCGAAGAATGAAAAGAGCGAGGAAGAGGTGATAGAGGAGGGTAAGCGGGTGCTGTTGGATGCGCTTAAACTGTTCGACAAAAATAGGAAGAAGATTGCAGAAGAGATGAAGAATAGCAAAAGCGCAATGGACACTGCCGAGATACTAGGGAAGTGCCCGGTCGACGGAGGTAATCTTGTGATAAGAAGGTCAAGGATAGGCAAGCAGTTTGCAGGGTGTACTAACTACCCCAAGTGCACTAATACTTACCCGCTTCCACAGCATGCAAGGGTTTTACCGACAGGGAGAACGTGCAAGGTCTGCGGAGCTCCTATAGTCAAGATTATAATTGGCAATGGCAGGGCCTTCGAAACAGATCTAAACATTAAATGTAGGGAAGGCAGATCCATTGCAGGCAAAGAGGAGAAGAAGACGAAAGCGAGGCAAGCGCCGACACTCTCGAACGCTGCTGGAGAAGCAGAGGCAAAAATAAAGAAAAGGGTAAAAAGAGGGGTAATGCTTGAAGTTGGCGTAGAGCCAGAAAAACTTAGGACTGGCAGAACGAAAGTGGCAAGAAGAGTAAAAGGCGATACCGTAAAACCAAGGGCAAAAAGGCTAAAACAACAGGGAGCAGGGTGAGGTACAGTGTTTCTTCCAGAACATTACAGGAAGCTTAAGAGAGGGCCGCAAGTAATGTTGCCTAAAGATATAGGGATGGTAATAGCTTATGCAGGGATAGGAAAAAACAGCGTATGCGTAGATGCGGGGACTGGGAGTGGCTGGCTGGCAGTTTCGCTCGCAAAGATCTGCAAGCAGGTTACAAGCTACGAGGTTAGGGAGGAATTCATAAGGATTGCCGAAACCAACGCAAAGAAGGAGGGAGTAGAGAACCTAAATATAGTAAACAGAGATATAAGAAGGGGCATAAGGGAGAAAAACGTAGACTTAGTAAGCCTCGACATGCCTGGATCAGATAAAGTGGTTGGGAAGGCTTACAAGGCACTAAGGGATGGTGGGTTTATATTTGGGTACCTGCCGCACATGGAGCAGGTAAAAGCGTTCGTTAAAGAGCTCAATAAGCACAGCTTCTCTGATATAGTGGTATTGGAAGACATCGTCAGGGATATGCTGGTTCGCAAAGAGGGTATGAGGCCTTCTACAAAAGGGGTCTGGCACACGGGCTATTTGGTATTCGCTCAGAAAAAGGCAAAGCCAGGGCTAGAGGTTAAAATATAAGGCGTATGCCGAAGCATACGCCTTGGGTGGATGAGAATAGGGTTTTTTACAGAAACAGCGTAAAAAACCGTGGTAGTAGATTATACAGGTCTATATAAATACTTTTCGGTTATTTTTGATTAGTGTCGTATACGTAATATAAGGGCTATCTCCCCGATTGCTTTTTGAACTTTTTTATGAGGTCTACTGCTTCTGCTATGGCCTTTTTGACGTCTGAAACAGTTCTCGCTCCTGTGCAGATCATCTTGCCATTCTTGAAAAGAAGAAGCGCAGCTTTAGGCTCAAATACCTTTAGGATCGCACCCGGAAACTGTTCTGGCTCATAATCGACATCGTGTGACATATTGGCCAGACCGTAAAGGTCAAGGTATGTATCTAGGTCGGCGTTTGCTACTATATTCACCACATGGTAGGTGGGCTTGAGCGTAACCTTTTTATGTGGAGTTGAGACTCTTTCTACCATTTCAACACATTGTGCGTATCTTTAACGCTATAATCACGCACAGTGAGAGTTTGTAAATAAACTATTAAATAGGTTGTGTTATATAAATTCATCCGGCGATGCTCATATGACAATGAAATCAAATGGTACTCTCTCAGGAAGGACGAGGAATTTAGCCAGGCATCATAGGCCTTCAAGCCTGAATGTAGGCAGCGTGCTAAAAAGATTCAGCATAGGCGATAGGGTTGCCATCGTGCCTAAGGGAGGCTACAGTAACATACCACACCCGCGATACAGGGGCAAGATAGGCAAGGTAGTAGGCCAGCGCGGAGAGGCCTATATCGTGGAAGTGAATATCATGGATGCAAAAAGAAGGCTTATAGTTCCGCCAGTGCATCTAGAAAAGGTATAGACTGGGCTCTTTTTATTGCGATCCGTGGAGCGTAAAGCTCTGCATGCATTTTGATAGATGAATTGCGTTTGAAAATACTATTGCTTTTGAAAATCTTATTTAGAATCTCTTTCTGTAAGGCTTGACGAACATGTAGAAACGCTCCTCGCCCATAAGCTCGCTCATTACCCTATCCTTTATCAGTTTGACAGGATCCTGCAAGAGGGGCACTCTGCTCTTAAGATCCGCAAAGCTTTCAAAAGGTTTTTTATCGCGTGCTTCAAGTATTGAAAGAAGGTGCTTCTTTCCTATGCCCGGTAGCAGCTCTAGCGAATGTTCCCTTATATTTAAGGGGCCAGATTTATTGAAAACATCGACGAACCTCTGTTCGCTATCAAGTATTATTTGCGTAATTACAGTAGGTAGTTCATTCTTTGCTGTCTGCGTAAGCTCATTGTAGCTTATTCTACCCTTGATTAGGTAAATCTTGTCCCTCTCATTTTTGCCTATGTAAACCCTCTCTGCGAGCTGCAGCACAACAGTTTCGCGAGGCTGCGCCTCTAGAAGAGTGAACCATTCCTCGCCGAGCAGTTGTGCAATTGGCTCGGCTTTGTTAGAAAACGCCTTTCCACTGGGCATGAAGTCTATTACTCGTGCGTATTCCTCCCTTTTCTCTTGAGATTCTTCTACTTCCTCCAAATCCTTCACCCAAGCCCTTCATACCAGTTGCATGTAGCATCCTAGCACTCCATTCTTTATTATTTGCTGTTATTTGCTTCTGTAGTCTATTTGTTTAATATTGAAAGTATCTTCTCCTTGTCCTCGTCGTTGAAGACCCGCTTTTCTTTTATAAGCAGCTGCGAAAGCAGCGTCTTGTCCTTCGGATAAATCTCAAGCACTTTGGCTATTGCATCTTCGCTTAGCATGCCCAAGGCTTCAAGCTCCTTTTTGATAGCGGGGTAGCGCCGCTTCTTCACAAGCGCTTTTGCGTGGTCGTATGCCCGCTGCTGCTCATAAGTAAGCTCTCCTGCCTTCTTTCTATCTTCTATGAGATTGACCACCTCGTTTATCAAGGCGTTGCCTTTCAACTCTGCCTTTTTGCCTATCATAAGCGTTTCACCTCCTAAATGGCGTTATATGCAGGCTATGCTGGCTTTGCAGCATCGTTTATAATATTTACTGCGTATATCCAGCATATATTCAACGCGTAAGTTTAAAAGGTTTTTGTGTGGATCCGAAAGAGGCATATGAGGCTGTGCTAAAAGAGGTAAAGAAGAGGATAGCTGGCAAGGAGGAGGTTATAGAGCTCATGTTCATAGCCCTTGCAGCCAATGGTCATGTGCTGCTCGAAGGCGTGCCAGGAGTTGCTAAGACTACCATGGCGAAGACACTTGCCGAAGCGATACAGGCCCGGTTCAGTAGGATACAAGGCATGCCGGACCTTGACATAAGAGACATAATAGGCTACACATACTTAGACAAAAACAATGAGGTAAAGCTAAAGCAGGGCCCTATCTTTACGAATATATTGCTGGTAGACGAGCTGAACAGGGCGCCGCCAAAAACCACTACCGCGCTGCTTGAGGCGCTTGAAGAAAAGCAAGTTACCATAAGCGATCAGACGATGCCGTTGCCGAAGCCGTTCATAGCGCTAGCTACGCAGAACCCGCTGAACATAGAGGGCACAAGCCCGCTGCCGAAGGTGCTGGCTGACAGATTTCTTATAAGAATAGCAGTAGGCTACCCAAGCATGGAGGAGGAACAGCAAATGCTCAGGATAAAGGAGAAGGACGAAAGCATAAAAATAAATGGCGTTCTCAGTGCAGAAGATGTGCTGGCACTGCAAGGCATGGTGGATAAAGTTAGCATGTCTGACGAGGTTGCGGAGTATATAACAAAAATTGTAAATGCGACAAGGGAGGACATCCACATAGTCATGGGGGGAAGCCCAAGAGCCGAGATAAGCTTTATGAGGTGCGGCAAGGCAAAAGCGCTCATACATGGAAGGAGCGAGGTAAGCATAGATGACATAAAGGAGCTTGCAAGGCCGGTGCTGAGCCATAGGATAGTAGTGAGGTCTACTGGCGGCATAGGGGTAAACGGAGTGATAGATGGAATAATAGCTTCGCTGCACTAATGGGCCAGCAGGGCGATCAGCCCCGTAGCAAAGTTTTTATATATTATACCTAATAAAGCTAATAAAGGATTAAAGAGCAGATGGTAAATTATAAACCGCTTTACGGTGCTTATTATAAAGATCAAGGAGCTAAGAGCTATGCAGGACAACGTGCTCAAATCGAAGCGCAATGAGCTAATGCTGGAGCTTTTTGCAGAGCGGAGAAAGATTGTAGCTACGGGAGTCCAAAGCAAAGTAGTAAAAATAAGGGAAATCAAGCGAAACATTGCAAGAATAAACACAGTATTCAGAGAAAGAGGTGTAAAGGGGTAATGGTAGAGATTTGCCCAAAATGCGGTCTGCCCAAAGACATTTGCGTATGTGATGTACTTGACAAGGAGACCGAAAATAACATAAAAGTATACACCAAAAAGGCGAAATTCGATAAGATCATTACAGTTATAGAAGGAGTTCCGCAGAACGATATAGAAAGCACTTCTAAAAATCTTAAGAGAGCACTAGGCTGCGGCGGGACATACGAGGGCAGCATAATAGAACTTCAAGGCAACCATAAGTTAGAGGCCAAGAAAGCGCTTGTCGGCCTTGGATATAATGAGCAGAACATAGAGGTAATGTAGGGAGCGCGCGCATGCTTCCGAATAAGCGCCGCAGTACCAAGCATCTTTTCAAGCGCTTTTTTTCTTTTCCGATTCTCAGAGCTTGCCGCTCTCTCTTGTGTAGAGTAGCATATCGTTATACTTATGCGATAGCTGGCTTGCCCTTGTGCCATAGATCATTTTCACTCCCTTTCTGTGGGCTAGCTCAACTAGCCTCTGTGTTATTATACCATCGAACACTATAGCAGAGACATCTGGCGTATCCTGCACCGCCTGGATAAGCTCGCTTATCGGCTTCTCAGCTATCATGTTGTTATTTGCGTCGTAGAGCCTGCCCCTGAGCCTATTCTTTAGCTCATCGAGCGCATTTATCAGCACGCTAGAAGCATTGAGGTATGCTTCATTAGAACTCTGAGCCTGTATGCTTGGTATGCTCTCTATACCTTTCCTTTCAGGCTCTTCTTTACTCAGGTCCTTAATCCCGAGATCTGGATTACGCTCTTCATTTGCTTCATTTTCATCTGCACTCTCACGGTCCTGCTGTGGGGCCCGCTTAGAAAACAGGTTCTCGCTTATCTCAGAAGGGCTTGGCATATGCTCATCGGCCATTGGAGTGGAAGCGAAGGTGCGGGTAGAATCTGAAGCTGCAGGAGCGGTGTGCCTTACTTGCTGGTATTTTTGCTGCTGCCTTTGTGGTCCAGAACTTTGCGGTTCTGAAACATGTGGATTGCCCCTGCCGACCCTGTTAGATACTATTTGATCTATCGGCACCTTCGAGCGGAGCGCTTTTATTATCTCTTTCCTCGTAAGTTCTTCAACCTCTTTACCGTCAGGCGCCCTAGCAAGAAAATCTATCTCCGCCATGCTCATTACGCTGCGAAGTATTAGCTCCCCGCCTCTGTCACCATCGACAAAAAGAGTAACCTCCTTAGAGGCGCACAATGAAATTATACTTTGCGGCACGGTACCAGAAGCGCCGCCCACCGCTATGCAGTTGTCAATGTCATTTCTTAGCAGATTGATGACATCTGCTCTGCCCTCCACAAGTATAAGTTCATCACTTTTGTCTATGTTTGGGCCTGCAGGCAACTTCTCGGGGCCGTATGTTGTTATCTCGCTCAGCTTGACATCAGACTCCACAAGCTCGCTAAGCTCCTTGCTGTCAGGCAGCTCAGTCTCCAACAAGGTCTTAAGAAGGGCCTTTGCTCTTGAAACGATTTTCGCCCTTTTCTCGCTTCTTGTATCCAGGACCTTTTCTATCCTGAAAGAAGTTTCGAACGGGCCAACTCGGTCCACAGACTCTATAGCAGAAGCGAGTATACATGTTTCTACCCTGTTTAAAGAGGTGGGAAGCGAAAGTTTACCGTAGGTCTTGCTTTCTGAAGTGCCGCTTTCTATCTCTATTCTACCTATCTTGCCGTTCTTCTGCAATTCGCGCAGATCTAGATCCCCGCCCAGAAGCCCCTCTGTCTGCCCGAATATTGCACCTATAATATCAGGCTTATCCACCATCCCATTTACTTCGAATCTCGCCTCTATCATGTATTTTACAATGTCTACATATGACTTAGCCATCAAATCAACCAAGGAAAAGCATTTACTCTGAGGCTATGGCCGGAGCTACGCTTAGTTGCAAATCGGCAGCTCCACGAGACTGTTCAAGTCTAAATTCATAAATAAGTGTTATAGTCGGCATAGCCATCATAATATTAGTTTTCCTCATTTAAGAATGCGAAGAATTAATATAAAAAGGTTGCGCATATGTAAGCTTACTGGCAAGATGCCTATATCTCAATACTCAATAAATACTCAATAAAACTGGTTGCAATTAGAAAGTGGAGAGCTGTACTTTTGCATAGCCTGCCTCTCTTGCACAAAACACAAAAAAACAAAAGTGCGACTGCCGGGATTTGAACCCGGGTTGCTGCCTTGGCAAGGCAGTGTCCTACCAGGCTAGACTACGGTCGCATAAATTTGCGCGAATCAAGATTTGATTTGAAAGATTTATTACCTTTACGTTTTCAGCTCTTCGGGCTGCGGAAGATACTGCAAACTACCCAGTATATAAAAGACAGAAGGTTGAGTCCTCGCGGAGTTTACCACCATTCGCTTCTTCCACCCATTTTTTACTCCGGTACTTTTTCTCCAAGAGCACGTTGGCCTTGCTGAGCACATCTTTTCTTTCATCCTCATTAATCTCTTCATAGTTGCCTCCAGTAACCTCATCTAGAATAAAATTAGCGAGCTTCTTTTTTTGTAGTTCAGCATCCACAATTTGGGGCGCATCCATTATAGAGGCAATACTTGGTAAACGTTTTAACTCTTCATAATCGCCTGGCCTCATTCTCAGAAGGGCATTTATCCTATCGGCGTCCCATTTTTTCATTGCGACAACCCCATGATAGAAGAACGCTTTCCCAAGGGTGGGATACTGTGCATGCCCTGCGATAGGCTTGCCTGCAACCTTTATGCTGTATACTTCACCTATTTCCACGGCGCTTTTGGAGCCTGAATATTTTTCTATCGCTCTTGC
Source organism: Candidatus Micrarchaeaceae archaeon (assembly GCA_038876335.1). Taxonomy (GTDB): domain Archaea; phylum Micrarchaeota; class Micrarchaeia; order Micrarchaeales; family Micrarchaeaceae; genus JAKATY01. Next base: position 17,610 of record JAVYYS010000002.1, on the reverse strand, counting down.
AATTCTTAACCCGAAATAATTATGCACTGCGGCAAGTGAGGTGAAATCTTTTGCCTCTTTAGGCCATGTTGCGCCCACTATGCTGTATGCAAGCACATTTTCATCCACGTATATAGGCTTGCCACCACTCTGCCTTCTTGTTATCTCAACACCATCCGCATGCTCCAGCCTTACACATTTTAGGCTATCAGACAGAGAAAGTATAACAGAGGGCTTCTCAAAACCAAAAAAACGTATGAAGAAGCCCCCCATTTCCTCACAAAGGGATTTGATTGTTTCATCAATTGCCATGTTTTTGGCTGCACTAAACGTGTCATAGCCGAACATGATGAAATGCATGCGCTCCGAAGAAGTACTTGCATGCTCCTTATTCATAGCAATGAATATCACCAGCTTTTACTATTTACGTGTGAAGCTCTTTATAATTATGTAAAAATTATGTAAATATAGTAGGAACGAACGGCAACATTACAAGAAGTATGTCACCAAATAGAAGTGATATGCATACCCCTACAAATATCGGCAGGGCCATCGGCATCGCATTCTTATATACTGGAAGCTTATTGTAAAGTCTTCTCTTTTTCATTTCAGATATAAGCTCTTCTGTCACAAGCCTGTCAAATTTTGGAATCCTTTTCTTAAGAGACTCCCTCATGGATTGCGAAAGAAGGTTAAAGGCGATTATATCGCCCGGCTCAAAGTTGCGAACCGAAACGTATGAGATCATAGAGTAAGTTAGGGGCCTCTCAAAAAGTATTATGAGCACAGACAGAATAAGTATCGCAAGCAAAAGCGCAATCCCTGCAGGATAAAATCCTGTATAGTGGACAAGAAGCAAAAGGAATAGCATGTACGCAAAGGCAATGCCCACTGCTTTCATCACTTCGTAATTTGACACCATAGAAAGAAGCGGTTTCTTAAGCCGGCTCTTTGCACGCGGAAGATAATACAGCAGCACCACGACGAAAGCGCTAATGCCCCCATTTATTATAAGCGAGACTATGAACGGCAGGCCGAATTGGCTGGACTTATAAAGCAGCGGTGTGTACTGTATAGGCAGCATCAGAGAAAGCGCTGCGAACTCAGTTACATCTGCAGCGCCAAGCTGTCCGCCCTTGTAAAGCAGGTAGCCCACCCCAATAACTAACAGCGCTATGGCTGAGCTTTCCGCAATAATTGTGAGATTGAAATAGAGCACAGTAAGCAATGCACCGTACGCGACAGAAGCGAAAGCAAAAACGCTTGGGATATTTCTGCGGTTGAATACATCGAAAATCATATATACAAGCGAAAATGCTAGCACGCTGAATGTTCTGAGTAACAGAAGTTCCATGTTAGCCCCCTAAAATTTTGCCGCAGGCCGGATTTGAACCGGCGACATTTCGGTTTCGGAATCTTTCTTCAGCCGAACGCTCTCCCACTGAGCTACTGCGGCACAGAATCTTCCATAACTAAATTTGTACCAAACACTTTATATATCCCGTATAAGCTTATAGATTCAAAAAGAATATATAAAAAAAGATAAGGTTGTGCATAGTGCAGAAATCAAAAATTAAGAAAGAAAACACCGGGTACAGGAGAGGCATACAAGTCTTATAGATAAAGAGTTATAGCTAGCTGCGGCTAGCTGCGCCCGAGTTTTAACCCGGCGGGCAGGAAGCTCCAAAGTTGCAGATGTGGCGAAGCCAAGCCAGCACGGGCGGGGTAGTCCACTTGACTAAAATGAACTAGGAGGTGTTTGACATATGCAGGATACATGGGAACGGCTGAACCCTTATAGCGTTCTGCTAAACACCGAACATATTGAGCCAAGGGAATATCAAATAGCTATATCAAGAAGGACTGCTTCTGGCAGGAATTTCCTTGTTATACTACCTACAGGCTTGGGCAAAACGCTTATCGCTGCGATAAACATTGCAAGAGTATTGTATTATGGCAAGCGCGCTCTCCTTGTGGCTCCTACGAAGCCTCTCAGCGAGCAACACTACAGCACTCTGCTAAATCTGCTCAAGATTGATGGGAACTCTGTGGTGCTTTTAACAGGGAAAACAAAGGCCAAGGAAAGACACGAGTTAGAAACAAATGCAAGGGTAATTGTAGCAACACCACAGACCATAGCGAATGACATGAAATTAGGCAGCATAAACATGTCTGATTTTGGGTTATGTGTTATAGACGAATGTCATAAGGCAGTTGGCAAGTATGCTTATACATACATAGCGGGAGAATGCGGTATTAAAGGAGTTCAGGTGCTGGGGCTTACGGCTTCTCCAGGTAGCGATAAAAAAAGGATAAGAAGTATTATCGAAGCTCTGGGCATACAAGACATTGAGATAAGGGTCACAACAGATCCAGACGTGGCACCATACGTCATGGGAAGGCAGACGAATATCATATATGTAAACAAAGGAGAAAAGATAGACCGCATTCTTGCATTGCTGAAACCAATCATTGATGCGCATATGGAAAGTCTGTATAAAAAAGGGCTTAGCTACTCCAAGAACTTCGAAAGATTGCCGAAGAAGGCGCTGCTAGAAATAGGTGCGAATATAAACAAAATAGAAACATCAAATTACAAGTTTGCGGCGCTGTTCGATTATATCTATGTGTTAGATCTCTCTCACGCCTACGATCTGCTAAGCAGTGAGGGTGTATACCCCTTTATTGATTATATGAAATCACTGGAGGAGAGGGATAAGAAAAGCAGGGCGGTAAAGAGCATACTTTCAAATGAGGGCGTGCGTAAGGCAATCGAACTTGCAAATAAAATGAAAGAGGATGGAGAGGACAACAGGAAGATGTTTGAACTTGTAAATGTGATAAAATCAAATTTTAATGGGAAGAATATAATTGTATTTGCACAGTACCGCTCAACAATAAAAAGGATAGTTGAAGTGCTCACAGAAAACGGCGTGAAGGCTAGGGAGTTCGTAGGAAAAGGCAGAGGGGTAACGCAGGATAAGCAAAAAGAGACGATCAAGGAGTTTAGGAATGGAGAGTTTAGTGTGCTAGCCGCAACCTCGATAGGTGAGGAAGGGCTTGACATACCCAGCGTAGATGCAGTCATATTCTATGAACCTATACCTAGTGAGATAAGGAACATACAAAGGAAAGGCAGGACTGCACGGTTAAGCTTCGGAAACATAGTTATATTGGTTGCGAAGGGCACTAAGGATGAAGCATATCTGCTGATATCAAGGCTTAAGGAACGCAGGATGGAAGAGGTTGTAAGAAAGATAAAGGAGGAGCTTGAGGTAAAAAGGGCTACGGCCATGCCCTCTGGTCAGACAACTCTGTAGCAAAAGCAAAAAGAGAAATCTTATAAACTAAGCGTTGCAATAGTTTAGCGGGCGACAGTGTGATCAGCGTAAACCTCGCATTTATCTTCCTTGCGGGTGTAGTGTTCCTTGGCTTTGTAGTTACGGCACTATTCAACAAGTTTAAGTTTACTAGCGTATTGCCACTCATGATAATAGGGTTAATAGTAGGCCCATTACTAAAGCTCGTGAATTCGGGGCCTGGGAGCATTATAGCACAACTCAGCCCGTATATCACTGCATTGACCGTCTCATTCGTGCTCTTTGACGTGGGCATAAACATAAACTATGAAACGCTTAAGAAGGTGTTGCTTAGGGCTACAGGATTTATGACGCTTGTTGTGCTTATAAGCGCATTTGCATGCGCAGCCATAGCGTTCTACGCGTTTGGCTGGGGCATCCTTGGCTCGTTGGTATTCGGCTTTGCGATTGCTGGACCAAGCAGCATAATAGTACCTACGCTTGTCAAATCTGTAAAGTTGCCGAGGGAGCTTAAAACCTCTCTGCTCTATGAAGGCATAGCTACTGACTCATTCCAGCTTATAATACCTATAATCTTGCTTGGCATAATTGCAACGCATAATATAAGCGTGTCTGGCGCAGTATCAGCGCTGCTCACAGCAGTGCTCTCATCTATAGCACTTGGGCTAATATCGGCTCTATTCTGGATATACGTGCTTGGAAAGTTTAGGGAGCAAAGCAAGGAGTACAGCTGGATGCTTACCATCGCGATGGTTCTTGCAACTTACGGTATTGCGCAGGAATTCGGAATGAACGGTGCAATCTCAATCTTTGTGTTCGGAATTACGTTCGCCAATATAGGTGTAATAAACTCGTTAAGCAGGAGAAAGCGCGATCTGCCTGGCCTAGCAGAGCTTACAGGGCAGGACATAGACCACATAAAAAGGTATCAGCGCGAGATAACTTTTTTCGCAAGCACCTTCTTCTTTGTCTATATAGGCATGCTGTTTAACATTACTGGAACGTCGAAGCTCCTTTACCTGTCATTGGTCGGCGCAGTTGTGGCCATAGCGTTGCTTATAATAAGGGCGGCTTTCGCTGGCTTACTCGGCAAATTCATGAGTAGAGCCAATAGGATAGAGTACAGCTTCGAGAAGAGGATTGTGGCTGCAAATGTGGGCAGGGGGCTTTCTCCCGCAATAGTGGCGACGCTTCCAGTGGCTTTTGGAATAGTGCTACCTCACTTTCTCGATGAGATCTTCATGATTATATTGTTCACTAACATAGTTTCTTCGATAGGCATCTTTATGGTTTACGAAAGAGCAAACCGTCAAAAAGAACTTAAAAACAAGGTTGGCTCTGTAAAAAGGCGCCTGCGCAGGGTGTAGGTATGGTGCAGAGGTATAACAAAGGCGCAAGAAGCGAAAGGGAATTGCTGGCATTTCTGCGTGAGAGGAAGTTTTCTGTCATGAGATCTGCAGGGAGCGGCGTAAACTCGGTAAGCCCTGACTTAGTCGCATTTAAAGAAGGCAAAGGGCTAGCATTTGAATGTAAGGCATGGAACGATACAAGCATTTCGATACCTGCAGAGAAAGTAGCGAGGCTTCAGGAATGGGAGACCAACACAGGCATGGAAACTTTCATAGCATGGAGAATGAACGGCGAGGGATGGCTTTTCATAAAGCTATCTGAACTTTCTAAGGCGCAGTCAAACTACACAATAACTAGGAAAAGGGCTTTTGCGATAAACAGGAAGCTTGCCGATCTGTTGGATGCACTGAAAGCCACAGATTCCTAAAGAACATTGGAAAGCTATAATCAATAAACAAAATCAAAAAAGAGAAACGTGGGGTTTTCTATCACTCGTCTTCTTCTCCCTCATCTTCTCCATCGTCTGGTTCTTCGTCTTCTTCCCCATAGTCATCCTCTTCTTCGTCTTCTTCGTCTTCGTCATCTTCGCTCTCTTCCTTTTTTTTCTCTTCTAATATAGGTATTTTTGGCATCGATCCCACCAAATACTGTTACCGGTTCAATTTCTATACCCATGCTGGGCTGATAGCACTTATAAACCGAACAATATAAATATTTTTCTACGAAGTAAGAAGCCGAAGCGCAACATATTTTAAATCGGCGAGTGAGAAGTTCTTTTGACTCGGCGAAGGATGAAAGCGACAGAGGCTTATGAAATACCTGCTAGGAATGTATAAAAAAGCATTCCGCATGGGGAAGCAAGCATTGCCGTTGAAGCGAGAAGCGCAAAAGTTGCGGATGCGGCGAAGCACAGTCAAGTAATGGGGTAGTTAGCCCATAAGCTAATTTACAAACCTATTCCTTGTGTGCCACAGGCAAAATTATTTATTACTGTTATACTTTACTGTTATACTAATGAATTGGTAAACGTGGTGCATCCGTTGAAAGTCTTTACGCTTGTGGCTCTTGCGCTGTTGCTGCTGTCGTTCTCCTACTTACATCTAGCCTACGGTTCGTACACAGTTACGCATCTTAATACGACAGTTGTCCTAAATCTTAATACAAGTGCCTCAGTAAGGGAAATCCTCAATGTGCATATAAGCAACGAATCTGTTCAGCAGTATTCTGCTGACAGGGTGGCCCTAAACCTAACTCTAGCTGAATGGGAATCTCTCATAGGGCCTTTGCTAGTGCAGCATATAATAAATCCTGTCTCTGGCGTTTATAATTTTAGGTTTCTTCCAGGACCAGTAGTGGCAACACCCAATGGCGGCAATGCCTATCTCATAATGACTTATAGCGTGCTTAATGTGACTAAGGTTTCTCAAACAGGTCCAAGGTCTTTTCTGTACAGTTTCAACCCTAACGTGCTCAACTTTGAGCATGGTGCTAGCGGGGAGGTTTTGAACGCCAATACTACCTTAAACATTATCTTGCCCCAAGGGGCTAAACTTTCATCAATCTATCCTATACCTGACTTTCCAGCTGAGGGTATAACCAACAACTATGCGAACGTGAGCGAGGTGTCGTGGTTCTATGGAGAGCCGTTATCAAAGTTCGAGCTCACTTTCACCGTTACGGAAAGCCTTCAGCAAGAGGTATCAAAAGCCTTTCTCGGTGTGTATGATTACTTAGGCATATTCTCATACATAATAATAGCCCTGGCCATACTTCTATTCATAATCTATGCATATGTGAAAGCCGGAAAATAACCTGAAGGATTTTAAAAAGTGAAGGAATTGCACGAATATCAGGTTAAGATACTTAAGTTTCTCAAAGATAGCAAAAGCGCAACTCCAGAGGAACTGCAGAAATCAGTAGAGCTGGGAAGCGACGCGATAAGGTGGGCCATTGAAACTCTTGCCGAAAATGGGGCGGTGAAGGTTGTAAAAAAGGCAAGGACCACAGTTATGCTTACAGCTGAAGGGAAACAATATAAGGAGTCGATGCCGGAAGAGCTTTTCATCCGATGGCTCTTGAAAAATGGCCAATGCAACATAAGTGCTGTCGAGAATCGCATAGGGTTGATATGGGCAAAGCGCAATGGCTGGATACACATAGAAAACGGGATTGTGAAGCTCACTAACTCAGGTGAGCTGGCCGCAAAGAAGGAGGAATATAAACTCCGCAGTGTACTAACTTTTTTGGATGAGCAAGAATATATCCCCGAGAGTTATCTTTCCGCCCATAAGCAAGATATTGAAACGCTCAAGAAAAGAAACTTAATCTCTTTATCAGAAAAGTCTATGTTCGAGACAGTCTCAATAACAGAAAAGGGAATACGCATATTTGAGGAAGGGATAAAAGAGGAGGGCGTCAACCAGCTTACAAAAGAGATGCTTCTTTCAGGGTCGTGGAAAAATTCAAGGTTCAAGAAATACGATATAAATGCCCCTGTAGAAGCAATTTATGCGGCAAGGCCGCACCCTGTGCGCGAATTCATTAACTATATAAGAAGCCTGTGGATAAGTATGGGCTTCACAGAGGTTTCAGGCCCGATAATCGAATCAGCTTTCTGGGACTTCGACGCTCTTTTCTCTCCGCAGGACCATCCAACAAGAGAGATGCAGGACACTTTTTTTCTTTCAAATCCGAAGCAGATAGGTATAGAGGACCTGGCATTGCTGAATAGAGTAAAGAAAATGCATACCTCGAATTGGGGCGAAGTGTGGAGGAGTGAGCTAGCAGAGCAGGCGCTACTTAGAACCCACACTACTAGCATTTCTGCGCATTACATCTACAAAATCTCGAAAGCGCTACAAAGCGAATACCCTGTTAAACTTTTTTCTGTTGGAAAAGTCTTCCGTAACGAAAGTATAGACTACAAGCACCTGGCCGAACTGACGCAGTATGATGGTATAATAATAGGAGACCGGCTGAACTTTGCAAACCTTATAGATACGCTGCGAAGGTTCTACGATAGCATGGGGTTTGATACCAATCCGCGCAACAAGAAGTTCAAGTTCAAACCAGCTTATTTCCCGTTTGTAGAGCCCGGAGTTGAAGCATTGTATTACAATGAAGAGAAGCATGACTGGATAGAGCTTGTAGGAGGTGGGATAATACGCAGGGAGATAACAAATGCACTTGGGACAAAGAAGACAGTTCTTGCGTGGGGAGGAGGTGTTGAACGGCTTATGTTCCATTTCATGAATCTTGATTCTCTAGTCACACTGTACAAGAATGAAATACAATGGCTCAGAGAAAGGGACGTGCTGAAAGTATAAGTGAAACCATGGCAATAATCACTTTTAGTATTAAAGATCTTGGAATAGATAATGTAGAGGAGATTGCGGAGAGGCTAGGCTTAGATTTTGAGGGTAGGGAAGGAGAATATATCTCATTGGACATACCTCCAAATAGACCCGATCTTTTGGATTTTTTTGGATTAAGGCGTGCAATGTTAAATTATCTACAGCGTAGAACACCTAAAGAATCAGATTATTTGATTTCAAATCCGGTGGAAACAAGTGTCACTGTTTCAAAAAATGTTTCAAAAGTAAGGCCTTTCATTTCTGCTTTTGTGGTAAAAGGGGTGCAGCTAAGCGAACGAAGTCTAAAGTACATAATAAATTTCACAGAGAAGCTTAGCGAGACCTATGGGAGGAAGAGGAAAAAGATGGCCCTCGGGTTGCACAATTACGATGCCATAAAAGGCCCCCTAATATATGATGCCTCAGAAACTGGAAAGTTCATTCCGCTAGGCTCAGAGAAGGAGATGAATTTTGAGGAGATAATCCACTCACATTCAAAGGGGATTAGATTTGGAGATACGATTCCTAGAATAAAAGGCAAAATCCTATACCCTTTCCTTAAAGATTCAGAGAAGATACTTTCTATGATACCAATAATCAATTCGCGCGCAACTGCTATAGACGAAAATACGCGAAACATATTTGTAGATGTGACCGGCACTTCAGAAAGCACGGTTCGCAGCACCGCCAGCATGCTCGCAGCCTCATTTCTAGAGCAGAAAGGTTCGATATACCCGGTAGAGATAAGATATCCTAATCGCAGTTCGACGCAGCCAGAGATGTCTTACACTGACATAAAGGTTAACCTGAACAAAATAGACGGCACACTTGGATTCAAGTTTGTTGAAAGCCTTCTCATAACATATGCAAATAGAATGGGGTACCCTGCCTCAAAATATGGTAGTTATCTATTGGTGCGGGTGCCGCCTTACAGGCTAGACGTTTTCAATTATCAGGATGTAATAGAAGATATAGCAATGGGGTTTGGTTATGAGAACATAAGGCCCCTTCCTGTGCGTAGTACAGCTATCGGGCTTCCGAACGAGCTGCAGGAATACGAAAACAGACTTGTTATATTTATGGTGGGTTTGGGGTACATGGAAGTTGTAAACAACTATCTCACAAATGAAGAGCTCTCATTCGGGCGGATGCTGCACAATGCCAGCAAGAACGTAGTCTCAATTGCCTACTCAAAAACTGAGAATATAACGATGCTAAGAAGTGAATTGCTGCCTTCTTTGCTTCAGAATCTAGGCAGGTCGGCACATGAAAGAATGCCCCAGAAAATTTTTGAGGTAGGCAGCGTATTTTCAGTTTCTGAAGGTGAGGCTATCGAAAAGGTAAATTTGGCTTTTGCCGCTGCGCAACCTAAGTCAAATTTTGCTGACGCTAAAAGCGTGCTATCTGCAATATTGGATTTTCTGCATATAAATTATGAGTTGAAAGAGGAACAGGATAATTCATTTATAGAAGGCAGGTGTGCAGGGGTATATAGTTATGGAAAACGCGTAGGTATTATAGGGGAAATACATCCTTCTGTGTTAAACAACTTTAAGATCGCCGAACCGACGGTTGCCGGAGAGCTCACACTGCTTGGTAAAGTTTCATATTTCAATGATAAATAAAACGCATTTAACTCAGCAAGTGGAAACTGCGCCAGTAAGACAGTGCAGTTCACCAGCAAAAGATAAAGTCTGGCGGGATTCAAAAGAGTTGCGGTGCTAAGATGTCAGATTTCGAAGAGCTACGGAAAAAGATGATCGAAAATGCGAAGAAGGGCATAACAGAGTCATACGCGAGCGAGGAGTATGCTCTCATGCAGGCGATAGCCGCGTATCTGCAACTTAGTAAGTCATACAATCTCCTTTCTGAAAGGCTCAGCGAATGGTTTGGCCTATACGTCCCTGAACTTAAAGTTCAGAGCCAGAAGCAGCTAATCGAACTTTCTACAGCTTTTGCAGAGGGGAAGGTAGACAACGAATCAATCGCGAGTATTCTGGGAAGCGAATCAAACTATAGAGATGTTGTGAAGAAAATAAATTCCACCATAGGCAGGAAAAGCAAAGAAGAAGAAAAGAAGGTGTTTGCAGAATTTGCAAGGCTTGGCCGGATGACCTCCGCAGTATTAGACTCGCTGGAAGGTTACATTACTGCAGCAGCTAATAGGATAATGCCGAATGTTACCTATCTGACAGATGCAAAGATAGCCGCAGAACTGCTAAGCAAGGCAGGCTCGCTTGAGCGTTTGGCACTTATGCCTGCAGGAACAATTCAAGTGCTTGGCGCAGAGAAAGCGCTTTTCAAGCATATCAAATTTGGAAGCAAACCACCAAAGTACGGGATACTGTTTAAATTGCCCAAAATAAGTAGTGGAAGGCGAGACATAAGGGGAAAAATAGCAAGGCTATATGCTACAAAGATAAGTATAGCAGTGAAGGCAGATTATTTTTCCAAACATTTTATAGCAAAGGAGTTGAAAGCCAGTTTGGATGACAGTATAAAGAGAATAGAATCAGAGCCAGAAAAGAAAAGAACGGAAGGCACAAGGCGAGAGCGCAATGGCAGAAGGCGCTACAGCTCCGGAAGGCATAAAAGATCCAATTACATTAACTTGGCGAGCGGGAAGTCACCTTGATTTGGCAAGGGGATGAAAGCGAGCTTTATCTACTGCCGCCGGACCGCCTAATAGACTTTATTATTTCATCTAAAACAGGCTTCATGTCTTTAGATATGATTAGATATTTGTCATCATTGTCATTAACCCTTCTGAGAATTTCTGCGAGCATCCTCAACTCACTTTCGCTGGGTCTTCTTTTCTCACCAGTTTTTGGATCTATAATGAATTTAGCTTCTTCAGTAAAATCGGTAGATCTATTTTCACCTGTTTTTATATCCTGCACTTTTACGATTTCTGCAAGGCTGGAATCCGGTATGATAGTTATATTTCTATCGAAAAGTATGTTTATGAGCCATATAACGCTGTCGACATCATCACGTTTAAATGCGCCTTTTACCCCCGCTTTGTCCAATTCTAGAGTGCTGCCATCCTTATACCTTATATCCAGTTTATTCATAGTACTAATACCTTCTTTTGTATCAAATTTTGCTTCTACGTATTCAACCTCCTCCTCACCCTTTTTTTTAAATAGTTTTGCTAGTCCAATTTTCATGTTATCGTTGAGTGGTTTTTCAAGATCTGCTACCCTAAGTAGCGAAAGTACGGCGATTCCTGATTTTAGGTTCAGCGTAAAATACTCCTCCCCCTTTGTCTTTTCCTGCATCTTGCCACCACTCTATGAGTGCATGAAAAACTAATAACCTCTATCCTACGTTTTCTAGAATCTGGAACAGATATGTGAAACAAACCGTATAATATCTGTGTATTCCGCAGCATAGATTACTTTTGTACAAAAGATTTAAATACCATAACATCATTTATCTATCTAAATTAAATGCTGCAAGGATATGTGGTTGTAATGGTCGAACATGCGCAGCAAAGAATTTGGAAGGCTGATTCTGTTATAGGCAGCGCATGCAGGTTTACATCCCTCAATACAAATAATAACACACCATATATCCTCCATTTGGCTGCATAAAATCCTTTCTGTTTTTGGGTGTTTATGTGGCTCAAATGGTTGTATCTAAGCAGTTGAAAAAAGATTCTGTACTCGTAGAGCGCGAGCTGGTCTTACTCGCTGAGATAGGTAAGGATGAAATTATCAGTGCCTCTAGTTTTGTAGAATACATAAGCGAAGAGTACGCCATGCCTAAAAGCACAGTGTGGTATACTTTAAAGAAGCTTAAGGAGAAAGAGTTGCTCGATTTCGCGAACAAGGATGAAGTAGGCAAACCTCTTCAGCTAACACGACGCGGTCTGCGTAAATTCATGTCAACAGGTATCAAAACCGCGCGAGCAGAATTTGCGGTAAAAGAGGAAAATAGCACTACCAATCCCAACGCATATGCAGTATCAAATAAGTATGATTACGCTAATTACGCTAAAACTCAGTACAGACGAAGGGCCATAGCGCTAAGCCTTGGGTAGGGTTTTTTAGAAAGGAAGCAGGAATAGGCTTATATTGCGTGCTCCATCTTCAGCAATATAGCCTTCCTCTTGCTTCCTCCATATGAGTAGTTGCCGATGCGTCCATCACTTTTTATAACCCTATGGCATGGTATGGCTATAGGAAATGGGTTAAGCTTCAGCGCTGTGCCTACGGCTCTGTACGCATTTGGATGTCCAACTGCATAAGCCATTTGCTTATATGTCATGGTTTTGCCTCTTGGTATGCTTAAAGTTTCAAGCAGAACGCCTACCTGAAATTCCGTCAAGCCAGCCTTCTTTAGCCTCTCGGCAAGCTTGGTGCGCTCTTGCTTTTCGTCAAAGCCTTTCTCAATAGCCATAAGACTACCTTTTGAAATCCCCAAGCACCCTGCAATCTTGTAGCAGCTTATAATTATATTCTGCATGCCTTGCTGCAGGCTTTTAATCTGCGAACTCTCCTCATTATCTTGGACCCAGCGGGACTCGCACCCGCGACCTTCCGCTGTTTCGGATCTTTATAGCAATAAAAAGTCTTGCAAAGCGGACGCTCTACTCCTGAGCCATGGGCCCATAAAGAAGTTATCTCCTTCTTGCTTTTTTAATCTTTGTTTTTTTTGCGCTCATTGACTTTTTTGCAGGGCTGCGATTCAATGGTTGCCTCTTCGGCGCAATTTTTGGTGCTGCTTTATGCTTCACACGCCTAACCTGCTCCGCTCCCTCTGCCAACACCGCAAACTTATTTATTATTTCTACCCCTTTACTCTCATCCCTGCCGCTTTCATCTTCCAACGTATTTATTATTCTGTCAGAAACATCATCGCTTATCGTTTCGGATTCTTTTGCAGAATTAGTAAGGAAAGCACCCTCAAGCTCATTCTTCTTTACGAGCCTATTGAGGGTCATTGCACTGTCTAACACCTCAAGTTCCTTCCTAAGCCTCTCTCTGCTATTCTTGTTCTTCTTCGAAGACATATAGGCACCAGCATTGCAGTCTTCCTTACTCTTAAAAGCGTTCATTATTTATTACTTTCTCATGTGATTTCTGTAATGCTGCATATGTGCGCAATTGTCTAACTATTCCGTAATACTTAAATAGTAAATTTCTGGCCTATTTCAGGAACTGTAGCAAAATATTTTCTTTCAAACGCAGTTTTGAGGTCTTCAGACTTGCTCTTCTCCCCATGCACTATAAATATGTTTCTTATGCCTTCTATTTTTTTAGGCAATAGCTCAAGCTGTTGCCTGTCGGCATGCGCAGACATTTTGTATTTCTCCACTTTCAGCTCTACTTTTATCTTAGCGTGGTTTATTACAATTTCGTTTGCTCCATCCTGCAGTGCTCTCCCTAGCGTGCCTTCGGCCTGATAGCCAACAAGTATAATCTTATTTAAAGGATCCTTAGCAAGTTTTGAAAGATAAAACAGCGCAGGTCCTCCAACGAGCATGCCGCTGGTAGTTACTATTATACTGCTAGAATCACTACTTGCAATTCTATTCCTTTCGCCTCTTCTTTCTACTTGTACGAAGTTTGGGCTTTTGAACGGGTCATAATCGCTCATCAGTATCTTCTTCTGGAGTTCTTCTCTACAGAATATGACGTTGTGCCGATGAATACGCATTGCCCTATTTATCATACCATCTATGTAAACTTGTACTTTAGGTATCCTGCCAGAGTTTATATAATCGTCTAAAAGCAAGAGTACCTCTTGTCCCCTTCCTACTGCGAATGTTGGTATTATTACTTTTCCTCCAGCTATTATAGTTTCTTTTATGCTGTTTACCATCTTGCTAACTACTTCATCTCTTTTAGGGAATACATCAGATTTGGCCCCATATGTGCTTTCCATTATAAGCGTATCTGCCTTTAATCCCTTTAGATTGGCTCCTGCAAGCAGCTTTGAATTTGCAAGGTTTATATCTCCAGTATAAAGCAGGGTGTTATTGCCGTCGCTTACGCTTATAAGTGCGCTGCCTAGAATGTGCCCTGCACTCACAAATTTTATTGTAAGGTCATCGAATCTGAATTCCTTGTCATAATCGACTATCTTTTGGTGCTTCGACATTACTCCGAGCCCCTCTTTTGTAACTCCACTTGGTTTTGATATTCTAAGGTAATCTCCGATAATTACGTTCAACAGTTCTATGGTGGGTTTGGTTGCGTATACCTCTTTATTATACCCTGCACTGTACAAATGAGGCAGGAAGCCGCAATGATCAAGGTGCGCGTGGGTTATGAAAACACCGCTAAGCTCCCTTATTTCTTCTGCGCTTATTTTCGGTCTTTCTTCTACTGTACCAAGCTTGATTCCAGCATCAAGCAGTATCTTAGACCTTTTGGTCTTTACCATTATGCAGCTTCTCCCAACTTCTCCTGCACCTCCCAAAAAAGAAATTTCCATTTTTAACACTTTTTATTTTTTAATATTTTATGTATCGTTATTGTATTGTGACCTCCTCCCACCGCTAAAGCGTGTGGTTAAATTAGTAATGTTACGCCTTCTTCTTTATAACTGCTATGTCTTCAAGATTTATTACTGGCAACTGTTTCGCTTGTATCTTCTCTTTTCTGCTACGCTTCTGCTCCTTGTCTCTCCTTATATTTAGCACATTCCTAAGTTTTGCGTACAATTCGTCGAGCTTTGCATCATATTCCCGCATTTTACTTTCTGTTTCTTTTATTCTTGTTTTGTAAGATTCTACGTCCATGCCTATGTTGTTCATTTTTCTCTCAAGCCGTATGTACATTAGCGCCTCATCAAGCTTAGCATTTACCTCTTTTATCTTTCTGATCAACGCCCTTTCCTTCTCAAGCGACGAAGCCTCCGTATCTATCGCGAATTCGAGATTCCTTTTCGTGCTCTTCAATCTGCCTATTGTTCTTTTGCTCTCATCAAGCTCTTTCTGATGGGAACTTAGCAATTCTGCGATAGCCCTACGCTCGCTCTCTTTGCGCTCCATAATCCTTTCAAGGCTCTTCAGCTCTTTCACTATCCTGCGCCGTTCATCGCTTATCTTATCTATTTCCTGCTTTAATGCCTTGGATTCAGGATTGCTAGATTCAGCTATAAGTTCGTTTAGGGTTTTAAAAGGCCTGGCTTGCTGCTGCCTTTCCTCTACTTTTTGTGAAGTAGGGGTTTCCGCTGGTTTCTGGTCCACATTTTGAATATTATCAACTTGCTCTGTTTTTTCTGTTTTATCATTATTTCCGTCCAGTGAATCGCCCGTCTTCTAGGTATAAATCATATAAGTAGGATTACGTAGTATTGTTTGTTATAGATTTATAAATATTGAGTAGTTTTGCTGCTACTCTTTCGTCTGAGTACCTACTAGCGGTCTGTCGCATCGTATTATATCCTTTATTACTATTCAAAATCTTTTCTATTTTGTTGGCGCAGCTCTCCGCATTTCCCGGAACGAATTTTTCGCCGTTCCTGCCATTTACTACAATCTCCTTAAGGGCGAGGAAGTTTGCCGCAACTACTGGCTTATTCATCGCCATGGCTTCCAGAGCCACTATACCCTGGGTTTCGAAGGTTGAAGGTATGCATAGAAGATCACACGCTGCATAATAAGAGGGCAAATCCTTTTCGCTTATAAAACCTACGAATTTTACTATGTTAGTTATTCCAAGGTTTGCGGCCATGGATTTGTAGTACCCCTCTGCCGGTCCAGTCCCGCCTATTACAAATCTTATATCTTCATCTCTCAGTTTGTGTGCCGCTTCAAGCATAACCTCTATGTTCTTCTCTCTGCTTATCCTACCAATATATAGGACGATTTTGCCATTTTTTTTCGCGAGCAAGCGCCTGCGGAGAGCCGTTCCACTAATCTTATTGTAGTTGAACCTCTTTAGGTCTATTCCATTAGGTACCACAAAAACATTTCTTATCCCATGCTTTATGAGCAGGCTCTTTATGGTATTGCTAGGAGCTATAACTGCGTTGCACTTGTTATAGAAAAATCTTGCGTAGCTCCATGCATGCTTTAGTATAAATCGCTGCAGTATTTTGTTCTGGATTGTGTATTCCTTTATGACAGACTTATTTGTGAATAGTGTATGAAATGAGGCTATCATCGGTATCTTGTTAACCTTTGCTGTAATCAGTGCCGACATTCCCATCGTGAATGGCGTATGCGCATGCACAACATCTATGCTTTTTGAAAGCCTTACTGAGTTAAAAGAAGGAAAGACGGCAATGCTGTATTGTGGATAGCTCCTGAGCCTTATACCTCTAGTAACGAATACGTTTTTGTACCTTTTCGTTACCTCTGCTGCCTTGCGGTTTCCGCTTGCAAATATATATACAGTATTCCCTTTTTTTTCCAGCTCCTTCTTCGCGTTAAGTATAGAAGTCACTACGCCATCCATTGCAGGTAAAAAAGTGTCTGTATAAAATGCAATCCTTAACTTCTCAGCCATATTATTACTGTATTAGGTCTTAGAATCTAAAATGCGTAATCAAAATTACGTTCATTGTGGTTGGGGTGTTCCATGGTTGCTCTCTTTTCCAATCAGTACGGCTTCTCCTCCAGCACTTTTTATCTTTTCCAATGCCTTGGCAGAAAATGCACTTGCCCTGATTATAATCTTACCGCCTATTACGCCGTTGCTAAGCACTTTGTATCCGCGCAGCTCTACTTCTTTGGTTGCGCCCTCTTTCTGCGTAGCACTAATTTTTCTTTCTATCTCAGCGAGGGTTATCTCGTGAAGTCTTTTGCGGCCAAAGTGTGTGAAGCCCCTCTTTCCTATAAACTCAGGCGCATTAGCAGTAAAATACGTGAATCTATGCTTCCTTTTCCCTTTCCCTACTCCTCCGCGGTCACCAGCACCTCTTGCATTCTTTATATTGCCTACGCCCCATCTTCTGCTGCCGAGATATTTCCTGCCTCTTCTCTCTTTCCTTACTACCATTACATCATCCTGCGTATCAGATTATTTATATCCTTCCCTCTGTATCCAAGGGCGCCGTGTTCAGCATATCCTTTCTTTATCTCTCTGTGGCCTCTTCTCGGTGGGCGCAGCCTTATTGGAAAGTGCTCCTTTATCTCTTCTACTTTTGAAGCTTCTGAGAAATCTGCGAGTTGCGCGTTTATCTTGTACTTTTTAATCAGTTTTTCTAGCACTCCCTCGTCTACCTCTCCATATGCAATGTAGTCGTTAGCTTTCTTTATCATGCCCATGTATGCTTCAGTCGCTTTTATTATAATGCAGTTGTTCGGTTTCTTGAGGTGCAGCCTATCAAGAGTCTCTTGTATATCACGTCTTACTTTTACCCTGCCTCTGATCCTGACTACGGCTATCAAATTACCTTTAATGTTATTCATGTTAGAGCACTTTAGGAATTAGTATAACTCAAACAAATTTGGTTTAAACCGTGCTATAGTGCACAGCCGCTGAAAGTGTATAAAAATACTTCTAGAAGATTTATATTACTTGCGATTAGCTGCCCCTGTCATCCGCCGCCGTTTTCTTTTTTGGAGGCTTTGACTGATCGTCGTAGATTTGCTTGCCTGATGTCTTCTGTAGATCAGCTATTCCCAGCGTGCCTATGGGGGTTGGTAT
>JAVYYS010000001.1:0-32949 GCA_038876335.1 Candidatus Micrarchaeaceae archaeon | reverse complement strand
CGCCTGCTTTGCAAGGTAGGAAAATGCGGAGCGTATCTCTTCTGGTTTGGAGAGACCGAGTTTTACTAGCCCGCTCTTCGACTTATGCAGAGCCTGCTGCGATATCACTTTCAGCACTATAGGCTTCCCCCTCGAAAACAACACAGCGTCCTCTGCATCACTCACATAAGCGCTGCGCACTGTCTCTATCCCGTACTTTTCTAGCAGTTTCTGAGCCTCCAGATAATCAAGCAATCTGAGTACTTTACCATCGCCCATATATTACCAGCCACCTCTTACCGGCCGCCCATGCATGCAGCAGCCCATACATCTAGACTGTCCCGAATCATATCAACCGCATCTTTGCCATAACTATTAGCGCTATTAGAACCAACACCACTATTATGAACAGTATTAAATTACGGCGGGCTTTCTTTTTTCTTGCCTCCTTTATCAGGCGCTCCACCTCGCTCTCAGGCTGTGGTGCCGCCTGGTTAGGTTGCGGCTGTTGAAGTTGGGATTCTGAAACCGCCGCTGCGCCTTGGAATGACGCAGAGCCGCCCTGCTGAATTAAAGGTTGCGGTGCTGCGCCGGTATCTGCTTGGTTATTTTTTGCTGCTGCGCCTGGAGCTTGGGTCATGCCCGCTTTTACCTTCAGGAACCCTTTCTCAGTAAGCGCAATGTCAAGCAGGCCGTTCCTAAAATTTGAAGTTATATACTCGGTCCGCATTAGCTTATACAAATGGAGAGCGATATCGCGTGGGCGCAGGTTTACCGCTCCGCTCAAATCAGCCAGTGTCTTCTTTCCGCCTGAGAGCTGGGTAAGAAGCGTGAAGTCAAGAAGGTCGAAAGGCTCATTTGCTTTGCTTTCAGCCTCATTCATAAGCTGCTTGCCCGACTCTGTCACCGTAATCGCGCTCTGACCTGGAAATGCAGTGGTAAAGTTGATAAGGCCTTTTACCTTTAGGGTACCGAGTATGTTTGAAGCGTCGAAAAACGAGGAGTTTATCAGGCCCCCAAATTTCTCAACTACGCTGTCGGGGCCTATTTTAGAAAGCGCCATGATGTCTACAAAATTTATTTCATCAGACATAGCATCACTACCTATAAGACAGCAACATTTATATACTTTAAACTCATTTTTAAAGAGGCAATTGTTGGCGATTGTTCTCTAATCAGCACTGCCGATTTGTCAGATCGTTCAGATGATGTTGAAGCTATTGGGGGGAGCCCAAGAAGTTGGAAGATCAGGCCTACTCGTAAAAGATTCAAAGAGTTTTTTGTTCGATTACGGTATAAAACTTGACCATAAGACAGAATACCCGCTTCAGCCTGGCCGCATAGACGCATTACTTCTCAGCCACGCGCACCTTGACCACAGCGGCATGTCTCCTGCGCTTTACAATACAATGCTTCCGGATGCTTTTGGAACGCCCCCCACGCTGGAACTTTCGGAGCTTCTGCTTGAAGACTCTATGAAGATAGCACTCCGCGAACATAAGCAAGGAAAGTTCCACAGGAAGCAAGTTAATAACTTTGCAAAGCATTACACCAGAGTGGAATATGGAGCTGCACTGGAATATGGGAATTTCTCCATAGAGTTCAACGACGCTGGGCACATAGCCGGCAGTGCAACCATTTTGCTGGAGAGGCTTAACGCAAAAGAGAACAAAAGGATACTTTACACAGGCGACTTCAAACTTCAGCCACAAACCTTGCACAGGGGCGCCAAAATTGTGAAAAGTGATGTGCTTGCCATAGAGTCCACATATGCATACAAAGACCATCCAGATAGGAAGGCGCTAACAAGGGAGTTTATAAATAAAGTTAAGGAGGTGCTGGAGAGAGGCGGCAATGTTCTTCTGCCCGTCTTCGCTGTAGGCAGGGGGCAGGAAATACTTACTATACTTTATGAAAATGGTCTTGCAGATTTAACACACGTGGATGGAATGGTAAGAGAAGCCACAAAAATCGTCCTGTCGCATTCAAACTTTATAGATAATGCACATCTTCTGAAAAAAGCTATTGAAAGGGCAACAGTTATAGAGGACCGCTCTGACAGGGCCATCGCACTTTCAGAGCCCTCGATAATACTTACCACCGCTGGCATGCTCAACGGAGGCCCCGTACTTGATTACATAACAAAGCTAAACGCAAATTCTGCAGTGTTGCTGACAGGCTATCAGATAGAAGGAACAAATGGCAGCAGCCTGCTCAAAAACGGAACCATAACACTAGATGGCAAGAGAAGGAGGATAAGCAACCCTGTTTCTCTTTACGATTTTTCCGCGCACGCAGGAATGAGCGACCTTTACAGGTATGTGAGGGAAAGCGCACCCAACACAGTAATATGCATGCACGGAAGCGAGGAAAGTGTGCAAATGCTGGCCGAGAATCTTAGGGGGGAAGGATTCGATGCTTATGCGCCTAAAATCGGCGAGGAAATAGAGTTAAAGTGACTAAACAGGCGCATCTAGGGTGCTTTTTCCGCCACCCATCTTCTCAATCATTTTAGAGATGCGTCTGAATCCTGCTTCGGCGGCCTTATAACGTGGACTTATCGCTTTTATCTCTGCAGAAACTCTGGTTGCCCGACTGCGTTTTAGGAAGCGGAATATGCCAGATTGTGTTTTTCTGAGTTCGGCGTACATAGAATCGAATCTGCTTTCATAATAGGAGATTCTTTTTTTGTACAGCTCTGCTTTAGCAGAAAGTTTCCTTAATATTATGCGGCGGTGCTGCTCTGCGCTTGAATATCCATGCGTTTTAGATAGCAGACCAAGCACCACAAGTGAAGCAGTTTCTACTTCAAAAAATTTGGAATAGAAATAGGCTATGGACTCAAGGTTCCTCACAAATTTGATCGTGCTGCTTGCCTCCATATGTTTGATGCTTGAAATAAGCCTGTCTGAGTAGATGTATTCGTATCTAAATCCCGGAATTATTTTTTCCATGCTTGACATGTGTCTTGCGAGCTCTTCTATAATTTTTGGATCTGAGATCTTTGTTTTCCAGTTGTCCTCTGCCACATCCCTCAGAGCGCGCTCCACTATACCTGTGGTTTTTGCGCTGCTTTCATAGCTAAAGCTCCCTGCATCTTTCAATACTTCAGAACTGGTCACTCAATCACAAAAAATCAAAATTATTGAAAATCTATTATATGCGATGATTTATATTTGTTAGCAAGAAGGCGTTGGCTGCCTTATGGCAGAGTCGTGCATTGCCGCTTCGATTATTTCTCTTCCTTCAAGGAACACATAACCATGAGCGCGAGCATACTCTTTCGCACTTTTCTTATCAAGAGAGAGGCCATTATCTGCAAGCATTTCTACTATCGCGGCAGATGGAATAAGCCCGGCACGGGATACCAGGTATGTAGTGAGCTCTGTATGCCCTTTCCTCATGCTAAAAAGGCCTTTCGCTGCTACGAGTGTAAAAACATGCCCCGGCGAGCGGAATTTTTTACCGAATTCTGCTAGGACTTTGGCGCGAGACTGCTGTGTTTTAGCGGCGAGGGCATGCTTAACTACTAAAGCGAACTCTGATATCGTAAGCGCGCGGTCGTTGTCAGTTATTCCAGTAAAGGTCTTGCGGTGATTTATTGTTATTGAGAAAGCAGACTTCTCCCCATAAGGTATGTCGCTTGGATAGAGATATTTTATGAATCCCATGCGGCTACGCATGTAGATGTTGAGCAGGTAGTCGAGACCCAGCACAGAAGCCGCTTCATGTGGCATGGTTATGCAGATCAGTCCACCCCCGCCTTTTCTCATAAGTTTTACCGCCTCGGGAGTGATGAACTGGGATGCGAACACCATGTCGGTCTCCCCTTCACGACTCTCAGAATCGAAAACAAATATAGGTCTGCCGTTCCTAAGCGCTTCGAGTGCTTTGTCGATAGACATGATTAACTTAGCAGATCGAAACATTGTAAGACTTTGCAATTTTGAGCGGTTAGGAAACTACATAAATTGCAATATTTCGGAATCATAAATACAGGCGCCTCGCCTAAATGGCGTGAGTCCCGCCCAGATAAAAAAAGGAAGAAAAAATAAAAAGCGGTTAAGGCGGTGAGCCCAGATGCGCGTATATGCCGGTATATCCTATCAGGAATGCGAGGAACGCGGTTATTATCAGCAAAGCAAACAGGAAGTAATAGCCGTACCTTCCACTACCCTTTGGATTAGCATATACTAATGGGGAGAATATTCCGGCAAGCGCAGCAAAGACGTACAGGCCGAATGCCGGCAAGAAGTGCACTCCCGACTCTAGATTGAACGTGGACATTCCGGCGGCTTCTACGGCAAGATATATGCCTAAGAAAAATCCAATGATGGATAAGCTGTTTATGCTTATATTCTTGCTGTGCATATATGTCCCGACCATCATTATCAGGCCGAGGAACAGGAGCGGATCGCCGAACAGCATATTGTATGCACCAGGCAATGGCCAGAGAAATGACATCAGGAAGCCGCTTACAAAATTGAAGAACCCGAGGGTGAAAATTGGTGCAACGAGGCTGTTTATCCATTTCTTGCTCATCCCCTTCCCAAGGAGATACAGGGCTAAGAAAAGAGAGCTCAGTCCTAGGCTGAGCAACATCACGGTTAGAGGATCTACATACACCATGCAACCACACCTTTTATTTCTATTTCGTCTAAACTCTTAACTAATAAAAGCGTTTGCTTTTGCAATTTTAAGCGCTTAGGTTATAGCTATGATAGCATGGTATTACCTCGTGCTCATCTCCTCAGTACTTATGGGGATATCCACAATACTTGAAAAAATGACGCTAAAAAAGGCGCACGCCGCTGCTTATAGCGCCGCTTTCACCGTAATTTTGTTGCCGCTGTCGTTGCTCTTTCTACCCTTTGCCAAATTCAACATCAACCTGTTCGAACTCCTAATGATTTACATAATAAGCGTAATCTCTACAGTCACATATGTGCTTACCGCGAGGGTATTCAGGCACGGCAACATCTCTATCGCGTCACCGCTTTTCAGCTCGCTCCCGGTTCTTTTCACTATAGCGTTTGCTTACCTATTTTTGGGAGAGCATCTTCTACTGCCGCAATACTTAAGCATAGCGGTTTTGATAGTAGTGTCTTACTTCATGATTTTTGATACAGGCAAAAACACACAGGGTGGGTATGGAATTGGCAAATACGCCACGACGCTGCTTCTGGACACGATACTTATGGCGGTTGGTACTATACTACTGAAATATCTGTTCATTCTACAGGTGAATGCATTTGCGTATTTAATCATAGGCGAATACTTTATGGCGTTCAACCTATTTTTGTTTATGACGCTCAGATACGGAGGCTTTAGGGAAATTGCAGATAGTATAAAAAATTATAAAGTACCAATCATAACGATAGCTGTACTTACGATACTGTATAGAATTACAAATTACCTAGCCATTTATTCTGCTGAGGTAAGCCTCACATCTCCGTTACGCAACAGCGTGAACGTGATGATAACTGTAGTAATAGGCGGTCTCATGTTCAAAGAGCAAAACCTAAAGCTTAAATTACTCTTGGCAGCAGTGATAATAATTGCGGCATATACCCTTATTGCATTCTAAAAATATGATTGTATGGAAACGGAGAAAATTTATCTGAACGATGCATATGTCAAGGAATTTGACGCAAAAGTCAGAGAAATAAATGGTAACACGATAGTTCTCGACCGCACCGCCTTCTATCCTACTGGCGGAGGACAGCCGTATGACACAGGCGCTATAATGCGCGGAAACTCTATTTTCAAAGTTATAGAGACAAAAAAGGATGGTGAAACTGTTTTGCATATATTGGAAAGGCCGTTCGATGGCGCAGTTGGGGAGGCTGTTCATGGAGTGATAGACTGGGAAAGAAGGTACATGCACATGAGGCTGCACACGGCGATACATGTGATCGACGCCGTAATGGAGAAAAGAAAATCCGGCGCAATCACAGGGGGCCAGATATACGATGACAGAGCAAGGGTCGATTTCGACATGCCGGAAATGGATAGGGAGAAGGCGAATGCGGTGCTTGAAGAGGCGCAAAAAGTTATAGACGAAGGCAAAAAAGTTTATCCGAAACTGCTAAGCAAAGAGGATGCAATCGGAGTAGAAAACTTGTCCAGAACAGAACCCGGAAGAAAACTTATGGAGAGCCTAAAAGAGGTTAGGGTTATAGTGATAGAAGGGTTTGACATGCAGATGGATGGCGGCACGCACGTCTCAAATACAAAAGAGATTGGAAGGCTAGAGCTGGCAAAATACGAGAACAAGGGTTCGCACAACAAAAGAATCGAGATAAAGCTTGGTGAAGCTACCTATAAACAGGCAGCCCCACAGGGGTAATAGCTTACGCGTTTTCGATAACCAAAGCAGAACATAAATTAGCTATTGCGCATCGATTATCGAGTGATTTCGTGCCGCTATATTAGGATCCTTGATTCGCAAGCTGGGGTTCAAACCCCCACTCATAAAATCTTTAAGGGCAGGTTTTATCAGAGACTTCAAGTGGTTACTCTAAAAATAAAAATGTAGCCCAGAAAAAGGAATGTATATGCATATGCAACAAAAATTGGCACAGTCTGCACGGCCTGCATGACGGTTTAGGTGATTTATAATTTTTTAGTTTCGCTGTCTACTTTTTTATGCTCGCTTATGAATATCGCTTCTTTAAGCGTGCGCAGAGAAAGAGTAGCGCACTTCAGCCTTGCAGGTCCGGGATCTAAACCTATTAGGTCGATTATATCTTTTACCCCCATCTTCTCTATTTCCCCTAAAGTCTTGCCTTTCACAAAATCTGTGAGCATGCTTGCGCTAGCCATGCTTATTGCACATCCGCTACCTTCAAATTTGACATCGCTGACCTTTCCGTCATTGATTTTAAGGTAGAGGGTGAGCTCGTCTCCGCATGTAGGATTGAACTCGTGGTGCTTAACTGATGGGTTTTCAATCCTGCCCTTATTGTGGGGATGCTCATAGTTTGATATTATCTGTTCGGCAAAAAGATTATCGGTCATGAAATCACAACACATCGGTCACATTGAGTGTATTCTCTACAAAACATTGAATATTTTTTGCGCCTTGCGGATTGCTGCGATTGCTTTGTCTACATCTTTTTCACTGTTATAGATGTAAAAACTTATTCTTGCAAGCGCAGGTTCCCCAAGCACTCCCCTTACAAGAGGAATGGCGCAATGATGCCCTGCACGGATCGCAATTCCCTCACGGTCGAATACACTGGCGATATCATGCGGATGTATGCCCTTGACTGAAAATGAAATTACGCCTCCACGCTGCTCCAGATCCTTTACTTCTGGACCATAAACCTTTACCCCTTTTACATCCGAAAGCGCATTTAGGGTGTACTTTGTAAGCCTCTTTTCGTGCTCCCTTACGTTTCGCATGCCTATATTTTCAAGGTAATCGACCGCCGCCCCGAAACCTATTCCGCCTTCTATGTTGGCTGTCCCGGCCTCAAACTTCCACGGCAGGTCGTTCCATGTAGCCGATTGCAGCTTTACGTCCTTTATCATGTCTCCTCCAAACATCGGTTCAGTAGCTTCAAGTATTTCACGTTTTGCGTATAGCGCGCCTATGCCCGTTGGAGCAAGCATCTTATGCCCCGAAAACGCAAAGAAATCGCAGTCTATTTCCGAAACGTCGACCGGCATGTGCGGCGTTGACTGCGCCCCGTCAACCAGCACCTTTGCGCCCGCTTTATGGGAGAGCTTCGTAAGAAGTTTTACATCATTTATTGTACCTAGCACGTTCGACGCATGGGTTACAGAGACGAGCTTTGGATTGTATGCTTCGAGTTTCTCCTTGAAATCCTCTATATCTAGAGCATCCTTTGATGCGTTGAGTTTCGCATACTTCAGCACTATTCCTTTTCTCCTTGAAAGAAGCTGCCACGGCACTATATTGCTGTGATGCTCCATTTCAGTTACTAATACCGCATCGCCTTTCTTCATATTCTGTTCCGCCCACGCAAGCGCGACAAGATTTATGGCCTCGGTAGTGTTTCTTACGTAGACTATCTCTTCCATGGCGCTTGCATTTATTAGCTTTGCAACCTTGGCCTTCGACTGTGTGTACCGTTCTGTTGCCTTCTCGGATATTTCGTATATGCCGCGGTGTATATTGGCGTTGTACGAGTTGTAGTAATCGGTTATGGCTCTTATTACCTGCTTGGGTTTCTGCGAAGTTGCTGCGCTGTCAAGATACACGAGAGGCTTTCCATGGACTTTTATCCTAAATATAGGAAAGTCTCTTTTTATCTCTTCAACTCTTATTTTTCCAGCCATACAATCCATACAATCTTTTCTATCCTTTACATCGCAGTGCATTTCCGATATTTCACAGTTTTGCAGATTTACGGGTTTTGGGCTTTGAATTTTTCTGATTGTTTGTGCTTCCGCAGTGGAATTGCGCGCCTACAGGAACGCGGCGTAGCCTTCCTTTTCTATTTTGCTTATCACTTCAATTCCACCAGTTGCAATTATCTTGCCTTCATTAAGCACATGGACGAACTTCGGCCGCATGTACGAGAGTATCCGGCTGTAATGGGTTATCAGAAGCAAGCCCATCTTCTCCTTCTCGTATAAGTCGTTTATAACTTCGGCTACATCTTTGAGTGAGTCTACATCAAGCCCTGAATCAGGTTCATCAAGCACTGAGATCTTAGGCCTCAGCAGCGCCATCTGGATGATTTCAGCCTTTTTCTTCTCCCCGCCTGAAAAACCTTGGTTTAGATTTCTTCCTATTATGCTTCCGGAGAATTTCAGCTTTTCAGAATAGCTCTTTATCAAATCCATGAATTCTTTCATGTTTACGCTTCCGCTGAGCTCTTCCTTTGCAGATCTTGCAAAGTTCACAAATCCCACCCCCTCTATTTCTACAGGGTTTTGAAACTGCATGAAAAGCCCCAATTTTGCCCTTTTGTCTGCACTAAGGTTGTTTATAGATTTGCCATCCACTAGTATCTCTCCTTTAGTTATTTTCAGCTTGGGTGAACCCATGATCGCCCGCGCTATCGTAGTTTTGCCGGCCCCATTGGGGCCCATCAGCACATGGAACTCGCCCTCGGCAATCTTTAGGTTTATACCCTTGAGCACCTCTTTCTCTCCCGCTTCTACATGCAAATCCTTAAGCTCTAGTATCATAAAACCGCCTTCGTGCTTTCATCTACATTTCAGTAGTTGTTTACATTTTCTTTGTCTACGTTTTCAAAAATGCTTCGCCGCCATCTTCGTGCTGCAGGCTGTTGTAGCTTTTCGCGCCACCTTCGAACATTTCAGGCATGCTGCTGTTATGTTGGGTTAGCCACGCGCCGCCCAAACTCCTCGCTATCGGCACTCCGAATCTTCCAGTCTTTATCTTTTCGTTGAGGTGAGCCATTATCAGCGATTTTGCGGCTGCATCGTCTATTCTGCTTACACTGTCTGAGAGGAAACCTTCCAGCACAGTGCTTTCAGCCAGTTCTCGTGGCATGCCTTTTGACATGAGATAGAATAAACTTTCTTCATCTATTGGAGCAGATGCAGCAGAATGCGTTGCTTTCACGTTGTTCTCATTTATAGACATGTCTGGCAGCATGCTAATGCGCGCTCTTTCCCCAACTATTATTGCACGCTCCTTTATGTATGCTTTCACCCCATTAGCGTTAGGGCTTATGCTGCTCATGTCCTTTAGGAAGCTGGTGCTTTCTCCTGACACTACTGCACGCATATCACCCAGGTAAGCGCTCTCTTTACCGGAATTCAGGGATGAATTGAAGATGTCGAACTTTTGGCTGCCCGAGGCAAGCAGAATAGAGTTAAGTTCAAAATATGCACTACTGCCGACTATTGAGGCATGATTTCTTGCTATGCAGCTCGCTGAGCCAATATATGCGGTGTTTAGCTTTACCCTTGCCCCTTGCGCAAGCGATAGTTCAGTGAAATGCATCGCGTGGGTGCTTGCATCCTCATTGCACAAGACATTTATCTCAACAGTTGAACCAGCTTCTGCAACAACCTTGCCCATCGAAATTGCGGCGGAAGGCTTGTTGTTCGAATTCGAAATGAAAAACTCGAGCAACTTAAGCGAAGCCCCACTATGCACTGCCACGTCTATTTTCGAGATAAGCGGTGCATGAAAGTTTGCGAATGCGAGCTGTATGCTCTTGCTTTCGCCATCTCCTATTTCTACCCCCACGTGCTCAGGGCTAGTGCTTTCAGCTAGCTTGATGTACTCCAAATCTGCAGATGAGAGTGCGCCACTATGGAACTGTTGCGTTGCAGAGGAACTTCGCGACTTTTTGGAAATTTTTACGGATGCGTTGCTGAGCACATGACTGCCGGTGCTTATAAACGCATCAAAGTTCAACATAAGCTTTTTTTCTACTTCTTCTGCAAAATCCTCTAAAGCGCCACTATGGATGTGGTACTCGCCAGCAAGTATGCGGCGCATCTCCTTCTCAATTGAAAGCCTATACTTTTTGTAAAGCTGGTCATTGTCACTACGTAGTGCATTCCCATTTTCATTGAAAACCATAACTTGCACCGTCTACTGTGGTTAGCCCACGGAATTTGCAGTATCCAGCTTTATTAACCTTTTCAATTCCAGGGAATACTCCAGCGGCAGAACTTTGACTAGGGGCTCTATGAATCCGAGAACAATAAGAGTAACCGCCTCTTCCTCGCTTAGGCCTCTAGACATTAGATAAAATAGCTCTTCGTCGCCGACCTTTCCAAACCTTGCTTCGTGGCTTACTGTGGCGTCGCTGGCGTAAATTTCATTGTATGGAAAGGTGTCGGCTTTCGCTTCATCATCAAGAAGGAGCGTATCGCACCGTACTGTTGATTTTGAACTTTTCGCTCTTTCGTCTATGTGGACCAAACCACGGTATGTTGTAAGCCCCGTGCCTTTCGAAACACTTTTTGATATTATTTTTGAGGTTGTGTTTGGAGCAAGATGGTAAACCTTTCCGCCACTATCTTGTATTTGCCCGTCCCCCGCCACAGCTATGGAAAGTATTTCCCCCCTAGCACCCGGTTCTTTTAGGAACACGCTTGGGTATTTCATATTTATTTTGCTTCCTATATTTGCATCAATCCATTCTACATACGCATTCTCATATGCAAAAGCACGTTGCGTAACCAGATTGTATATGTTCTTTGACCAATTCTGTATAGTGACATATCTCACATGCGCGTTTTTATGCGCAACAATCTCTACAACAGCGGCATGAAGCGAAGAACTTCTGTAGATCGGTGCTGTGCATCCCTCAACATAGGTTACATCGGCCCCTTCATCGGCGATTATCAGAGTCCGCTCAAATTGGCCCATCTTTTCGGAGTTTATTCTGAAGTAAGCATGCAGGGGCATCGCTAACTTTACTCCCTTGGGTACGTATATGAACGACCCTCCGCTCCATACAGCAGTGTTGAGGGCGGCGAATTTATTGTCTGTCGGAGGAACTAACATACCAAAATATTTCTTAACAAGTTCAGGGTACTTCTTAACAGCGGTATCGGTATCTACATATATAACCCCTTGGGCTTCAAGATCCTTTCTTATGCTGCCGTAGACAACTTCAGAATCGTACTGCGCCTCTTCTCCTGCAAAAAATTTCCTTTCCGCCTCAGGCACGCCTAGCTTATCAAAAGTCTTTTTTATCTCTTCTGGCACATTCTCCCAGCTGCCTTCCTTCTTTTCAGTGGGCTTTCTGTAGTAATAGGTATCTTCGAAATCCACACCTTCCAGGTTTGGGCCCCATTTCGGAATCGGCTTTGAAAGAAACACCTTGTAAGCATTTAGCCTTTTTTCCAGCATCCATTCCGGCTCCTGCTTTATCTTGGATATCTCGCGCACAATCTTCTCTGAGAGGCCCTTTTCAGTGGTGTACCTATAGTCTATGTTGTCACTGAAGCCATACATTTTCAGGTAATCGGTGGTCTTTTGCACCACCTCTCCTGTTTCTGAAGTTTGCATTTCGACCATTTTTTTCATAGGTTTTTGGCATTTTTACTTGAAAGCCAAAGCCTGTTTGAGTAATCAGATAATCTGATAATCTGAACAATCTACCAAGACTATATATAGGTATTTAAGATTTATGCAGCATAAACTGACTTCATATACACTTTTTGCGCGTGGTTTTTACATGGAGTGGAGGAATACGCGCGATAGGTTTTTATTTCTTTGATTGTTTAGAGGATGTGCCGCATTTCCTAAGAATGGCTAGCGCCGTGTGTGGGTCTACAGTGCTAGTACAGAGACAAATGCATAGGATATATACAAGGGGTGATTTTATGCCCAAAAGAGCTTTTAAGAATGAATTCACTTACAAAACATTTTTGGAGAACGGAAAAGAAAACGAATTCGATGCGCTTTTTGACGAGGCCGCAGAGCGCGCAAAAATGAGTTTTGGAGAGAAACACCCTATGATGATAGGGGACGAAGCAGTTTATGCACAAGAAATGCTTACAGAGAAATCCCCTATAGACTCCTCAATCGTTATGGGCTATTTCCAAAAAGGAACAAGGGACCATGCAAAGCAGGCGATTGCCGCCGCAAAGGCAGCGTTCGCATCGTGGAGCACGACTGATTATAGGAAGAGAGCAGAGATATTTAGGAAAGCGGCTGACCTGTTTGCAAGGGAAAAATTCAACATTGCTGCCATTCTGAGCTATGAAAATGCAAAATCGCGATACGAATCAATAGGCGAAGTCGATGAGGCTATAGACTTCATGAGATACTACGCCGAGGAGTTAGAGGTTAACAAAGGTTATTTGAGGAAAACTACACTTGATGAGAGCAAGGTAAAGTCTGGCCTTGGCTTCCAGGGCGCACCCTCAAACGCAGAGAAAGTGGTAATAAGCATGAAGCCCTACGGTGTATTCGGTGTCATAGCCCCATTCAACTTTCCAGTTTCTATTTCTACTGGTATGAGTGTAGGCGCAATGATAACTGGCAATACTGTAGTGTTCAAACCTTCATCTTCAGATAATATGACAATGCTTACAGGTTACACACTTTACAAACTGTTTAGGGAAGCGGGGCTGCCTGCCGGGGTGTTCAATTACATTACCGGCCCTGGCTCAGAGGTTGGGGATGAACTTGTAACGAATAAGGACGTCAGTGGGATAGTGTTTACAGGCTCAAGAGAAACAGGGTTAAGAATGCTGTCAAAGGTGTACAGCGCAGGTATGCAGAAGGTATTTGTTGTAGAGATGGGAGGAAAGAACCCCACCATAGTTTCGAAATATGCTGATCTAGAAGCTGCAGTGAATGGGGTTGCGAGCGCCGCTTTTGGGTTTGCCGGGCAGAAATGCAGCGCACTCTCAAGAGTCTATGTGCATGATTCTGTAAAAGAGCTTTTTATAAGCAAGCTTATAGATAAAGTGCGCTCTTTCAAGATAGGCAATCCTATCAGCAAGGAGAACTACATGGGGCCGCTAATAAGCGAGAGCGCATACAAGAGGTACTTAGAGTCTGTGGAAAAGATAAAGGCTGCAGGCAGGTTGCTCTATGGGGGCAACGCAGTGCAGACGGGCCTTAGCGGCTACTATGTAGAGCCTGTGATAGCGGAGCTTAGCCATGACCATGAGCTATTCCACAAGGAGCTATTTGTGCCCATATTGGTTATTGATGGCTATAAGAGCTTCGATGAGGCGTTGAACAAGGCTAATGACGTTGAGTATGGGCTTACTGCAGGGCTTTACAGCAAAAACAATAAGGAGATAAAGGAGTTCTCCGGCAAGATAGAAGCAGGGGTCGTCTATATTAACAGAAGCATAAGCGCGACTACCGGCGCGATAGTGGGGCTGCATACGTTTGTGGGCTGGAAGGGTAGCGGGCTTACAGGCAAAGGCACAGGAAGCAGATTCTACCTGCAACAATTTCTAAGGGAGCAGAGCGTCTCAACTACTACAACAGCATGAAATAGCGGCTTTATACTATACCGCTCCGAAGTTGATTTTTGAGCGGATGGTGAGAACAATTGTGCATACTAAAAGCGCTATACAAGATGCAGAAGTATAGAAAGAAAAAAGTGGTTTGCGGGAAGACGGTCCTTGATGTTGTTGTCGCTGATTCTTTTGTAAAGAAGGCAATAGGATTAATGTATAGAAAAAGGCTTGGAAGGAAAGATGGTATGCTTTTCGAATTCGGCAGAGACGGTTACTACGGGATCTGGATGAGGAACATGCTTTTCCCAATAGACATAGTGTGGCTTGATTCCTCGGGAAAGGTTGTTGACTATGTGGAGGATGCCGCGCCATGCAAGGGTTTTTTCGACTGCAAAGTTTACAAACCATGCCGCAAAGCGAGATACATAATAGAAGCAAATTCTGGATTTGTCAAAAGTTCAAAGCTTTGCAAAGGCAAAACAGTACGCATAGATAGGCTAAACTAGCGCAGTATTGACATACGCAGGCCCGGCTAACTTGTGAAATTGCTGAAATAAAGAACTAATCAGCTACCAAGAAAAATAAAAAATAAAAATAAAATTTAGAAGGATTATCTTCTACCCCTTCTGTTCATCTTTGCCCGCGCGATGTATCCGCTTTTGTCCACGAAGTACAGGTAGCCCGGCTGCCTTTCAATTTTCTCAGAGCCGACCTTTGACTTCCTGCCGCGCGTGTTTGTCTTCATTGGCGTCCTCCACGCATATCCGTCCTTTCCTATGAAATAGAGATATCCATCCTCTTTCTCTATTCTCTCCTTTCCGATTCTTTCTGCCATGACTTTCACCAATAGAGATACACACACATCATATTTAAATATCTATCGTCGATGCTCCGTCGGGTGAACTACGCCGTCCTTGCAGAGGGCTTCCGCCACATCCGCAATTTTGGAGCTTCTCGCTTCAATGGCAACGTGCTTTTATTTCCTTTCTAAGTAGTCGGCCCTCTTCCCGCCAAGTTGATTACACAGCCAAGGAAAACGAAACGCTGACACTTCAATGGCACAAAAAGCAAAACTATTATTAATTCTTATTCGCAAGAAAAATGTGTGATTGGATGATAGAGATAAGAATGCTAGAAGAGGTTAATTTGAAAGGCTTCACTTTTGTAGAAGGTTTCCCTGGTACGGGTCTTGTTGGGCCTATGGCTGTAAGCTACATTATAGACAAACTAGGCATGT
Source organism: Candidatus Micrarchaeaceae archaeon (assembly GCA_038876335.1). Lineage (GTDB taxonomy): Archaea > Micrarchaeota > Micrarchaeia > Micrarchaeales > Micrarchaeaceae > JAKATY01. The sequence continues at coordinate 17,840 of JAVYYS010000001.1, read as the reverse complement.
CGTATGTAGGCTACTTAGAGAGCGATGATTTTCCTCCGCTTGTTTCTGTACACAATAGCATGCCGATGAAGCCTGTGAGGGTATATTATAGCGACAAATACAAGATTTGCACGGTGTTTGCAGAATTTGCTATACCTGTAAATCTAATTTATGAAACCACTACTGCGATATACAAATTCATAAAAGAGAGAGGTATATCGAAAATCATTTCTATTGGAGGCATACCACAAACTTCGCCCCAAAAGACCTTGTTTTCCATCACGTCGACACAGGCTATGCAAAAACTTGCAAAAGACGCAGGCCTAGTTGCGATAAGTGACGGAGTCTCTATAGGGGTCAGCGCACTATTGATAAGCAGCGCAGTGCTTGATGAAATCGACGACCTTGACATACTAGTTCCTGTAGAGGGTGAGATAATAGACCCCAAATATGCAGAATACGCAATAAAGGCGTTCAACAAGATTATGAAGCTTAATATAGACGTAAGCGAGCTGGAGGAAGAGGCAAAAGAGGTAGAGGCGAAAGTGCGCGAACTTATGAAAAAGGGCAAAGATACGCATGACAGCTACAAGAAAGTAGTAAGCAATACAAGCCCATCGATGTACGCATGATGCTGAGCCTGTTTGCATGATTGGAGTAAAGGAGAAAGCGCAGGGGTGGCAGAGTCTGGTTTGGCATAAGCCACGGAAAAACGCGCAGGACTTAAGATCCTGTGGCCTAGCGCCTACGTGAGTTCAAATCTCACCCCCTGCACATCTTTTGCAGGCTGACTTCGCCTAGGCGTTGCCAACCAAAAGGCCTTCTGCCTCCCATCAAAAAGAATAAATAAAGTTCGGTTTTAATATAGAGTGCAGACTTCTGCATATTTACGATTTTTGCGTGTGCTTATGCCCGAGAAATATGATATTATAGTCGCAGGAGCAGGCATGTCTGGATTGCCTGCGGCAGCCATGGCTGCAAAGAACGGCGCAAAGGTGTTGCTTCTCGACAGGAACAACATGGAAAATGTAGGTAGGAAGACAAATTGGGGATGGATATGCGGCGATGCTGTTGCAACATCCCACCTAGACTTTATAAAATCAAATCTTGGTCTTAGCTTCTCCTATCCCGAACTGGAGCAGCAAGTTGATGGAGTATATGCAATTTCTCCAGACTTCAAATCGAAGGTTCTTTTCGATGACGGTAATGGCTATGTGCTCAACAGGCCGATTTTCGAGAGAAAAATGCTTGACCATGCACTGAAGCAAGGCGTAGAGTACCTGCCAAATTTCGAAGTGGAGAGGCCACTTGTAGAAGACAACTACGTCGTAGGAGTCGCAGGAAAGGATGCAAAGAAAGAGCACAAGGAGTTTAGGGCAAAAGTGGTTATAGACGCGCTTGGAATAGCGACTACGCTTCGGCGCCTCCTTCCAAAAAATGAGTATGTGGAACGCATGCTTGACAACGATGACCTTGAACTTACTGGGAGGTTTCTTTATGAGTTCGATCTGGATCATGAGGACCCGCTCCTTTACAACCCTAGGTATGCACTAATACACCTCAACCAACTCATTGCGCCTGGAGGATATGGGTGGGTGTTCCCAAAGAAAGGCAACAGGGCTAACATCGGCATAGGGGTGCAGAAAAGGAGCCTTGAAATCAGGAATGCGAAGCTTAACAAGAAGGATACGCTGCAGAGCCTCATGGAAGAATATGCAGCATCAATATCAGTATTCAAGAATATGAGACTTTACAATGAGGGGCCGAACGGCGGCGTTGGATATTGGTCTGTCGCGGTAAGGCACCAGATGGAAGCGCTTACATTCAATGGTTATATGGGTGCTGGCGACAGCATGGCAATGCCTAACCCAATAAGTGCTGGAGGCATAGGCCCTGCGCTTACCGCAGGGGTGCTTGCAGGGATTGATGCTGCTGAAGCAGTGGCCAATGGAGATGTAAGTGTAAGAGGCCTGTGGAAGTACAACATAGACTTCAATGAACATTATGGCAAGAAAAGTGCGAGCCTCGAAGTGTTCAGAGTGTACCTCCAGTCCCTTAATAATGATATAATAAACTATGGCATGAAGGTCTTCCTCACTGCAAAAGAGGCGCAGCAGCTAAGCTACGGCCTTGTGCCAGAACTGAGTCTTGCTTCCAAATTCAAAACTATACTACAGGGAGCAAGCAACATAAACGCTTTTAGGAATCTACTCTACGTAGTAAAGAAGATGAAGGAGATAAACGAGATATATGAGAGGTACCCTAAGACAGCGGAGGGGTTCCCAACGTGGAAAAAGATGATAACTGAAGAGGTAAGGGAGTTTAAGAGTAGGTTCAAGCCGAACCCCATATAAAAAGATGGTGCTATGTCTGAAAAAGGAGTTCAGAAGTATACTAAGTATGAAAAAGCAAGAATTATAGGAGCAAGAGCGCTGCAGTTGGCATATGGAGCGCCTCCGCTGATGGAAGTTCCGGAAGGGGTAGTAGACCCGCTCGAACTGGCAGAGCTTGAGTTTGAAAGAGGTATAATACCAATAACTATCTTGAGACATGGGGAAGAAGCCAGATAGATATTGGCGTAACTGCTTACTATACCCAATTTACCTGTTTTTTGCTTAAGTACGAAACAATGCCGGCAAACTCGCCACCTAGCAGGTAGACCTCGGCACTTTCATAGTCAAATACCCCATTTCTGAATATTGGGCTTAGATTCTCTTTCATAGAGAATCTCGTTATGCTTGTGCCGACTATAAGATCGTTAAATGCTGGCATAGAGATGAGTTTTATTCCGGCCTTATGGCGTGGATAGTATTTTCCGATGTTGTGCCCTTCCCTAGAAACGAGCCATGCTTTATAGAAGTAATTTGCGCCCTTGCTATCCTTCATTGAAACTGCGATATGATTATGCGCAGATATTATATACTTCTTCATCATCGCCTTTTTACTGGGCCACATATGCCCGTGGAGAAGTGCAAATTCTCCGAGGAGCAGCTCGTCCTCTAATGGCAGGCCTATAATTTCAGAAAGGTGCGCATCGTGGTTGCCCCGCACGACATGCACTTCATAATCAGATAAAGAATCGAAAAATGATCTTACCGCCTTAGCCTCCCTTTCTTCTGGATAAAGTATGCTTTCCTTAACATCTCCTAGAATAATGATGCTTTGCACGTGGTAAGTGTTCATCAGTTTTTTTATCTTTTTAGACATTGATTCAGCAAACTCGTATACGTGAATCCCCTTTTCCATCAAATTTGACTCTGCGCCTATATGCAAATCCCCTATAACAAGATGTTTTTGCAGGCCTGCCCTTATAAGAAGCGCTGGCTTTTCGTATAGGAATTTGAGGTTTGGATCCTTTAATAATCTCTGCAAACAAACACCGTAGTCTTACTGCTTTATTTCAATTCTACATTATTGCATGCGCGGGAAAAGGATCGATGATAGTGCCCTGCATACTTGCATGCTTTACAGATTAAGTTATTCTTAATTGCATAGCAAAAATAGATATTGCTTTATTTTATATTTTATGGCTTATAATGGCTTGCATAATGACTTTTATAATGGATTGTATAAAGTACTCTTGTGCCATTTTCTAGCAAGAATTGACACGGGGCATTTGGGTAATTTTGATGGCGGGATTTTCTCCTACAATAGGAAAGATAGCGGGCATAGAAATAGAGCTCCACTGGTCCTTCCTTTTGCTTCTGCTGTTCGTGCTCCTTGTAAGCCTGTATGTATTCGCCCTTTTCGTTATACTTTTCATATGCGTACTGCTCCATGAGCTTTCGCACTCTCTCACCTCGCAGCACTACAAAATAAAAGTGAAGAAGATTGTTTTGCTGCCTATAGGTGGCATTTCTGTTATGGACCTTGATACGGTGAAGCCGAAACAGGAGTTCTACATTGCGCTCGCGGGTCCGCTTGCCAGCTTGGCTATAGGTTTCGCATTTTGGGCAATCGTACCGTTTGCACCCGCAGGAATAATAAGGCAGACTATTACTTTCACCTTTGAGATAAACCTGCTTTTAGGAATATTTAACCTCCTGCCAGGATTTCCACTTGATGGGGGGAGGGTTTTCCGCGCCTACCTCGAAAGAAGCAGAAGCTACATTAGGTCTACGCAGATAACAGTAAAGGCAAGCAATATAGTCCTGTTGCTTTTTGTCTTAGGTACAATAATATTCGCAGTATTTGCGAAAGGATACTCGCTTGTATACAGGGAGTTCCTTGTATTTTACGACATTTTCATAGTAATGTTCCTCTACTCTGGATCGCAGGCGGAGCTCCAGTCTGCATATATGAAGGAGTACGCATCGGACCTCCATGTCAGTGATGCGCTAAGCAAGAATTTCATAATTGTGAACAAGAACGAAAATCTCTATAGAGTATATGGCAAAATGCTTAAAAAACATACAAACATCGTGCTCTTCAAAGAGGGAAGGAACATAAAGCTTGCGAGGATACCTACGCGAAGCCAGCTGCCCAACTACGAGATAATGGAAAGGCCTATCTCGGAGTTCGGGATAAAACTGCCGGAGATAGATTATAATGAAGGGCTTTATAAGGCGCTCAGCGAGATGCAGTCGGCCAATTCCGCGCTGCTTGTTGTGACAAACGGCAGAAAGATAGCTGGCATATTATCTGAACAGCATACAGAATCGATACTGGCGCTTCATGTCTCAAATAAGTTACATAAGAAAAGAGAGGGTGTGGCAGCCGCTGTGCAGAGTGAAGGAAACAAATAAAAAGATTCTAATACATAAGGAATAGATTAAGCGCGACCAGGTAGGATTATGCTACACTTAGAGAAACTCACCCTCCACAACTTCAAGTCTTTCAGGCAAGCATCGATAAAGTTCATCCCTGGATTCAACTGCATAGTGGGCCCGAATGGTTCTGGCAAATCAAGCATATGCGATTCGCTGCTCTTTGTGCTTGGCGAAACTTCGCTAAAGAGAATGCGCGTGACCAACGTATCGCAGTTGATAAACAATAACGTAAAGCCAGACCCTGAAGATGGAATAAAAAGGGCATGGGTTTCAGCCACGCTTTCTGGAAGCGAGAATATAGAGATAACAAGAAGGGTAAAATCTAATGGTAAAGTAGGCTATAGGCTCAATGGGAAGCGAGTCACCAGGCAGGAAGTAATAGACGTTTTGCATGCCCACCGCAGTGAAATAGAAACTACCAACACCATCACGCAAGGAGAGATAACAAGGATACTTAACCTCAATCCCAAAGAGAGGAGAGAGCTGATAGATGTAGCTGCAGGCATAAAGGAATTTGACGAGAAAAAGGAGACTTCGCTCAAGGAATTGGAGAAGGTAGAGACCAAAATAAACGAAGCAAAAATAATGATAAATGAAAGAAAGGGTTTCCTCAAAGAACTGGAGGGGGAGAAAAGGGATGCAGAACGTTATTTTGAAATTACAGGAACGCTGAAAAGATCCCGCTACACCATACTAAAGCTCAGGGAGAAGCAGCTTACTGAAGAACATGAAAAGCTTCTGAATTCGCGCGCTACACTTGAAAAAAAGATTGCTGAGATTGCAAAGAGCCTTGAAAGCAATTTGAATGAGGTAAATGGCATAAGCGCAGAGAAACAAAAACTTTCAGAAGAACTGAATAAGAGGTCCACGGAGGTAAACTCTGTAAACCACAGGGTTGAGGAGCTGACAAAGCAGATTGCTGTAATAAAGGAGCAGATAAAAGCGACTGAAGAGAGCATCGTGCGCACGGAGGAGCAAGCCGACACGCGCAAAAAAGAGAAGGGCGATCTTGAATCAAAGCTTGCGGCAAATGCGTCTTCGATCAAAAGCAAAAGCGACAGGCTTAAACAGCTGGAAGGAGAGCTCGGCGAGAGCGAAGTATACGCACTCTCGGAAGAGGATAATGCGCAAATGGTTAATAAATACGAAAGCGACCGCACTGAACTAGAAAGGCTTGAGAAAGACCGTACAGCGCTTGAACTTGAAAGAGGCGTGCTCTCCAACTCTATGCACACTACAGAGGAGAAGATCGCTGAAACTGAAGAAGCACTCAAATCGGAGTTGGATGCGTATGCAAAAGCTGAAGCGCTGATTGAAAGCAACAGCAAAGAGAGGAAAGAGCTCGAAAAGCGCTATTTGGATATGAAAGAAGGCCTCAAAATAGCGCTGGATGAAGAGGCAAAGCTCAAAGAGGAAGTAGGCAAAGCTGATCTCGAAATCTTTAAGATAAAGGAAAAACTTTCGATTTATGGAGGGCCGGACAAAATAGGGCGTATGCTGGAAAAGGCGATGGCAAAGGGGTTCTACGGTAGAGTCAAAGACCTTATAGAGTATGACAGCAAATACGTGGAAGCGGTATGGGCAGCCGCGCAGAGCAGGCTAAACTATTTCATTGTAGAAAGCATAAGCGATGCTGAGAGGGCTATACAGATACTTAAAGAAGAGGGCTTGGAGAGGTCTTCATTCATACCCATGAATGAGGTTATAGTGCGAGAGCAGCGCAGCGAGAAGGAACTCAAGCCGCTGCTCGATTTTATTAGGTATGATAAAAAGTTTGATAGGGCTATGAGATTTGTATTTTCCAATACTTTTATCATAGAAAGCGTAGCAAGAGCGAAAGAACTCGGAATAGGTAAAGCAAGATTTGTAACGTTGGATGGGGAGCTGGTAGAGGCATCAGGGGTAGTAAGCGGCGGAGGAAGCAAAGCCGCCCATTCCGCAATAGCGCTAAGCTCTAGGCTCACGGAGCTGCAAAATAGCAAAGCCGCGCTGGAGAAAAAGGTGGAAGAGGTAGATTACACAATGGAAAGCCAGAGGAAGGAACTTGCCGAAGCAGAAGTGCGGATAATGACGCTTGATTCTGATTCAAAAAGGATGAAGGCGGAGCTGCTAAATTCAAAGGCAAGAATAGGCGAGCTGCGGTCCAAAAAGGATGAGTACGAGAAAGCACTTGCCTCAAACAAAGAGAGGCTTGAAAAAATTGGGGAAAGTATAGCCGCATTTAGCAGGAACATACAGAAGCTGAAGGAGGAAAGCGGTGCGCTCTACTCTGCAATTTCAGAAATGCTTTCTACAAAGGGCAGAAGCATAGCTAGCAAAGAGAAGCGCGCCAAGATTAGTGCTGTAAGAAACGAAGCAGAGCAACTTAGAGTCGAGCTCGCTTCACTCAGCAAAGAAAACGAGATGATGCAACAGCGGGTGGAAGCAATAAGCGCTGAGCTAAGCGGCTATGCATCGCAGATAAAGGATTCTAAAGAGAGGAAGAAGGCATTGGAGGAAGAGATGGACAGGTTTGAAAAGTCGAAGGAGGAACTCGGTATTCAGATAAAGGAGCATGATTCGAAGTCTGCCGTGCTCTTCAAGTCAGCTTCAGAGCTTGACGAAAAGCTTTCGAAGCTCAGTTTCGAAAAAGGCAGGTTGGAGAGCGAACTGGCAAAAGCCAGAACTGAGGTGCAGGCCCAGGAGATGCAAATAGCGCAGGCGCAGACTAGGCTTGCCGACATTAAGGCAGAGCTGCTATCTTATCAGGGTGTAATACCTATAGAGGGCCTCTCGCTGAAAGAGCTTGAGGAGAAGGAGGTGCTCCTGAAAGCAGACCTAGAAGCGCTGGGTAGTGTCAACCTCAAGGCTCCAGAGATGTATGAGGAGAGGAGAAAGATGCTTGAAGAGGCGGAGCAGAAGCTTTCCACGTTGGAGAGCGAGAAGGCCTCGATACTCTCAATAATAAACGAAGTGGAATCTAAGAAGCTGAATGTATTCAATGAAACACTAGAAAAGGTGAATCAAAATTTCTCGAAACTCTATCCCTATATATTTGAAGGTGAAGCGCAACTGCATCTTTCGGATCCAAAGAATCCGTTCGAATCCGGGCTTGTGGTAAGCATATCCAAAACAAAGAGAGCTAGCAGCGTTGAAACGATGTCGGGAGGAGAGAAATCGCTTATAACTATTATGCTTATATTATCGATACAGATGATGAACCCAATGTCGCTTTACATATTTGATGAAATAGACTCTGCGCTTGACGAAGAAAACTCCAAGAAGCTCTCGAAGCTTATCAAAGAGCTGAGCAGAAAGTCCCAGTTTATAGTTGTAAGCCACAACACAGCACTCATACAGGCTGCGGATGTTGCTGTTGGTGTGACAAGGCAGGAGGGCGAATCCAGGGTTGTCGGCATACGCTTTACAGACCAGCGAAACATCGCGGCTTACGAGGGCGGAAGCGCAAATGCGGTTCCGGCACAAGCTTAGGGCATCAGAAGTGGTATAGTTGAAAGAAACGCGCAAAAACAGAAAGCGGGCAGAGGGCAAGGGAATAAACGCACTGCCTCTCTACGTACTGATTGTAGTGATGTTTGCCCTTTACATACTTTTCCAGCGCTCACCAAATCTCTCGGCACTTTTCGGCATAGCGCTGTTTCTGCTGATAATCATAACGATAATCATCGAGATAGGAGGCAGCGTAAAGGAAGAGGGGGTAATGAGAAGCATCGTAGAGCTAGTAATAGCAGTGGCGATTGTGCTCGTGTTCTGGTTCGGGCTCAAGTTTGCGCTCAACACTCCGTATCCGCTTAATGTTGTGCCCACGTGCAGCATGCTGCCGGTGCTGCACCGCGGAGACTTGGTGGCGATAGACGGAGTCTCAAGCGTTTCGCAGCTGCATGCACCCATAGTAAATGTCAGCGGGCAGGAATGGAACGCCACGCTAAGGAACTTTAGCAGCGAATTCCTCACATGTGTAGCATACAACGCGAGCAGCGGCAGCGTGTCCAGCATTTATAGGAGCGGGGACGAGCTTGCGCTATACCCATTTTCGGGAAGAGGCAGCGTAATACCGCAAAATGACCAGGGCAGCAATCTGATAAGATACGGCTGCGGCACGGCACAGGTAAAAGAGAGCAACGGCAGCGTGTTTACAGAAGCGTATACGAAATCCATAACGATTGGCAACACAACTATACAGGGCGACAGAAACAACTCAATAGTCGTATACAAAACCATCCCGCAGGACTATTTCTACCAGCTCGGCGATGCTTACATAGTGCATAGGGTGTATGCGATAGTGCATGCGGGCAATGGCTACTATATTCTTACAAAAGGAGACAACAACCCCGGCCTTGATATTCAGTTTGGCAATGAACCCATACTGTTTGAACAAGGAAACAGCTACATCGAAGGCAAGGTTGTACTCGTTGTTCCGTATATCGGATATTTGAGGCTCATTTTCAGCAGACAGCTGAGCGAACCCTTGGGCTGCAACACTACCATTTTGCACAGTTGAGGCGGCATGGCTTAAAGCGCATGCACATTGTTAGACAATACGCGAGGAATGAAAACTGCTTATAAATACCTCACAACTGACAGATAATTCGATTGCTATGGCAGACATTGGAAAAAGCGAAATTAGATTGAAAGTGGAAGGCAGCGGAAATAGCAGAGATGACTTTGGGATACTGGGCGCGCATCGGGATTATGCAGGAATGGGAAGGTCAATGGAGGAGAAGGCCAGAGAAAATGGTTTTAAGGACAAGGAGGAATACCTAAAGTATTTGAGGAAGGAAACAGAAGAGGAGATGAAGAAGTATGAAGAAAGGACAAATAGGCTTAAAAATGATGGTATAGAGTACGATTGAACTTTTTCTTTTTCCAACTCCAGTCTGCGCATCGCGCAGCAACGATTATATATGTTTCTTTCTTCAACAATAGAATAGCTTTTATATCTTTATTTTCAATTTTATCAACACTTGCATTTCTGCACCTGCTTTACGGCAACTGCGCTGTGATGCATCTATTGTGAGTTAAATGGCAGACCTATCTGGGGATATACGCCTCGCTGTTGACAGCGGAGAGGTAGCGGTAGGAGCGAACAGCGTAATTGCTTCGGTAAACAATGGTAGCTCTAAGCTTGTAGTCCTGGCTGAGAGTGGAGAGAAGGAGCTGCACGCAGAGATAAGGCATCTTGCTAATCTGGCTGGGCTAAAAATTGTAATCTTCAAGGGCAATCCTGTAGAGCTCGGCGCCGTGTGTGGCAAACCCTTTTCGGTTTCCGCAGTTTCCATAATAGACCCTGGGAACTCAAGCATACTGCAATCAGACTACTCGGATCAGGCCACAAAAGATAAAAAGCAGGAGCACAAACAGGTAGCAGAAGAAGAAAATGGAAAAGAAGAGAAAGAGAATGAAGAAATGAGGAAAGAGGAATGAGTATATGGGAAACGGCGAGTTTGCTGCAAGAAAGCTGCTTAAGCAGAGAAAGCACCAGATAATGCTCAAGAAATGGCTGAAGAGGAAAAAACTAAAGCTTAAGCAGAAATATGACGCTGTGGGGGTTGTCCCTAGGGCTAAGGCGCTCGTATTGCAAAAATACGCGCTGCAGCAGAAACAGCCCAATTCAGGCCAGATAAAATGCGTAAAGGTACAGCTAATAAAAAATAGTAAGATAGTTGGCGCTTTTGTTCCTAGAGACGGTTCTATAAACTTTATAGACGAACATGACGAAGTCACTATAGAAGGGCTTGGAGGATCGCAGAGGGGCCAGATGGGCGCAATTCCCGGGGTAAGGTTCAAGGTAGTAGAAGTAAACGGCACTAGCCTTGAAGAAATAAGAACCGGCAGGAAGGAAAAGCCGAAGAGATGAGCTGCTGATATTATGGATAATACTGAAAAAGAGGACAAAAAGGCCGCTGTTGCAGTAGGGCTGGAAGGGGCTGAGGCCTCAAAGCAGTCGACATCTGCAGCTCCGGCTGCAAAAAAAAGGGCTGTGCAGAGAAAGTCTCCGGCTGTTGCCCAACACATTGCAATGGAAAGGCCGAAACTGTTCGGCAAATACCCGTATGATGTTACGATTTCAGACCAAAGCCTCAAGAATTATATAAACCTAACCCCATTCGAATATCCAAATACTTTTAGGGGAAACAGCAATGAAGATTTTTCAAAGGCAAAAATAAATATAGTAGAGAGGCTTGAGAACTACCTCATGCGCGGCGGAACTGGGAAGAAGATAGGAAGCCACGTGATAAGAACAAAGGGCAAGCTCCAAGGCAAAAAGATCAAGGTTATGCATATAGTGGAGAATGCATTCGACAAAGTCTATGGTATAACGCATGAGAACCCGCTTCAAGTATTGATAAGGGCGCTTGAAAACAGCGCACCCATAGAGGATACTACAAGGGTAAGGTACGGCGGTGTTGTGGCGAATGTGACTGTGGATATAAGCGCAAGCAAGAGGCTTGACATCGCTCTTAGGAATATAGCCTTCGCTACTGTGATAGGCGCATTCGATAAGAGAAAAAATATTGTGGATGCGCTTGCCGATGAACTAATCCTTGCTGCAAACAATGACATAAACAGTTATGCCATAAAAAGGAAGAATGAGATAGAGCGCATGGCAAGAAGCGCTAGATGAAGTGCTTATTATGGTAAGACGAGAGCTTATGGTTGAGGAAATCACAAAGTTAATGAATGACTACGATAGGATAAGGAACATCGCGATAATAGCCCACGTCCACCACGGCAAAACAACACTCACTGATTCGCTACTTGCTAAGGCGGGCCTAATATCAAAAACCGCCGCGGGTGAAGTGCTATTCACAAATTACGACGCGATAGAAAAAGAGAGAAAGATGACGATAAAATCTGCCAATATATCGCTGGGTTTCAAGTACAAGGATCGCGATTATATAATAAATTTAATTGACACCCCGGGCCACGTAGATTTTGGCGGTCATGTCACAAGGTCGATGCGCGCCGTTGATGGGGCCGTGCTCGTTGTCGATCCCGTAGAGATGATAATGCCGCAAACCGAGACTGTGCTAAAGCAGGCACTTAAGGAGAAAGTCAGGCCGATCCTTTTTGTAAACAAAGTGGATAGGCTTCTCAGCGAACTAAGGCTGACCCCCGAGCAGACACAGGAGAGGCTGCTTGACCTAGTCCAGAAGGTGAACTACTTTATAGAGCAATTCGCTCCTCCTGAGTTTATAGAGAAATGGAAGATAAGCGTAGAGAACAATAGCGTAGCATTTGGCTCCGCATATGACAAATGGGCCGTTTCTAAGGTCATAACTGAAAAGTACAAGATAACGTTTAAAGACATCTTCCGGTACTTTGCTGAAGGAAAGGAAAGTGAGCTACAGGACGTCGCGCCTATAGAGGAGGCAATACTGCCTATGATAATAGACAATCTGCCAAACCCGAAGGAGGCGCAGCCCTACAGGATACCATTGATATGGCATGGAGACATAAACAGCGAGGATGGAAAAGCGATGATAAATGTAGACCCCACTGCGAAGACGAACATAGTCGTGTTTGGAATCACTTACGATCAGCATAGCGGAGAGGTAGCGGTAGGTAGGGTGTTTTCTGGTGTTGCGAAGAAGGGCGTTGAGCTCCACATATCAGGTAAGAACAACACTGAAAGGATACAGCAGGTTGGGGTTTATATGGGTCCGGATAGAGTCCCGGTTGATGCGGTGCCAGCGGGCAACATATGCACAATCGTGGGGCTTGGAGATCTCACTATAGGGGACACGCTCAGCGAGAATATCATTGAGCCGTTTGACCCAATAAAGCATTATTCTAAGCCAGTTGTAACAAAGGCGATAGAGGCAAAGGATTCTAGGGACACAATAAAGCTTATAGAGGCGCTAAGGGAACTGTCGAAGGAGGACCCTACAATACAGGCTGAGATTAATCAGGAAACAGGGGAGCACTTGGTCAGCGGCATGGGGGAGCTCCATCTTGAGATTATAGAAACCAAGATCAAGGATGAATTTGGCATACCTATCATTTCCAGCGAGCCTATAGTGGTATATAGCGAAGCCATAGCGTCCAAGGCTGGGCCGATAGAGAGCAAAACTCCGAACAGGCACTCAAAGTTTTATCTTACAGTGGAGCCGCTTCCTGAAGCGCTGCAAAAGGAGCTTGAAGAGGGTGCGATAAAAGATGGCAAACCGAAGGGCCAGGCCGCTATAGAGCTCATGGTAAAAGCGGGCCTTGACAGGGCGATAGCCAAGAATGCAGTATATGTATACAACAGATGCATACTCAGCGACGTAACGCATGGGGTGCAGTATATCAATGAAGTAATGGAAAACGTGATTGAGGGATTTACGGAAGCGGTAAAGGACGGCCCTCTGGCAAGGCAGAAGTGCGCTGGAGTGCTCGTAAGCATAGTTGACGCGACTATCCACGAAGACCCAGTGCATAGAGGGCCTGCACAGGTCATACCAGCTATAAGGAATGGAATCTATGCGGCTATGTTGACTGCGGGAGTATACCTGATGGAGCCCAAGCAGATTTATGAGATAACCGTGCCGCAGGATTATATGTCGGATGTGATATCATTCATGCAGGGCAAGCGTGGCGTAGTGCTTGATATAAAGCAGGACAGGGATCATGTAATTATAAGGTCAAAGATACCTGTAGCTGAAACCTTGAAGAATTTCTCCAATGACCTGAGGAGCCTTACGCAGGGCAGGGCGCTCTGGGCTATGGAATTTGCGGGCTATGAGAAGGTTCCGAATGCGCTGCAAGAGCAAATAGTAAGAGAGATAAGGAAGAGGAAAGGCGTACCTGAGACCCCGCCAAAGGCCTCAGACTTCCTCATAAGCTGAAATTTGCGAAGGAGTTAAAAAGCTTTGCGGGAAATATATTAAAAGCCTTCTTCCTAAGCGAAGCACGTGCTCAACCGATGAAGTTTGACTAAATTGACAGATGGTGAAACAAATGGCAAAATCTTACGTAAAGTTTGAGGTATCGAATGACGTAGTCGCGAAAACCTATGAGGCGCTGCAGCTTGCAAAACAGTCCGGCACAGTAAAAAAGGGCGCAAACGAGGTCACAAAAAGCATAGAGAGGGGGCTTGCAACATTCGTTGCAATAGCAGGGGATGTTGAACCAGAGGAGGTAGTAATACATTTACCTACACTATGTGAGCAGAAGAAAGTGCCTTACGTTTTCGTGCCAAGCAAATTAGAGTTGGGCAAGTCTATAGGGCTAAATGTACAGTGCACTGCTGTTGCTGTAGAAAACAGGGGCAAAGCGTCTGGGCAGTTAGACGATATAGCTGCCAGAGTAACAGGAAAGCCTCAGAGCAAGCAGCAAAGCGAAGAGAAACCGGCTAAAGAAAAGCCAAAGCAAGAGGGCAAAGAGGCTGAGAAACATTAGCACTATGAATGGCGGTTGATTTAGATGGAAAACAGACAGGAAAACCGACATGACAATGAAACAGATAAGAATCCCACCAAAGCGGCAGCAAATTCTGCAGCAGCAGCGCCTGCAGAAGCCGGAAGAGAAGAGATGCAGGCAGCACAGACGCAGCAGCAGTCACAGATATTCCGTGGCATAGCCGCAGAGATTGTAGAGGTTAACAGAAAGGGTAAAACAGGCATGTATGGAGAGATTTATACTGTTATGTGCAATGTGCTTGAAGGCAGGGACAAAGGCAGGGTGATAAAAAGAAATATACTTGGCCCTGTCAAGGTGGGCGACATTGTGAGGCTTGTGGACACCAGCAGGGAGGCAAAGCAGATCTCCGTTAAGTAAACGTTTTTGCGCTGCTGCCATATGATGATTATATGAAATGCTCCTATTGTTCAAAAGATATAGAAAAAGGCAGTGGTATCATGTTTGTACACCGCTCGGGCAAGATAAGCTACTACTGCAGCAACAGGTGCTACAAGTTCGATACTGTGTACCACAGGAAGCTAAAAAAGCAGCAGAAATAGCAATAGCAGAGAACGGCACTGCATATTTCTTATTTTTCATTTTTATGCGGGTTCATCTCTGTAAACACCTCATCTAGATCCAGTTCTTCCATTTTTTTTAGGTTTTTTGCTATTCCTTCCTCAGTATACTGAGGGAACTCCACCCCGCTTATAACTACCATTACCTTTACTGTATCTTTTTTCATATCAGGGTCTATCCGCGCGCCCCATTTAAGAAGTGCATTTTGATCTATCCTGCTCGAAACCTCTTGGAAGACGCTCTCCGCTTCCCTCAAAGTGAGGCTTTCTCCGCCTACTATGTTTACTAGCGCTTTTCTGGCGGAGGACAAATCGGCATCGAGTATGGGGCTTTTTATCGCGCTCTCCAAAGCATTGATGGCGCGCATGCCATTGCCATCTGGTGCAGTGCTTTCCCCAGAGCCTATCACAGCGAACCCAGCATCCTTAAGCACGGAGCGCAGATCCGCAAAATCTATATTGACAAGACCCGGCTTCGTGCTCATTTCCACTATGCCCTTCGTAGCTTCGGCGAGCACTTCATCTGAAACCCTAAACGCCATATTGAGCGGAAGATCTGGAGCTACAGAAAGAAGCTTGTCATTAGGGATTATTATTGTTGTATCTGAAACTTTTTTCAGTTTTGCAAGCCCCTCCAACGCATTTTTCATCCTTGTAGTACCCTCGCTGGAGAATGGAAGCGTAACTACGCTGACCGTGAGCGCTCCAGCCTCTTTGGCTTCATGGATTATTGTAGCTATTGAGCCAGTGCCAGTTCCGCCACCAAGACCGCATGTGGCGAGCACAAGGCTAGCATCTCCTATAAGGTGCCTTATCTCATCCTTGCTTTCAAGCGCTGCCTCCTCGCCGATTTTTACATCGCTTCCTGCGCCTAAACCGCGCGTTATTTTTTTGCCCAAGAGAAGCTTACGCTCCGACCGTGTTTTTACGAGATGGGCTGCATCAGTGTTCATCGCAACAAGGGTAGCGTTCTCTATGCCTATGCTTGAAAGCCGCGTTATTGTGTTGCTGCCGCTTCCTCCTGTTCCAATAACATATACTTTGGGGCGGGCATTTTCTATAAAACGTAATATCTCTTCATCATCCACGCTCGGGTTTTCTGGCATAAGATCACTGGTCGCACGTGATTTAATAATGTAGCAAAAAATAAAAGCTTAAGCTTATGAATGGATATGTATCATTCTACTCTATTTACTTATATAGAAAACTTATATAGAAAAGGAGAGAAGCGTATTGGTAAATTTTATGGCTACAAAAAAAGGCGTAAGGAAAGAGCACATAGGCGGACCTGTGAAGGACTTGAAGCTCAGAAAATCTATGAAAGTGTCTGAGCTTATAGACGAAATGCAGGAGATTGGAGGATTTTCGGCACAACATATGGCTGAAGGCACCAATATACTTAGAGACATGCTTGCAGATAAAAGATCATTCAACTTCCTTTCATTTCCTGCAGACATAATAGCTACGGGCCTGCGCGGCGCGATTGCGGGCGCTACAAAGTATTTCAATGCGATCATAACAACTGGAGGTATGTTGGACCATGACATAGCAAGGGCTTCGGGAGGGATATACCGAAAGGGTTCCTTTTATGCCGACGATGCAGAGCTGCACAGGAAGAGAGTTTATAGGCTCGGCAACGTATTCATAGAAAGGGACGAATATGGCCTCATGCTGGAGAAAAGATTCAACAAGATCATGGAAGAGATATACTCAAGCCGTGACTACAAAAAGGAATACAGCGCAAGCGAGCTGATATACGAATTTGGCAAGAGGATCGATGACAGCAGCTCGATAGTGAGGCAGGCGTTCCTCCACAATGTCAAAATTTTCAACCCGGGTATACTCGACAGCGCATTCGGAACCCAGCTCACTATATTCTCCCAGGACCACGACTTCAAACTCAACCTGCTGAAAGACGAAAAGGAACTTAGCGACATCATCTTCGACCACAAAGTTACTGGCGCGCTCATGGTGGGCGGAGGCATAAGCAAGCACCATGTGATATGGTGGAACCAATTCAAAGGCGGGCTTGACTACGCCGTTTACATAACAACTGCAACGCAATTTGATGGAAGCCTTTCTGGCGCAAGGCTTTCGGAGGCAGTGTCGTGGGGCAAGATAAAGGAAAAGGCCAGGTATACCACAATCGATGGCGACGCGACGATAATCTTGCCCGTGATGTTTGCCGCGCTCGACATAGTATAAACTGCTATTGAAGGATTGCGGAGCTATGTGGTATCTCCTAACTGAAGGTTGGGGCTTTGAGAGCAGCTAATTGATCATCATGATGCTTCTGAAGGATTAGGGTTTCCACCCACTTCTATAAAAGCCGTTCAAGCCCTTTTGGAGATAGCCCCGACCGGATTCGAACCGATGTAGCAGGCTCCAAAGGCCTGCGTCCTTGGCCGCTAGACGACGGGGCTGTAAATGCGCAGTTGCACAATCAGGGCAATACTAATATACTTACCCCTTGTTCTTATTTTATTTCTTTCGCGAAAGCGCGCGGCAGATTACGCGAGACTTCGTCGTTCGACTAAGTGGGTCTTGCTTTATTTAAAAGGTTATATTTACAACTTTATTAGATTTACATGGGGAGCAAAGAAAAAGAGGTCGACTGCAATAAGGAAGGCGAGTTTGCCATAGAGATGTACTATCCATATGTAGGCGGAGAGAAGCTCGTGAAAGACGTCTCTGACTTTTTAAGGAGCAGGGGCTGCGAAGTAGAGGAGAATAAAGTAAAAAAAGAAATCCAACTTTTCATAGATAGGCTAAGGCGCGAAAGGAAAAACAACGAAGACACTTCGCGATGCATGCTAAGATGCGAAAAGGAAAAAGAGGACAATGGATACTGGGATTGTGCTTCTTCATGCTATGAAAATAGGCAGGATGACTGGGACTGGTAACTAGCGGTTAGTAAGACCTTGCAAAATTCGCGATGTGCTTGGCATCGCTGCCGCAGTAAATACATTTTTTCAGTTTCTCTTTACCCTGGGCGTCTAGCGGCATATTTGTGATTTTTGCACCTGTTTCTTCCTTTATTTTCCTTTCGCAATCATACCCCCCACACCATGGGGCCTGGGCAATGCCGCGATTGTTCCGTATCACATTCTTGAGCTTGTCGTATGTATCT